>JAYTGA010000082.1:0-2498 GCA_043733905.1 Segetibacter sp.
GTGGAGTTTTTAACCTTTATGTGGAAAGAAGATAAATACGACAAAGGTGCCGGCAGTGATTTGGACAAGGTTGAAATGGAGGATGAAGAAATTGTTCAAAATGTCCAGAAAGGAATCGTATCAAGATTTTATAAACATGGACGTTATTCTGTCACCAGGGAAACGGGTACGCACCATTTTCACCGGCTGCTGGCAGATAGTATGAATCATTGATGTAGAGGTAGCCACCGGTCTGACGTCCCGTCTGACCGGTGGCGGCAAGTTTAAAAAGCAATTTATTTATTAGGGAACCTATCTCCAATCAAAAAACGCCTTTTCCCAAAAAAGCTCATCACTCAAACTTAAAACCTGAAGATCCACAAAGCAATAATGTTGATCCGCCGCGGCGGACGCCAATGAAGTCCAATCAGGGATATTAGCTTGTCTAAAAAGTTATTCCTTTATATAGTTGATTAAGTTCTCAAATGGAGGTTGTTCATTGATATTATACGAACAGTACTTTTCAGCCAGTTGCTTATTGCACAATAATAATTCCGTTTTGGCAAAGTAAAAATTATAAGAAGACCAGAACCAATCTGATGCATTTTTAACTAACCCGTCTTTTACAGGATTGTTGTGTATATAATAAAAACAATTAGAATAATAATTACTCAGCGAATAGGATGTATTTAAAATCAACGACTCATCAGTCAGGCATTTAGCTTTCGTTTTAGGTCTGAATAAAGCACCACTGCGATTATTTGTGATATTAAATTCATGCGCATAAGTACTTAGCAATTTTCTAAAACCATTTGTAACAGGATCTAAAACCAAGCCTCCCTGCTGTTTCATTTCTGTACACCTTTCATCAATATAAAGCTCGAAATGAAAATGGTTTGGCATTAAACACCATGCTAATACTTCACAATGTGGCAAAACATATGCTTTAAATAATTGGAGAAAATATCTGTAATGATCGTCTTTTAAAAAGAGTTCTTCATGATTGTTGCCCTGGTTATAAACATGGTAAATATTATCGGGTAAAAATTTCATGATTGGGGATTTAAATCTAAAGTCTGATAATTTAAAACCATTTATAGCGTTCACTTCTAAACGCTTTACTTAAACGAAGCATCAAGAAAGTGCTTAAAGATCAGTTTTGCATCATTTTCTAACTGGCGGAATTAAACCAATCAGTCAGACGGGGGGCGTCAGACTGATTGGTTTAATTCCTCAATGGCTTTCCACTTTTCAAGACACTCTGTATTCTTTCCAGCGTTTTCTTTTCCCCGGTCAAACTGAGAAAAGCTTCCCTTTCAAGATCAAGTAAATATTGTTCTGTAACAAATGCCGGTTCACTTAAATCACCGCCGCACATTACGTACGCCAATTTTTTAGCAACGGTTACATCATGGTCCGTTGCGTAATTGCCTTTGTGCATGCCATTGATACCGGCTAACATGGTACCCAAAGCAGAGCGCCCCAACACTTTAATATCTTTGCGTTGCACCGGCATTATGTATCCTTCATTGTACAACTCAATAACAGCTTGTTTAGCTTCTGCAATGCGCCTTCCTGCATTCAGACTTATCAAATCTTTTCCTTTACGGTAAATACCCATATCGAAAGCTTCAGCTCCTGATGTAGCTACTTTAGCCGTGGCAATGGTGAGGAAACGATTTTGCAAGGTTAGGGTATCCACTTCCCCATCATGCGTTTCATCCGCAGCACGCAATACAAATTCTTTGGTACCACCACCACCAGGAATTACACCGATACCAACTTCAACCAAACCAGTGTAAGTTTCGGCAGCAGCAATTACTTTATCAGCATGCAAACAGATTTCGCAACCCCCACCCAATGCCAAACCATGCGGTGCCAGCACAACAGGAATACCGGAGTAACGAACCCTCATCATAGTGTTTTGAAACATCCTGATGGCCATATCAATCTCATCATAGTCCTGTTCAATGGCCAGCATAAATATCATACCCACATTTGCCCCGGCACTAAAATTTGCTCCATCGTTGGCAATAACAAGTCCCTTATATTTTTCTTCTGCCAGTGCAATTGACTTTTGAATTCCGTCCAACACTTCTCCACCGATACTGCCCATTTTAGTGTACCATTCCAATCCCAATACATCGTCTCCCAAATGATAGGTGCGGCAGGCACTATTTTTCCAGACAGTTTCGTTGGCAAAATTTTTCATTACAATAAAAGCATCTCCACCCGGTATTGCTTTGTAGCCTTTGGTGATAACATCGTAGTATAAACGCTTCCCGTTTTCTACTTTGTAAAAAGAAGCGGCGCCCGTTGCAAGCATCTCTTCTACCCATACAGCTACTTTATAGCCTGCTGCTTTCATGGCCTCCGTAGTTTTGGCAACACCCAAGGCATCCCATGTTTCAAAGGCACCTATTTCCCAGCCAAAGCCAGCCATCATACCATCATCAATACGGTACAATTCATCGCTTATTTCCGGAATGCGGTAAGAGATATACGCAAATAAATTATAG
>JAYTGA010000083.1:0-3718 GCA_043733905.1 Segetibacter sp.
ATTGCTAAAAATCACACCTCCGGAAGAAGTATTATTAAACGTTACACTTGTAAAGTTGGCAGTAGAGGTGGTGGCAGAGTTTCTAAAAATACCACTACCTGAAATTGTTTGGGTTGATGTAGCAGGTTGTAAGACTGCGTTTAAATACTTTGCAAAGTTTAAAGTACTGGTAGTTGTTAGTGTACCGTTGTTTACAAGATTACCTGTAAGATATGTTGTTGATGAAACCCTATATTCACCACCAGCATTTACAGTTAAATCCCCTAAAATCCCTGTATTAGATAGTGTAGTTACCTGGCGGTTATTGGTTGCTGTTACATTATTATCAACAAGAACACTTCCTAAAATCAAATAGCTGGTTCCCGGAAAAAAATAAGTATAAAAGCCTACAGCACCAAAACCAGGATCTGTAGAAACCCCATTTCCGAATTTGAATGTATGATTTGGACTGGCATTAGTTGCAACAGACGCGTTACAAGTTAAAGAGTAAACAGAAGTCGAATTCGCATGTGGGTCAACAATAGTAAATGTACCCCCGTTCAAAAAGATGGTTGATGGAGAACCAGCTAAAGTAACAAGGCTATTGCTCGATGTTACACTATTGGTAGCAAAAACAGTTGCCGCCGATAAAGCAGTCGTTGGTGCGGCACTAACTGTAAACTGAGTAGAATTAAGTACACTTGTTACAATAGTTCCGGTAACAAAGGTACCTGTACCCGCAGTAACAGATACAATACTATTAACCAATAATCCCGTAGTGCTGGCAACCGTAATGGTAGTACCACTACTGGAGCCTGTTGTCATAGAGATACCTGCCACCCCGCTGTTTCCATCTACATTGATATTACCACCATTTTGGGTAAATACTCCTCCGGCAACTTGCAAAAAGTTACCGTTTACATTTACGGTACCCCCGGTATTTACGGTTAAGTAACCACCATTACTAAGAGTAAGGGTAGATGTATTTCCGGTTGGTAAACTTACAGTAAGTGTGTTTGCACTAACTGTCAAAGAACCACTACTTATACCTAATGCTCTCACACTTGCATTTGCATTCAAAGTAAGGGCAGAACCGTTGGCAACAATGAAAACATCAGCGTTGCTGATGCTACCCGGAGCCGGACCGGAGCCATCTGTATTAGCACCCCAACTGGCAGTAGATGCAAAGTTGGTGGCAGATGCCTTTGAGTAATAAGTAACCTGTGCCTGAACACCGGTAACAAAAGCGAAAACAGCAATAAGGAGGAGAACGTAAATCTTCTTCATACAGGGGGGGTAGGGTTAAAACGATTAATACAGGAAAAAATAATTTTTATTCACACTAACAATAATAATTCCAAAAAAAAATTAGTTAAATCGGACTATTTCAATAATCATGTCTGACTAAAATAATAAAGCTCAATGCACTCAATTAAGACAGGGATATTCAATGAAACCCACTTAAAAAAGCTATAAAATCTGGCAGAAAATGACTAAACTTTCAATAAAAATTGAAGCCTTTCACAAAATCACCACGAAATCGGACAGCAATTTAATGATTTAATAACCGATTTTAACACTTTTCAAATAAAATTTTTCCACAAAAATAATTAATGAATATTTTTTTTGTAACAAATAACCAGGAAAATAAGTGTAAAACCGATCTACGAAAAAAATGAGTCATTGGTTTTCACTGCTCTGGAAAAGAATTTAGAAATGGATAAGAATAAAAATTAATCCGAAAAAAAATTGTTAAATTTTCAGCAAAAGATATTTGGAAGGTGTTTCGCCAAAAATCATTTATCCGGAAAGCTGCAATAAAAAAAATGACTAAACCACCATAATCATAAAATAATTGAGCGGCGGTTTAGTCAACTTATAAAACCACAAACACCAAAAAATATAGTGAAGAAAGAGCTGGATTTCATAAAAAAGTGCAAACAATCATTAAAGGCCATCCCAGCTCTATTTCACCACATAAAAAACTTTTTTAGCTAAACCAATCATTGTTCGTTTAACTAAATAAACCTTATTTCAAATTAGCAAACCTTGAATTGATAAAACTCCTTTTCAATTGACTTACAACAGAAAAAGAGGTCTTCATATTCTGAAACGGCTTTGTTGCATGAATAGCCAATAATCCTTTGCGAAGCAAAAAATCCCTTATTTATCTATCAAAAAATCCTATTAATCCCTTCAATCCGTTTCATATGCCTGTCCGCCGATAGGCGGATGTTCCCAAATACCCTTCAAATCAATTTATGCAACAACGCCTTCTGAAACTAACAGTCGTTAGTTAGAAAGATTTGCAAATCTAATTTTTGTTTTTGAAAATTATCTTTGTGTGAAGTTTTTTCTTGAAAATATTTTAGGTTGCACATAAATCCGGTGTCAGCCTTAATCTAGAGTTTGTTTTTATTTCTATAATGCGGCTGCCTCCCTCTTTTATTCAATTTTTATGATTAGGTAAAGCTTCGCAAATGTCATTAAACATTCCATGACATGTATCCGCTCCTTGACACCAGTTGTTGCATAAGGAGCCTTATTCTCTTGGGTGCCAAGCTTTAGCGAAGGCATTCTGAAACACGCGAAGCAGTTTCAGAAACAAGAGAATTCAGCTCCGTTGCAACAATGAAGCCCTGCGGCTTGAGCTTTGACATAAGGTTGAGAAAGCTTTGCGAACGTTGTACCTAATCCTATCAATTTTTATAATTACAAACATGATTCGCTGTTTTTAAAATTTACTAAGCTGTTACTCTGTTGTATAGCGAGTGTATGGCGAGTGTATGCAGAATGTATGAGCAGTGTATGACTAATGTATCACACAAGTATATCTAATGCCTACATAAGGCATAGCTAAGGTATTAATGCGAATCAAGAGTTGAAAAATTGGTGAAAAATGACTCCAGAGGAGTCAAATATTTGTAGTAGAAATCATCCCTAAAGAGTTTTCACAACTCCGTTAGGAGTTGAACATGCAGTTTGCTATGTTCGACTCCTAACGGAGTCGTGAAATCATGGGGGGAAACGTTTTTCTACAAATATTGAACTCCTACGGAGTTCCAACCCTTGATTGGCATTATTAATGCTAATCAAGGGTTGGACACACTTGTTGCTACTCAATAAAAATCTCAACCAACAAATTTCGTTTAGTAAATGAATTTGAATTGCCTTGCCCTTCAGGGCAATGGATTAAGAATGAGTATGCGCTCATGTTGGCTTTAGCCAAAATAGCATACTTTGGCTAAAGCCGATAAGAAAGTAAACCTCTTTTTTCATCGCCCTAAAGGGCAATGCTATTCAAAAGTGGTCATTTCAAAAATGAAAAGCTTTCAATTCCAACCCTTGATTGGCATTATTAACTCACATTACGCAGATTTATAAACATATTTTCAGGCGGCCATTTTCCTTCCAATTATTTTCAAGGCTACCCATGCGGCTCCTGCCATATTGATGGTTATCAACAATTTTAGTCGACATTGCGGTAAAGTGACCCGCAACTGTTAAAATTCTCTATTCCCCCTTTTTTTCCTGACCATATTCCATAGGGGTATGAAGCAAAATGATATGCTTACCGATAAGGTTTTAATCGGTAAGCAGTACACTGGCGGTTCGTTTTACTGCAGAAGAATTCAGTCTGCCGATAGCTGAATCCCCAATGATGTTTTGCACTTATGGTTCCTACTCTTGTTTCTTTCGCTTTTTGTTCGCTCCGGCTAGCCGAAAAAAAATAATCGGA
>JAYTGA010000084.1:0-2339 GCA_043733905.1 Segetibacter sp.
TTATTTGAGCAATGTTCGAAGTTGAAGAAAGAATCACAAAGAGTACTTATTCTTATGGAAGGTAATCCATATAAAACCGGGCATAAAATGGATGCACGCGCAGTAAAAGGTGCAATCCTTTCTATATTGACAGCATGGCAAATACCTGTGATTTATTCACAAAGCGCTCATAGCAGTGTTGAACTTTTGATGATGTTAGGAACACAATCCTTAAAAGACCATGTTCATATCCGGATGTATAAAGGATACAAACAGAAAAAGATAAAAGGTCAGAGGTTGCGCTTTTTACAAGGAATCCCTTCAACCGGACCTGCTATTGCAGGGCGATTGATAGATTATTTTGGCAACATAAAATCAATAGTAAATGCCAGTGCTGATGAACTCAGAAAGATAAAAGGTATTGGAAAAAACAACGCAAAGAAAATCAGTGATTTTTTTGCTGAGTGAATTGAGTATTAATCTGTCATTTTTGGAAACAAAACTGCATGAAAGACTAATGCATATTAACATGTATGTTTTTGATATAGCGTATTATAATCGCATTATTTATACCCTATCGGGTATAAAATTAATTTCAATAGCTTGTTTATACCCTATAGGGCATAATATCAAAATTTTACAATTTTTACACCTGCGCTCGGCGGAATGCTGTGCGAAGGCCATTTACGGTGACTGCTGTACAGGTAATCTTCCGGTCACCTGACCAAACCGGCTTCAACCGGATTATTATGAAACAACGCTGACAACATCAAATCACCTTTTATTAACTTGATTGGGTAACTCCAATGAACTTTCTAGTCTAATAATACAACTTCGCCTTGATTTCTAATGGAGATGCTAACGCTGTTAAACGGCCACCGGCATCGAAAGAAGAATAGGCTCCTTTACTGTATGCCTGTCTTTCGCCTCCTGGATATTCGGATCATTCATGATCGCTCCGAGTTTTTCCATATCCGTCACTTCCAAGACCATCGTTACAGATTTAGGATCGTCTTTGTCCTGAAATGTTTTAAAACTTGATACTGCAGGAGCGAATATCCTCTTCCTGTCTTTATGACCCTTCAGCCATGTATCAAAATCTCCTACTTTGTGTTGAACTACTACTGTTGGCATGATTAGTTTTTTTATGGGGCTATCCGTCAAAGTTGAATAATAAAAACAACAAATCCTATTTGAATGGTGCTAATCATCACCAGTTTCACGTCCGCTAACTTCTCCTTTTATTGTTTGCCTGCTTATTCAGTGCTGCAACACTCGCTGCCGCCATCTCGTTAGCGAAGGCGATGTCTTGCTTGCTTACCGGTTTGTCCTGATTGAATTTCTTTTTAACTCGATCCATTGCTGTTGAAAATTCTTCAGGGGTGATATCCTTTCTTTCGGGATGATCGTCGTCAGCGATTTGCAATGGATCTTTTTTGATGATTTTATTTAGTTCTTCCTTGCTGTAATATAGTTAGCAAAATGAAAAACACAAATTTCTTGATTCCATTAATGTCCAAAAGTCTTGTACAACAATTCAAATTTGTTTGGGACATCAACCAGAAACGCCAGTCCATCATGGACTGGCATTTTTCATTCCATTCCGCTTCTGCGCTCTGAAAACCGGCATCATTTCCGCCCCCTTCCATACTCTTCCGAAGAAAAATGTTTCAGTTGGGGGTCAATAAGGATTGGTGTATTTCATGTTCTTCCTGACATTTCGCAAAATATTTTCAGAAAATGGTAATAATCGACATGATGTGTCAAATTGAGCCCCATGAAAGTTTGGTTTGTACCATGATTTATCATAATTTATCATAATTGCATAAGGCAAAAAGGAGGTTATTTAACTCAGCATTCAGCATGTTTATGCTATTGTAGCATCTCGTAGTTCGCTACACCTTTGCCCCATCAATTTAATGAAACAAAACAATTTTAAAACAAAAAACAAAATGAAAAAACAAATTACAAAAAAGTTTTTCGTTTTCATCATCACACTATTGATGTCTTCGGGAATAAATCAATTTGCTAATGCTCAATCATGCAACAATGCTCACCCATGCCCTTCAGGTTATACGTGCGTTAATCATGTGTGTGTAAGACCTCTATGGCATTGTGCGCCTTGTGGAACTCCCGGTTACAGTTATCCACACTCTACGAATTTCCCTCAGTCCCAGGTCAGTTATTATTTATCACTGGGCTGGAAAACATCATCCAGTCAATTAAATTGCAATCTGTGCCATTTCCGCTTCAGTGAGGAAGAAACAATTAATGAAACATCTCTGACCGGAATCAGACCTAATCCTATTTCTCAATCTGCTACTATTACATTTACTCTTTCGCAATCACAAAAAGTTTCT
>JAYTGA010000085.1:0-71629 GCA_043733905.1 Segetibacter sp.
TCCAATGAGCCAAAAGGCGCACGGTGAATCATGACGGGTGTATGCTTGGCATTGTCCTCGCCAATGTATGTTAACTCAAACCTGATTGGCAAATTATAATCCACCTGTATGGTTCCCAACTGCCACTTTCTGCCGATGGCATCTTTGACCATGAAGTCAAGTTTAGGGCCGTAAAATGCAGCTTCGCCATATTCGGTAATGGTCTGTAAACCCTTTTCGGCAGCAGCCTCTATGATGGCCCGTTCAGCTATTTCCCAGTTTTCGTCTGTGCCAATATATTTGCTGTGGTCTTCTTTATCACGAAGTGAAATCTGTGCTGTATAATCGCTGAAGCCCAGCGAACCAAACACATACAGCACCAGGTCTATCACTTTCTTAAACTCATCTTTTACCTGCTCAGGACGGCAGAACAAATGTGCATCATCCTGGGTAAATCCCCGAACCCTTGTGAGGCCGTGAAGTTCACCATGTTGCTCATAGCGATAAACTGTTCCAAACTCTGCAAGACGCAGTGGCAGGTCTTTGTAGCTGCGTGGCATGGATTTATAAATTTCGCAGTGATGCGGGCAGTTCATTGGTTTCAGGTAGAACTCCTCCCCTTCCTGCGGTGTTTTTATTGGCTGAAAACTATCCTTTCCGTATTTTTCATAGTGTCCACTCGTTACATACAAATTCTTATGTCCAATGTGTGGAGTAATGACGGGCAGGTAACCGATGTCCATTTGCGATTTTTGTAGAAACTGCTGTAACCTTTCACGAAGCATGGCACCTTTTGGCAGCCACAAAGGCAAACCCAATCCTACCTTTTCAGAAAAGGTAAATAACTCAAGTTCTTTGCCCAGTTTGCGGTGGTCACGTTTCTTTGCTTCTTCCAGCAAAACAAGGTATTCGTCCAGTTCTTTTTGTCCCGGGAAAGTAACTCCATAAATGCGGGTCAGCATTTTATTTTTTTCGTCGTTGAGCCAGTATGCTCCTGCAATATTGGTGAGCTTAATCGCTTTGATGAAACCGGTGTTGGGAATGTGCGGTCCACGGCAGAGGTCGGTAAAATTTCCCTGGGTATAAAAAGTGATTTCGCCATCGTTCAGGCGATCAATTATTTCAAGTTTGTACTGGTCGCCCTTCTGCGAAAAATAGCTAATAGCATCGGCTTTGCTCACATCTTTTCTGATGTATGAGGAATTGCTTTTTGCCAGCTCTGCCATCTTTTTTTCCAGCTTCGCTAAATCTTCTTCGCCGATTGTTTGGCCGCCCAAATCCACATCGTAATAAAATCCTTTTTCACCGGGAGGGCCATAGCCAAACTTTACACCGGGATAATAAAATTCCAATGCCTCGGCCAGCAAATGGGCAGAAGAATGCCAGAAAGTTGTTTTACCATCTGTATCGTTCCATGTAAGTAGTTGCAGGGTCACATCTTCGTGAATGGGGCGGGAAAGATCCCATACATTGCCATTCACCTTTGCTGCCAAGACTTTTCTCGCAAGCCCTTCGCTGATGGATTTTGCCACGTCCATGGCCGAAACCCCGCTTTCATATTGCCTAACAGCACCATCCGGGAAAGAAACATTTATCATAACCTGATTTACTAATTTTTAAACGTGTGCAAATGTAAGATAGAACGCCCATTTTATGAATGCACTTGCTACTTTACGTGTAAGCGTGGCTCCATTTCTCTGTATAAAGGGGAGATGAACATGGAAAGTGGGTGGATGATGATGAGAATGGGATAAAATTAATATGATAATCAGGTAGATTAATGTGAAAATCGGAGAGATTAATATGCTAATTGGGGAGATTAATATGCCCATTAGGAAGATTAATGTGCAAATTGGAGAGATTAATATAGAAATTGGGTAGATTAATATGCCAATCGGGTAGATTAATATAGAAATTGGGCAGATTAATGCAGAAATTGGGTAGATTAACATTGAAATTGAGCAGGTTAATACTGAAATAAATCGTATTAATTTAAAAATGGGGTGGATTAATGGGGTGTTTTGGGCTTTTTGAAGGTATTCGAAGCGGTTATTCTTGAAAATGGGATTGAATAACGTTTTTTCTGTGTTGGTGCAGGGATGGATTTTTGAGACTTTGAACCGGCGTTGATGAATAAATCAATTTGAAGGGTATTTGGGAACACGGATGACACGGATTGAAGGGATTAGCAGGATTTTTTTAGGAAAATGAAGGATTTTTTGCTTTGCAAAGGATGATCGGTTATTGATGCAACAACGACTTTTGAACCGAGCAAAGGGTGGAAAAAGCTGAATATAGCAATTCAGTACAAGAGTGCGACGCAACGATGTTCCACAAAGAACTAATGCCGGGTCAATAAAAATAAAACATGGGCAAAGGGGCTAAAGCCCTGAAATAAAATCTAAATAAAACAACTTTTCCCCGCCCTGATGGACGGGGCAATTACAACAAAGCCTGCAACTAAATCCAATTATTTTATTCCTTCACTACGACTTCGAGTGTGTCACCTTTGAACAAAAGGGAGAGGGTCAATAATTTTTGATCTTCGTTCCGGATGGATTCGGTGGCTGCTTTTCCATTGATGAAGACTGCACCGGGAATGTGTTGCAAACCGGGAATGGCCAGCACAATTTGTCTCTCTTTTGGCTTGCCGGCAAAGGTTCCGCCGTTGCTTCTAATGGTTATTTTCGACTCCTTTCCCCAGCCTGTGGTTTCAAAAGTGATGAGTTCAAACAGGTTTTTCTCAATGGATTTATTGGTGGTTCCATCATCGTCATAAAGCGTATAGTTTGAAAATTTTTCGGAAGGAAAATAAGTCACCGTGATGTTGGATGTGTTGTATTGTTCAGTGTTGGGAATCCATGAATTATTGGTCGCAATAAAACTTCCTTCTTTCACATAAACCGGGATTGTTTCCAGGTCTGCGCTGTCCGTAAACCAGCTACCACCCTGCCTTTCAGCCAGTGTTTTGTAATTGTACCATTTGCCTTGTGGCAAATAAATACTGCGGCTTGTCGCCCCTTTTTGGGTGATGGGAGCCACCAGCATGTCGCTGCTCCACATGTATTCATCTTCCGTTTTGCAGGCATTGCTGTCGCTGCTGAAATAATAATACAATGGGCTGATTAAAGGCTTCCCGGTCATGGCCTGCTGGTAAGACATTGTATAGTTGTGGGGCATCAATGTGTAGCGGTTGTCAACCACTTTTTTAGCGATTGATAAATAGGGTTCGGGGTGCAAAGCAGGTTCGCTGGGAAAGCTGGTGCTTTGCGGGTCAATGGCGGTAATCTCCGTGCCATGTGGCCTGAACACAGGCGTGTATTGGGCAAACTGCAACCAGCGAACATACAGTTCATCGTCCTTTTCGCCCCCTGCAAAACCGCCTGCATCGCTGTGTACATAGGGGATGCCGGACATACTCATGCCCAGGAGTACCGGCAACTGCGCCTGGAAGCCACTCCAGTTGCGGCCTACATCGCCTGTCCAGGGCATGATGCCATAGCGTTGTGTGCCTGCAAAACCGCTTCTGTTCAGGCTAAAGAGTCGCTTGTTTGGGTAAAAGGTTGCGTATTTTTCAAACAACATTTTTGTCCAGTAATGCCCGTAAAGGTTGTGAACTTCATCTGCTTTGAACAACCTGTTGAAGCCAATATCTTTCAGGTTGTGAAACACGTCTGACGGATGTGTTTCGGGTTCGCCGAGGTCGCCCCACCAGCTTTCAACGCCTTTGTCCATCTGCATTTTGTACTTAGTCCAGAACCAGTCACGGCTGTCTTTTCTAAACATGTCTATCAGTCCGGCTTTGCCAAAATAGAAGTTCTTAATCAGGAAAGCTTTGCCTGCACTATCCACCGCATTGTACTTTTTAGAAGCAGCATAATTAAGCGTGGAGTCAACAACAAACGGCTCGGTGATGAGGATGGTTTTGATGCCTTCTTTTCGCAAGCCGCCTATCATTTTTATAGGATTTGGCCATGCTTTTTTATTGACCCAGGCCAGGTTTCCCAGCGTGTTTTTAATGCTGTCGCCAAACCAAAACAGGTCTATAATCACAGCATCAACGGGTATCCGGGCATCCTGCATTTTTTGTTTGATGTCTTGTAGCTGGCTTTCGCTGGTGTAACCAAAACGGCTCATAAAATTTCCCATGGCATACCTCGGCGGCATGGGCTGCGTACCCGTGAGAGTGTGATAAGTGTTCAATATTTCTTCGTAAGAATTTCCCTGGATGAGGAAGAAATTCAACTGGTTGCTGTAGGCTCCGTATTCCAAAATGTTTTCGGTCGTTTTCCCGATGTCCATGTAGCCTTTGGATGGGTTGTCAAAAAACAACGCATAGTTGTTGGAAGATGTGATAAAAGGAACTGAATAATTCAAGTTTTCTGCCCCAACGCCATACCCATAATTTGGCGCATTGTACAGGTTGAACTGGTGCCCACGCCTGTTTTGCGGCAACGCTCTTTCGCCACCTCCAAATATTTTTTCACCGTTGGACAAAACGAAGCGAAATCCTTTAAAGTCTCTATTGACAAGTGTTTCAGCCAACAAAGCATTTCGTTTATTACCAAAGAAAAAGGTATCTCCTTTGCCCACAAACTTTACATTTCCCAACGAAATGACATAATCAGCATCAGGGGCAGAATTGATTTTTGGTAATGCTTTGGCAGGTTTTGCCACCACAGCATCGCTGATGGCTTCGTTGGTTTTGTAGCCGGTTGGTTCCATGGTCACTTTTACCACATTGCGGCTGTAAGATGTGAAGGTGAATTTGACATTGGCTTTTTCAACGCTGACAGTGCCATCGCTGTTTAACATGGGCATTTGGCCAAAAATTGTTTCGCACAAAAAAAGAAGAACAACAAAGAAAGAAATGGTTTTCATTCAAAAGATTTTATTGATTGGTTGTCACAGAGCAATGAAGATAGGAATTGTTTAAAAACAATCATTTTTCCTGCCGTGGAAACGTACATTTGATTTTTCCAAAAACAAAAAAACATGATTGCAAACCGAACATTTTCAATAGAAGGACATCTTGTTGACATTTTCAACAAAAGAATTTATCCTGCACGGATTGATGTAATAGATGGCATTATCCATCACATTTCTGAACTTGGCAGCACGGAATCTAAAGGATATTTGATGCCCGGTTTCATTGATAGTCATGTGCATATTGAAAGCAGTATGCTCATCCCAAGTGAGTTTGCAAAACTGGCCGTGGTGCATGGAACAGTTGCTACCGTGAGCGACCCACACGAGATAGCCAATGTGTGCGGAATGAAAGGCGTGGAATATATGATTGACAATGGAAAACAAGTACCGTTTAAGTTCAACTTTGGCGCACCGAGCTGTGTGCCTGCCACCACGTTTGAGACAGCAGGAGCTGCACTGAATGCCGCCGATGTAGAGCAACTTTTGCAAAGGGATGAAATCAAATACCTGAGCGAAATGATGAACTTTCCGGGTGTTTTGTATAAGGATGAAGAGGTGATGCAAAAAATAGCCGCTGCACACAACCTAAACAAACCTGTGGACGGCCATGCGCCGGGATTAAGAGATGACAAGGCGGCACAATACATTGCCGCCGGCATTAGCACAGACCATGAATGTTTTACCGAAGAAGAAGCCCTGGACAAGTTGAAATATGGCATGAAGATTTTGATAAGAGAAGGCAGTGCAGCCAAAAATTTTGAAGCATTGGTTGGCCTTCTGAATGAACATTTTGAGAACATCATGCTTTGCAGCGATGACAAACATCCCGACAGTTTGGTGGATGGACACATCAACCAATTGTGTGCAAGAGCGGTGGCCAAAGGTGTGGATGTTTACAAAGTGTTGCAAGCCGCCTGTGTCAATCCTGTATTGCATTACAAGCTAGATGTTGGTTTGCTGAAACACGGTGATGCGGCTGATTTTATCGTTGCAGAAAACCTGGTTGATTTTGTTGTAAAGCAAACTTATATCAACGGGGAGTTGGTTGCAGAAAATGGTCAAACTTTGATTAAAACTGTTCCGTCGGGCATTATCAATCATTTTGATTGTGAACCAATGCAGCCGGAAAATTTTATTGTCAATAATAACAGCGAACAACACGTTCATGTGATAGAAGCATTGGACGGGCAGTTGATTACAAACAAACTTGCCGTTGACAAATTGTTGCTACTGAAAGACGACATTTTACAAAGCAACACAAAAGAAGATGTTTTGAAAATGGTGGTCATTAACCGTTATCATAAATCGCCAATTGCCATTTCGTGGATTAAAAATTTCGGCTTCAAACACGGAGCCATCTCCTCCACGGTAGCGCATGACAGCCACAACATCATAGCCGTGGGTGTGGATGATGAAAGCCTTTGTAAAGCCGTTAATTTAGTTATCAAAGAAAAGGGCGGAGTAAGTTGCGTTAGCGACAACCAGGAAATGATTATCGCCTTGCCTGTGGCGGGTTTGATGAGCAATGATGATGGCTATAAAGTTGCTCAACAATATACTGCTATAGACAACATGGCCAAGAATTTAGGCTCGGCTTTATCAGCACCTTTCATGACCTTATCGTTCATGGCATTGCTGGTGATACCGCATCTTAAATTGAGTGACAAAGGTTTGTTTGACGGGGATTCGTTTTCGTTTGTTTAAAAAAATAAAATCATCCGACCTCTATTTGTTCTGTGCCTGGATGTCCATATGCCGGGTTCTCAAAAAAATCATTTTCCCAACACAAACGGCACCGCATAATCCGCAAGGCTCATCACTGTTATTTGCGGGTTTACACCAATGCTGCCGGGGAATACACTTGCATCGCAAACATAAAGATTGCTGTAGTCATAGACCTTAAACTCAGGACTCACAACGCCTTGCTTTTTTGTTCCGCTGATGGCATTTCCACCTTGCGGGTGACCGGTGCCAAGAGTGATGTCGGCAGGGATTTTGACATTGTTTTTTAGGAATTTCAGGTCTTCACGGGTTTTGTATTCGTAGTATTTAAACGTGTTGGGCATCACGGCTTCTGCACCTGATTCAAAGAAAATATTCCCTGCTATGGTCAGTCCATCGAGCAACGTATCAAAGTCATTTTTGGTTGGGGTGTATTTAATTTCCCTGCCTGTCAGTCCTGCTATGCGGACTTCGGCATTAGCCTCGCTGCCCACCAATACACCGGTGCTTCCAAAATGGTTGTAACGGAGCATGTTTCGGTAATGGTCGTCCCACCAACCGGGCATGACAGTGCTTTGAAACATCGGGGGGTTGAACCAGGTTTCAAAAATATAACCCTTGTTAGGCTTGACCTGCAGGTAGTGCGAAATTTGTAGTCCATCGTAAGAATTGATAACTTCTGGGAACACCGCATGAATGGGCGAACCAACATTGAAAGCAAGGTTTTTACCTGCTTTGCCGGTGGCAATGCCCGACCTTTGCAGCAGGATGCTGGAAGAAATGGCACCTGCCGAAACCACGAAAGTATTTCCTTTCACCTCAATCTTTTTCCCGCTCTTAAACTTCCCAATCAGTGATGTGATGTTGCCGCCCTTTGACTTCAGTTGCCATGCCTCGCAACCTGCAATAATTTTGAGTGCATCGGTGCCATGAGTTGCTTGAATGTCGGGCAAAACAGTGTCGAGCATGGATAGCTTCTTGCCATATTTGCAACCAATGTTACAGTAACCGCAACCAAGGCATCCCTCAATGTTGGCAGCTACAGAACTAGCCACGTTGGGATACTCATCCAGTCCCATTCCTTTGATGCCTTCCAGGAATTTTTGACCCGATGGATTCAGGTACTTGTCAATGGTCATTTCAGGGACACGTTTCACGCCAATCATGCTATTCACTTTGGCATTGCAGCTTTTGTAGCGGTTCAGGTCAAGCCCTGCATTGAGCCCCTGTCCTTCGTTCCACCTATCGAGGACTGCATCGGGAGTGTCGAAACAAACGGCATTGTTGACCACACTACTTCCACCCACACAACTGCCTTGTATGACCTGGAATTGAAAGTCCATTGCCTGCTGCAATGCGCCATCAGCGTAGAGTTTAGATACCATGTCAATCTCGTCCTCATTAAACTCAGAAGGGTCAGTGAAATCGCCACGTTCTATCATCAGCACAGTCCGTCCGCCTTCTATCAATCCTTTCGCCAGCACCGATGCGCCGGGGCCGCTCCCCACAATCACCACATCGGCAGTCACCACATCGCCACTTATGTCATGTTCGGTTTGTACCAGCAATTTTTTGCGGGGCTTGATGGGAAATTTTTCAATTCTTTCTGCTTTGTCTGCCCTTTGAGTAAATGGAGTGTAACCAATGTGGGAATGGACTTTGGTGTCGTTGTAATAGCCCATGTAGCAAAGTTGTTTGCCCAACCTAATCATGCCCTGCACAATGTCTCGGATGAATTTTGGCGCAAGCCGAAGCGTAACATCCTGGTAAAAATGTTTCATCAAAAATGCCTTGCGGTCTTCGGGTCGCATATAGCTGCTTGGTGGTTTCAAAAACACAACCGGGTACAGTTCTATGGCCGTGAGGGCCAGCTTGGTAATCCACTTGCTTTTTGCCCTGAAAGAACTCATGTAGTAGTCCACATTGTAGGCGACTTGTTTGGGTGTAATGATTTTGTTTTCACCATGAATGACCACCTCGGCCAATGCTTCCAGAGCTCTGAACTGCATGGGTGAAAAATATGCCAGTTCATATCTTGCCTTTTGAGCGGAGCGATAAAAAACAATCAATAAAACATTGAGGATGAAGTCCAAAATGATAGAATATAAAATCAGTGTACGAATTTCGGTCGGATTGCCTCCCACCTCCATGACGTAATTGTTTTTCGCAAAAAAGAAAATCATTAATCCAAACACAATGCTGATGACCATGACCGTCATCATGGTTTCCACCACTATCAAAAACCTGCGGATGTCGGACGATGCAATGAAACACAAACCCGAAAACAGCCCCATTTTAATGACTGAATTATTCATAAAAGCCGGGTCTGTGATGAACGTGTATGGCTCTAAAAACGTAGGCACACCGAAGATGCCCGGAAGCAAATACAGAAACAATCCGGACACATAAATGAACAGCAGCAGCCGGAGAAAACGTGTCAGTTTAATTTCCTGCGGGGTAAGCAAAGTTTTGTCTGTAGCCATGTTTTTTAGTTTTTGATTGTTTGTGTTTTTTTTGTTTGGCGTTTGGAGTTTGGGGTTATTTGTTAAATTGTTATTTCCGTTTCTTGTTTCTCCCGTTTCTGGTTTTTATATTTTGCTACTTCACTTCTTTAATAGCTCATAGCTTATAGTTCATATTCATACTTAACACCTTACACTTCACACCTAAATCTGATTTACCTTTTTCATTTTCTCCCAGCTCTCCGAACCCAGCAAACCGTTGTCTTTTAAGACTGTTCGCAAGGTTGGTTCAATGCCGGATTTGACCGCATCGGTTTTTATTTTCGCGGTT
This sequence comes from Segetibacter sp., assembly GCA_043733905.1. Lineage (GTDB taxonomy): Bacteria > Bacteroidota > Bacteroidia > Chitinophagales > Chitinophagaceae > Segetibacter. The sequence goes on from JAYTGA010000085.1 coordinate 9,424, forward strand.
AACTGGTCATATACATGTTGGTCAGGAATGTTTTGAATGTTGGATGTCAGCAGCGTAACGGCTTTCAGATATTTTTGTCGGTTGCGCCAAACCAATATGATAATTCCTGCTGCCAGCAATGCAATTGTTGTCAATAATTCAGTTGCATATTTTTTGATGAAGCCAAGGTTTTCTTTTATCTGCGGGTTGATGGCATCCCGCAATTTGTCGGCAATGCCCAGCATGGCCGTGTCTATGATGGCCTTAAGCATGTGATTGGTTTTGTCACTCAAAAGTGTGTCTCTTACCAAACCAAGTTTGATGCCGACTGAATCATTGAGCAGTGCCGCCATGGCATCATGGACGATCTTCTGAACCTTGAGGTTGGTTTCATTTCCAAGCAGTTCATTTCGCAAAGCGGCCAGTTGTATTCGTGTATTTGCACCAATCAATTCATTACGCAGAGCAGCCAGTTTAGCTTTAGTGGAGTCGCCAACGGCATTCTTCATGGCTTCATTTATCAGGCGGTTGAGTTTTGCATTGGTAATGTCGTTCAGTATGCTGTCACGCAGCGAAATAACTTGTTTGTTGGCCCCCAAACCTGCATTGAGAATCATAGAATCAAGCAGGTGCTTCAGCTCCTGCCCGCTGCTGACACGGGTCAGCGCACCATCCACCAGGTTGTTGCCAATGTCTTTTGATTTGGAGGAAACACCTGCCCCCAGGTTGCTGCCTATTTTCTCAAATCCAGAGCAACTGTAAATCAGGCAAATCATTAACAGTAAGGCTGAATGAAGAAGATAAGTTTTGGTTTTCATGATGAATTATTTTTAGTTTTAGTTCGTGGATTATTGTGGTTCTTCTTTTAGCTTATTCTTTTCAAAAAAACTTAATTTCCTGTTATTATCAACCCTTTCAATAAAATTACAATCTACCTAAAAATTTGTCAATGGACAGTCAAACAAAAAACGATAAACGCCAAACGGCTTTACTTCAACTCTCTTAAAACCATTGGTTCTGGTCTTGAAGCATCATCGTTCCAGCGCAGTAAAAGTTGTGACTTTACTGCCTTTGAACTTCCGGAAACAATATGCAGGTAAGTATAAGTTTTGTCTAACCTTACATCAGCCATTGACAGGTCATAAACGGGCATCCATGTGCCGGTGTTGAAATAAAATTTGTCACCTTCCCGCTGAATTTCAGGATTGTGTGTGTGGCCGAAAACAACGGTTTGTATGTTTGAATTTGACTGGTAAATTTTTTGTGCAAAAGGAAAAAAAGTAGGCGGAGAATTGAGCCGTGCCATGGCCATGATTCTTGCAAAAATGTAGGAAAGAAAAAGCGGTGCAAGATTTTTTAAAATAGAAATCAACTGCCCGCCAATGAGCGAACTGCTTTTCAATGCGGGCAAGTGAATATTTTTATACAGCGCATAAACTGTGATGGCAACAGGCAAAATGATAATCATGAAAATGTCAAAAAGATATTTGAACACCTGCCTGTACATTTTTTTTGGTATGATTAAAAAGGTGAAAGGAATATAGTGTAACAAGACTTTTATCGCCAGTGGAAACCGCTCACGAATGAGAAGCGGAAGAACTTTTCCTGTGGGGCGGATGTTGTCAAGAAATGGATAAGCCAGTTCCAGGCGATTTATCAAATAGCGGTTGAGAAAAGACCCGAATGGCAGGTTCAGTTCTTTGCCTTCATTCAGTACCGATGCACCTTTCACCTCTGTCATGTTTTCAAAAACGTGGCCGTGTACAACATGAATTTTCCCATCAATTATTAATGAATCGTCAATAAAAACAAGGTTTTGGTTGATATCGGTTATGTGGTTAGGAGGAATAATTTCACTGAAAGCAGACAAGATGTATCGAAGATAATTTCTAACGGCAGCCCAATACCATTCAAGGTCGTGGTTACCTTTCAGAATGAACAATTGGTTGCCATCAAGCAGCCAATAGGCAAGCTGTTGAAAGATAGCTTTGTGTCCGTACACACATTTGTGCAACTTCCACACAGATTTATAGTCATCGGTTTTTAACCCATAATCTGTCTCCTTTTTTGAAATCGAACCCTTTAACTCCTGCACCGTTTTATTGATGCCGATGTTAGCCAACAATTTGCTCCATGTCTCAAATTCAGCGTTGGTATCGGGAAAATGCCTGATGCGAATAAAGTCTATGAAATCGCCATTAATGATAAGAATTGTCTTTTTCCCGGTTTGTTTTGCAGCCAGGTATTGAAGGAATCTTGCCAGGGAATCATCCGCATAAAAATTTTCTGTGCCGTCGTAATTACCGTTTTCCTGCAGCCCGGATGAAAGGTGAAGATCGCTGATAACAACTATTTCTTTCTCATTGGAATTAATACTTACGGCAGCATCGCCGTAGTGTTCGTTTGCATTGCTAAATATAGGATTGTTCATTGCAGTACAGTGTTTGGTAGTACAATTTACACATAATCATCGTTTTGCAGGATTAAAAAATACATCAAAGGCTAATTTTTATTGACAAGAGATCAAATGTCGCAATACAATATTGAATTGACTATACCCAAAATTCTCCTGTTTCTACTTTTTCATTCCGGGAAATTTCATGTCTAGCTTTTTCAAAGTTTCAATGGCCGCAGTGGCAATAATGTATTCTTTGTACCAGTTCTGATCGGCGGGAACAATTGTCCATGGCACATCATTGCAGTGTTCAAAACAATCTTCGTAGGCCTTCATGTAATCGCCCCACTGTTTGGCTTCGGCAAAATCATTTTCGTTGTACTTCCATTGTTTTGTCACATCTGCAACCCGCTCCTGCAGACGTTCCTGTTGTTCTTCCGGTGAAATGTGCAGATAGAATTTGAGAATGTGGGTGTTGTTGTGTTCGGTCAAAAGCTTCTCAAAATCGTTGATGGCATTCATCCGTTTTTCAGCAGTGTCATCATCAATCCATTTGTGAACCCTTGTTATCAAAATATCTTCGTAGTGCGAACGGTTAAAAATTTGAATCATGCCTTTGCCCGGCGTGTGACAATGGATTCTCCACAAAAAATCATGACTCAATTCTTCCTGTGTGGGAGCCTTAAAAGGAATTGCCCTTACACCGAGTGGATTCAAAGTGCCGAAGACATTTTTGATGGCTCCATCTTTTCCACTTGCATCCATGCCCTGAATCACAATCAGGACTGAATGTCTGCCCTCTGCATATAATAGGTTTTGCAGCGCATCCAATTCTTCGAGCATGGCAGGCAGCTTTGCTTTTGTTTCTGCTTTATCAAAATCTTTTGGCGCACGGGTGGAAATGTCGGCAAGTTTTATTTTCATTGGGGAAAATTAAACCTTTTTTTATTCCGTAATAACTGCAATTTAAAATAGTTGCAGTTTAACTGGTCACGCAATCATTCTGTACTGTAAAGTAGATTTTGCAATTTCCTCCATCAAACATCTTCCCTACCTTTGCGCCAAATTTTATTAATCATACATAAAAAACGAATCATTGCTATGAAGATTACCGTAGTAGGTGCAGGTGCAGTAGGAGCTACTTGTGCCGATAACATTGCCCGAAAAGAACTGGCTTCAGAATTGGTTTTGCTCGACATTAAGGAAGGTATTGCCGAAGGCAAAGCACTTGACATGACACAGACAGCGGCTTTATTTGGTTTCGATACCCGCATCACAGGCAGCACCAATGACTACTCCAAAACCGCCGATAGCAATGTTGTTGTCATTACATCCGGATTGCCACGCAAACCCGGCATGACGAGAGAAGAACTGATTGGCACCAATGCTTCTATTGTAAAGGGTGTAACGGAAAATTTGCTGAAATATTCACCAAATGCCATCATTATTGTTGTATCCAACCCAATGGATACAATGACGTACTTAACTCTTACGACAAGCGGTATTTCTAAAAATAAGATCATAGGTATGGGTGGCATTTTGGACAGTGCAAGGTTTAAATGCTACCTGAGTGCAGCACTGGATTGCAGTCCCAACGACTTGAATGCAATAGTAATAGGTGGACATGGTGACACCACTATGATACCACTTATTCGTTACGCTACCTGGAATAGTGTTGCAGTCAGCCAATTTTTAAGCGAAGATGAGCAACAAAAAATTGTGGCCGACACCATGGTGGGCGGTGCAACATTGACTAAACATTTGGGCACAAGTGCCTGGTATGCACCCGGTGCAGCAGTTGCGGCCTTGGTAGAAAGTATTGTCCGCGATGAAAAACGTTTGTTTGCCTGCTCTGTCAGCCTTGATGGCGAATATGGACAAAGCGACATTTGTCTTGGTGTACCGGTTGTCATTGGCAGAAATGGCTGGGAGAAAATTGTTGATTACCAACTGAATGATGCAGAGCAGTCTACTTTCAGTAAAAGTGCAGACGCCGTAAGAAGCATGAATGATGTGTTGAAAACTTTGTAATAATATAATAAAAGTAAGTTACAGGCCATCCTTGTTTTAAAATAGGGGATGGCCTTTTTATTTAAAATTTTTACGAAATCATTACTTCTTTCTTAAAAACTTTTTTAATAAAATTTCACTATGAAATTTTATTAATCACAAATAGTAAACGCTGCATGTTTAACCTTTTTTAACTAAAATTATTTTTCTATTAAGGTTTTAAACTTAATTTTGGACGAAATTTCAGAAACGGTCGAAAATGGTGGAGCCAATAAACAAAGACGAAATCATGGTGAGGGAGATTCTCTCAACCGCTAAAAAGCTGTTTGCTGCTCACGGTCTGAAAAAAACGACTATGGAAGACATTGCCAATGCCCTGGGAAAAGGCAAAAGCACTTTGTATTATTATTTCCCTGGGAAAACAGAAATTTTTGAAGCGGTTGTGGACGAGGAAATGCGCAGCCTGCTTAGATTCACAAGGCAGGCCATCAATGTCGCTATCACAGCCAAAGACAAGCTAAAAGCTTATTTCAGGACAAGGGTTAGCCTGATGGAAAAGTTGCAAAATCTGAGCATTGTGGTTTACGAAGAAATCTTTAACCATATTGGCACCATTCTGAAATTGAAACAAAAACATGATGAAATTCAGATTGATGTCATTAAAGAAATCATCAAAGGCGGCGTCCAATCAGGAGAATTCAAAGAACTGATAGATAAAGACATGGAACTGTTTTCCTGTGCTTTGGTTGTTGCGTTCCGGGGTTTGGAACTTCCTATTCCGGTATCTAAAATGGTTAGAAGCTGCGAACGGGGTGCAGATTTATTAGTTGACATTATGGTAGATGGAATAGCAGGAAGTGGACTAAAAAAAGAAATTGTTCAAAAAAAGTTGCTGGTTTCACGCCAGCTTGGTTAAAGAAGATTTGTTGTGAGTAAAATGCTATTTTGGTAGAAAAATTTCTTCGTCTTTTAATAATACTACTAACAAAATATCAACAAAAGTGCGTACTTACAACAATATTCAATAACTTAAATTTTGAAAGCAGATAGCTGGATTAAATAATTATTATTTTTACCCCTTTTCAATTCTATGAATTGAAATTTTTTAGGGGGAATTTCAAATAACTATGTAAAGAAAAGGAAGCAAAAGCTTCTTTTAAATATTGGAGAATGCAGAAAAAACTACATAAGAAGATTGCTCAGTTTCAGGATGCTGAACTGATCAAACAAGCGGGTGTTTATCCCTATTTCCGTGTCATTGAGTGCGGACAGGATACGGAAGTTGTGCTAAACGGGAAAAAGGTTTTGATGTTTGGCTCAAACTCCTATCTTGGCCTCACCAATCATCCAAAAATTATGGAGGCATCAAAAAAAGCCATTGATAAATATGGTACAGGCTGTGCAGGTTCACGTTTTTTGAACGGTACACTTGATATTCATATTGAACTGGAAAGGAAACTGGCCGCTTATGTAAATAAAGAAGCTGCGCTGTTATTTAGCACTGGCTTTCAGGTCAACCTGGGTGTGTTGTCGTGCATTACCGGAAGGAATGACTACCTTATTTTGGATGAATATGACCATGCTTCGTTGATAGACGGCTCACGTTTATCATTTTCAAAAACAATCAAATATCGTCACAACGATATGGCAGACCTGGAACAGAAACTGGTAAACCTGCCCGATGAAGCTGTGAAACTGATTGTGGTAGATGGCGTATTTAGTATGGAAGGTGATATTGTAAAATTGCCGGAAATAGTAGAACTGGCCGAGAGATATGGTGCCAATGTAATGGTGGACGATGCACATAGTCTTGGTGTGCTGGGCGAAATGGGTGCTGGAACCGCTTCCCACTTTGGTGTTAATGACCAGGTTGATTTAATCGGTGGAACATTCAGCAAATCACTTGCTTCGCTTGGTGGTTTTGTCGCTGGTGACGAAGTGATGATTGATTACCTGAAACACAAAGCCCGTTCGCTTATATTCAGTGCCAGCATGACCCCTGCTTCTGCAGCCAGCGTAATTGCTGCGTTGGAAATCATACAATCAGAACCCGAAAGAATTGATCAATTGTGGGCGAACACAAGATATGCCAAGCAATTGCTGAATGAAGAAGGCTTTGAAATGGGACCAACGGAAAGCCCGATTATTCCTGTTTACATCAGGGACAACCATAAAACTTTCCAAATCACCAAAATGCTGCAGGAAGACGGGATTTTTGTAAATCCGGTAGTTTCGCCGGCAGTGCCTTCTGATGCTTCATTGATTCGCTTTTCGCTGATGGCCACGCACACATTTAGCCAAATTGAAGAAGCGGTCGAAAAATTAGCCAAATCCGCTGCCATACTGGAAATTCCGGTGATGAAGCAAAAGTATGAACTATGATCAATGTAGTACCGGTAACTGGTAAAAAGCAGTTGGCAACATTTATTGATTTTCCCCACGACCTTTACAAAGGCGACAGCAATTATGTTCCCGAACTGTTCATTGCGCAGCGTGACCTGCTTTCTCCCGGAAAGCATCCTTTTCACGAACACTCTTCTTTACAATGTTTTATTGCCTACAAAGACAACAAGGTTGTTGGCAGGATAGCTGCTATTGACAATAAGAATCACAACTCGTTCAATAAGACCAACGATGGCTTTTTTGGTTTTTTTGATTGTGTAAATGATCCTGAAACATCCAAAGCCTTGTTTGATACTGCAAGGAAATGGCTAAAAGAAAAGAAATTGTCAACCATGATTGGTCCCGTCAATCCTTCTACCAATGAACCCATTGGGTTGCTGGTAAATGGGTTTGATAAACCAGCAGTGGCCATGATGACTTATAATAAACCTTATTTTGTTGATCTGATTGAAAATAATGGTTTTAAAAAACTGACTGACTTGTATGCTTACGATATAAAAACCAATACAGTAAACGAAAGAACAGTCAAACTGCAGGAGGCTTTGTTGAAAAGATTGGCTCAGAGAAACATTACTATTCGCCCCATTAATCTTAAAGATTATAAAAATGAGGTTGCAAAAGTTAGAGAAATCTATAATTCTGCCTGGGATAAGAATCTGGGGTTTGTGCCAATGACAGAATCGGAGTTTGCCTACCTGGCAAAAGACCTGAAAATGATTCTTGATAAGGATTTTTGTCTTCTTGCGGAGCATGAGGGCATAACAGTTGGCTTTGCTTTGGCAATTCCGGATGTGAACCAGATACAAAAGAAAATAAATCGTGGCCGCCTCTTCCCTACCGGCATTTTTAAATTGTTGTTGGGTCTTAAGAAAATAAACTACGTCCGCATTATTACCCTTGGCGTTATAGAAGATTACCGAAAAATGGGAATAGAAGCTTGTTTTTATGCAGAGATCATTAAAAATGCGGCTAAGAAAAACATAACCGGTGGCGAGGCATCGTGGATTTTGGAAAACAATGAAATGATGAACAAAGCAATGGAAAACATTAACGGGAAAATTTATAAAACTTACCGACTTTATCAGCAGGAGATATGAGATAGAAGGAAAAAGTAGTTAGGCAAAACTTAAAACCTGGTCAATGTTTGCGGTAACATGGGCAGGAGACCTAAATGATTTATGAAGCAAAAAGTATTAATAACCGGAGCAAGCGGCTTTGTTGGTTTCCACCTGATAGAAGCTGCACTTGCTAATGGATTGGAGGTGTACGCAGCCATCCGCCGGAGCAGCGATATCAAACACCTGGCTTCATACAATATTCAATACACTTATCCCGACTTCAATAGTGTAGAAAGCCTTGAAAAAGAGCTGAAAGAAAAGCAATACGATTTTATTATTCATGCAGCCGGTACGACAAAGGCTAAAAACCAGGATGAGTATAACCGGGTGAATGCTGATTATACCGTTAATCTTGCAACGGCTGTTGTCAACAGTGGTATTGATCTGAAAAAAATGGTTTTTATCAGCAGCCTTGCGGCAATAGGTCCGTTGGCGAATGCTGATGGACTCATCAACGAGCAAAATGTGCCAACGCCGGTGACGGCTTATGGCAAAAGCAAGCTGCTGGCAGAGGAAAAGCTGAAAAATTTGAACTTGCCTTTGATTGTATTGCGCCCAACTGCTGTGTATGGGTCGAGAGATAAGGATATTTTCATTATCCTGAAAACTTTTAGCCGTGGATTGGAGCCTTATATAGGTAGGGTGGGACAACGATTGAGCTTTGTTTATGTAAAAGACCTGGCTTCTGCAACCGTTAATGCGCTTTTTGCCGCTGAAACAGCCAACGGCTCTTATAATATGACTGACGGCAACTGCTATGACCGCTATGAAATGGCGAACATTTGCAAAGATGTGTTGAAAACAAAGACATTTAAGTTTCATCTGCCGATGCCGGTGGTAAAAGGACTGGCGCTGGTGCTGGAAAAAACCTACGGCTTCCTGGATAAGACCCCGGCACTGAACCGGGAGAAGCTGGCTGAGCTAACTGCTGCGAACTGGTGTTGTGATATTGCGAAAGCAAAGGATCAATTGTCGTTTTTGCCAACTTATGATTTGAGAAAAGGACTAACTGAGGCGTTGGGATGGTATAAAACGGAGAAATGGTTGTGATAGAAATTGGAAGATGTCTCTTTTTACAAGGTAAAGATTAGCGGAATTGAGGATTTAAGGAAATGAACTTCCGAATACAATAAACTAAATGAGCAGAAAGGAAAAGTTATTGCTAAGACTGCTCTCGGGAAACTCGGATAGTAACTTTGACTTGGAAGATTTGATCAATATTCTATTAAGATTAGGGTTCGAAGAAAGAAAAACTGGTGGAAGCCACAGAATATATTCTTTAGAAGGCGTAGAAGGGATCATTAATTTACAAAAGACAAAAGATGGCAAGGCTAAATCTTATCAGGTAAAACAGGTTAGGACTTTTTTAGTCACAAATCAATTGGTAAACGATGATGAATAAGTATGAAATAATCATTTACTGGAGCAACGAAGACAAAGTTTTTGTAGCAGAAATGCCGGAACTGAAAGGATGTGTGGCGCATGGTGACACACAGCAAGACGTGTTGAAAGAAATAAATGTAGTTGCTGAAGAATGGATGCAAATAGCTAAGGAAAAAGGCTGGACTATTCCCGAAGCAAAAGGAAAGTTGATGTATGCGTGAGAGATGAAACGAATAAACGGTAAAATCTGTGCTGAATTGTGAGTGGCTTTAAAACAAAAAATACCGGATCAAATTAAATTCATAGACTGGTTAGTACATGAAAGTTAACAAATATGCTTTAAAGTCTGAAAGTAGTTTAGAACACTTCGAATTTGTTAGTGAAGGTGCAAAAGGGGCTATTAGAAAACGAATAGAATTTCAACAAGCAACCGAAAAAAACCTTTATAACCTTGCATTTGGTGACGTAAATACTGATACCGGAGCAATAGATGACCTTGCGGTATCTAATAATGGAGATACCGACAAGATACTCGCAACTGTAGTGGGTGCTTTATACGCTTTCTTCGATAAATATCCCGAAGCCTTTGTGTATGCTACCGGAAGTACGAGTTCGAGAACCAGACTTTATCAAATGGGAATAACCCGCTTCTATGAAGACCTGATTTCTGACTTTTACTTATACGGACAAGTTGGAAAAGAATTCTATAAATTTGAAATTGGTAAGACATATTCCGGTTTTTTAGCCCAAAGAAAATTCATTTAAACTTAGACTTATGAAAACTGTACAAGAATTAAACGAAAAGAAAGCACCGATTGTGACTATTGACCCGGCTTTGGAGCAATATAGGGGAAAAGTGCTGTTTCCTAAAAAGTTGGAAAAAGCAAACGAAATGCTGAAAGATGTAAAACTGCCGCCGAATATGAACAGCAACCGTACTTAATAAATATATAGTCGTTCGCTCGACCACGTTACCCGGGTTTCAACCAACAAAACACGGAAAAAGCCCCTCAGTGGTGTGCCGTACAAGGGAGTGACACAACGATGTTGAAGAAAGAACCTTTGCCGGGTACATAATAAGGTAAAAGGGAAAAGAAAAAACCAAAAAGGGAAAGGGCAAAACCTGAAACTGAAAACGAACCGCCAATAACTGAAACAAAAAATAATTTTTAAACACAAAATAGCATGAAAGAAGAAATATTACCCGCCGCCGGAACGCTTGGAATACTGATGCCGGGCATGGGTGCGGTGGCAACCACGTTTATTGCTGGCGTGGAAGCGGTGAAAAAAGGCATTGCGCAGCCAATTGGTTCGCTTACGCAAATGGGTAGCATCAGAATTGGTAAAAGAACGGAGAATAAATACCCTAAAATTAACGAATTTGTGCCGCTGGCGACCCTTTCTGATATTGTTTTTGGCGGATGGGATGTATATGATGATAATGTGTATGACGCTGCTATCCACGCTAAGGTGCTGGACAAGGATTTGCTGACCGCTATTAAGGACGAACTGGAGGCCATTAAGCCAATGACGGCGGTTTTTGACAAAACCTACGTGAGCAACCTGGACGGAACCAACGTAAAAACCGGAACCAGCAAATGGAACCTGGCACAGCAGGTGATGGACGACATAAACAACTTTAAAAAAGCCAACAACTGCGACCGGATTGTGATGGTTTGGTGCGGTTCGACCGAGGCTTACATTGAGGCGACCGACGTTCACGCAACCATTGAGAGTTTTGAGGCGGGGTTGAAGGCGAACCACACCCTGATTGCCCCAAGCATGATATATGCCTACGCCGCCATCAAACTTGGCGTGCCATTTGCCAACGGCGCACCCAATTTGACATGCGACATTCCGGCTCTCATTGACCTGGCTAAGGAAACCCGCACCCCTATTGGCGGAAAGGACTTTAAAACAGGCCAAACCCTCATGAAAACCATACTGGCACCGGGTCTTCAGGCCAGGGCGTTGGGCATCAGGGGCTGGTTTTCGACTAATATTCTCGGCAACCGCGATGGATATGTGCTTGACCACCCGGATAACTTTAAAACCAAGGAAGTAAGCAAGCTGGGTGTGCTGGAAGAGATACTGCAACCGGACATTAACCCCGAATTATACGGCGATCTCTACCATAAAATCAGAATTAACTACTATCCGCCGCACGGAGATAACAAAGAAAGCTGGGACAACATCGACATCTTTGGCTGGTTGGGCTATAGTATGCAGATAAAGATCAACTTCCTGTGCAAAGACTCCATTTTGGCCGCGCCAATTGTGCTGGACCTCGCTCTTTTCTTCGACCTGGCCAAGCGGGCGGGCATGAGCGGCACACAAGAGTGGATGTCTTTCTACTTTAAAAGCCCACAACACGCCCCTGAACTGCGAGCCGAGCATGATATATTTAAACAACTGATGAAACTTCAGAACACCCTGCGCCACATGATGGGCGAAGACTTAATTACACACCTGGGTTTGGACTATTACCAGGATTTGGTCGATACTTTATGATAAAACTGCACAAGCTAATCGCTTCTGTACTCGGAATTGGCTACGCAAAAGGGGGCGGAACCTACGCTTCCATTGCATTTTGCCTCATTTACATATCATTACCTGCAGGTTGCCTCACCCCCGGCCTGCAGGTTTTTTATTTAGCCCTCATTTGTGCCTTGGGTGTGTGGAGCAGCAACGCTGTTGAACCGCTCTGGGGCAAAGACAGCAGCAAAGTAGTGATAGACGAAGTGGCAGGAATGATGATCACCCTCATCTCATTTCCCAACGACTGGAAACATGTGCTGACAGGGCTTATCCTGTTCCGGTTCTTCGACATTGCAAAGCCATTCTTCATTCGCCGGCTCGAAAAACTACCTAAAGGATGGGGCGTAATGGCAGATGATGCCTTAGCCGGTATATATGCACACATTTTACTGTTTTTTATTGGAAATTTTCTCCGTTAAGCTTCCATTTTCAAATTTTAATTTGAATATTCAGTAAATAGTTTCTACTTTAGCTCCTATTATTTAATCAAAATAAAACTTTATGAGCAGAATTATCTATTCCGATGGCGTAGCACCAAACACAACCTTACTAAAAGACGTCATTGCACAGAACACATTGGAGCCAAACACACTTAAAGTATTTCTTCCGCAAAAAGAAATAGTGCTGGACGATGATCTTGAAAACCTAACCAAAGCCGCCCTGCACGAAAGCCGCCAGTTTTCACTAAGCGGACAAAGTGAAAACAACACTCAGCTTCGCGATCTGGCGTTTAATGGCGTGTTTAAACACGTTACCGGCATTGCACAGTTCCTGAAAAAGCTGATGAGCCCCAATTTCAAAAGCCTTGGCGACTGGGGCATCCCCATTACCACCACTGGCCGCATCAACTACCCGGCAGACATTGTGATGCGGATAAATATTTTTAATGAAATTAAAACAAAACATGACAGTTACGCCGCTGGCGAAAGCCCGCTGGCCGTTTACTTAACCAAACAAAAAATATCGCTTGATGAAGATGCCGTGCTGGTGGGCAAAGCAAAAGATCTGAATACAAGCAGCAAAGAACTAAACCGTGAATCGGAGAATGAAACGCAGCAAAAAGAGCTATTGCTAAACCCCGTCAGCAATCACCTGCACCTGATTGGCGATTTCCTGAAATCTCTATACGGTGATAACAGCAAAGGGCTGACCGATTGGGGTTTTGTGGTGGATGACACGCCGCAAAAGCCCTCGAAGCGCACTACAAAACTGAAACCGGGTGCCAAAAAAACCGTCAACGGCGTCCTTATTGGCAGCGTCCTCACCAATTTAGACGGAGTTGACCTTCAACTACACAAAGGCAAGGCCATAACAGCCGAACCCATTATCATAAAAGCCGGAAAAGAGTTTGGGATACTAAAAGGTTTCAGCACCATTACCGTTGTCAACCCCGACACACTCAAACCCGCCAAGTTTACCTGTGTAGTAGCTTAAAAAAGGGTATTTTTTGTAAAGAAAACGGGTTATTTAGCCAGGAAAACGGGTTATTTAGCCAGGAAAACGGGTTAATTTGTCAAGAAAACGGGTTAAATTATGAATAAAACGGGTGGATTTGTCAGGAAAACGGGTGGATTTGTGAAGAAAACGGGTTAATTTGTCGGAAAAACGGGTGGGGTTTTGAGGGAAATGGGTGAAAATACCAAATGGACGGCAAAATTACAACTGAATACCTTTAATTTATTATGAAAATGACAGATACACCACAACATATCCGTGATTTGCAACTTGAACTCTGGTTAAAAAGGTCGCCCGCCGACCGCTTGCGGCAGTGCATAGAGGACAGCGACGCATTTTACAGGTTTGTGGAAAACGTAAAACCGTCTGCTGGTGGCAAAGAAAAGGTGATTATTAAAATCAACAATGATAATCATGAATCTAAACAGGGATAAACCTTAAACTTCGATACTCTTTATTTTATTTCCCAGCCTCCCTCTCCCCTTCCCCTTCTAATTTTATCAATTCATGACAAAACTTAAACTAAGGAAACGTTTTTTGCAAAAAAAGTTTCCTTAGTTTTGCCCCGGTTTCATAATAAGAAAGAGATGGCAGGCATTTCCATAAAGAAAAAAATGGCGAAGCCCTGTTGCAAACGCAAATATTGATGAATAAAAATAAAGGAAAGGGTTGAGGAGGTCATTTTTCAGCACACCAACCAAAACAAGACCTGGAAAAATGATTACTTTTTTGAAAGCCAACCTGTCATCTTCCATTGCTTCGCTTGTTGACTACCTGGTCACGGTACTGTTGGTTCGTTTTTTTCGTATAGATATTGTGATTGCCAGCGCCACGGGAACCATTTGCGGCGGTATTGTCAATTTTTTCATCGGTCGAAACTGGGTTTTTGTATCAGAAACCGGCAAAACCGACAAATTGAAAAGACAGGCATTTCGTTATAGCATTGTTTGGTTTGGAAATTTAATATTAAATACAGGTGGCGTGTATATTTTTGCAAAAATTTTAAAAATCCACTACGCTGTTTCCAAAATGACGGTGTCTATAATTGTAGCTTTCTGTTATAATTATGTACTTCAGGAAAAATTTGTTTTTAAAAACTAATGAACGATAGAATGATTGAGTTAAGAAATGGATTAAGAGCGGGAATGGGAAAGAGGTCAGTATTATTTGTTGCTTTTGTGGGTATGTTTTTGTCTTCTTTTGCCCAAACGGTCATCAAGGGTGTTATAAAAGATGCGGAATCGCAAAAACCGATACAATATGTCAGTGTTTATTTTAAAGGCGGCAAGGGAATCAGCAGCTCGGCCGATGGAACATTTTCCATTACTACTACGAATCCTAAAAATACTGTCCTGATTTTTTCTTACGTAGGCTATAAACCAGTCACCAAGAACATTTGGCCCGACCACGAGCAGGAAATAAACGTGTATATGGAACTGGCCGAAAACAAAAAAGTGACAGTGAAAGCCAACAGGCGCGGAAGATATACCAACAAGAACAACCCGGCGGTGGAACTGATCAGGAAGGTGGTGGAAAATAAAGATAAAAACAGGATTACCAGTGCTTATGACTACGTGTCCTATGAGCAGTATGAGAAAATGGAACTGATGCTGACCAAAACCCCTGAAAAGCTGATGAACAATAAGTTTTTGAAGAACTTTAAGTTTGTTTTTCAGAATACGGACACTACAAAAATTCAGGGACGGGCCATGTTGCCGTGCTATCTGGATGAAACACTTTCCCAACGCTATTACAGAAAGAACCCTGAAAAGAACAAGGTCTATATTCTTGGCGAAAAAAAGGTTGATTTCAAAGAATATCTTGATGTAGAAGGCATAAGTTCCTACCTCGACAGGCTTTATGAGAATGTAGACGTGTATGACAACAACATTTCGCTACTGGCCAACCAGTTTCTCAGTCCGATAGCCGACGCCGCTCCCACTTTTTACAGGTTTTACATCAGAGACACCATCGAACTTGAAGGAACCAAACTAGTTCGCCTCGATTTTTCTCCCCGCAACCTTGAAGATCTGCTGTTTAAAGGAACATTGTTTGTAACCCTCGACGGAAACTATTCTGTTCAGAAACTTGTCATGAGCATTAGCAAACACGCCAACCTAAACTTTGTGAGAGAGCTGCACGTGAACCAGGATTTTGCCAAAGGCCCAGATGGCCGATATCATGTTGTGATGAGTAATACAATCGTTGAGTTCAGCATTACCAAAGGCGCACAAAGCAGCATTGTAGGCGAAAGAACTGTGTCTCTCAAAAATTATAAAATAAACGAGCCGGGGCCGGATAGTGTTTACCAGGGCAGCGGAATTGTGAAGCTGAACGAAGAAAAGAAAAATCAAACAGACAGTTTTTGGGAAAAACATCGTTCGCCACAGTTGTCGGAAGCGGAGTCAAAGGTTTACAGTAATATAGATAGCCTTACAAACTTGAAATCTTTCAAGACATTTATGGACATTGCCACATTGGTGCTGGCAGGTTACAAAAGTTTTGGCCCTTACGAGGTTGGTCCGCTCAATGCGTTTTACAGTTTCAACCCGGTGGAAGGTTTCAGGTTGCGTGTGGGTGGCAGAACCACGCCAAAGTTTAATCCAAACATCTACCTGGAAAACTATGTGGCATATGGTTTTAAAGACAAGAAGTGGAAATATTTTGGTTCTCTTGCTTACTCATTTAATGGTATGTCCATTTATTCGTTTCCTAACAATTTTGTAAGAGTCAGCATTCAACGCGACACAAAAATTCCCGGACAGGAGCTGCAGTTTGTGCAGGAGGATAATTTTTTGCTGTCTTTTAAAAGGGGTAAAAATGATAAATGGCTATACAACGACTTTTACAAAGCGGAATATGTGAGAGAATTTGGAAAAGACTTTGGTTACACGCTCGGTTTCAAAAACTGGAAGCAAACCCCTGCCGGTGTTATCACTTACACCAAGGAAAATGTTAGCGGATCAGGATTGATCAATGTTCCCAACCTTACAACCAGCGAATTATCAGCCGAGTTTCGCTGGTCGCCGCATCAACAGTTTTACCAGGGAAAAAGATTTAGGATTCCGATCGTTAATAAGTATCCACTCTTTAAACTAAGATACATTGCAGGCATCAAAGGTTTGGCTGGCGGCGAATACAATTATCAAACTCTGAACCTGAATATTGAGAAAAGAGCATACTTTTCCCAGTTAGGTTTCTCGGACATTGTGCTTGAAGGGGGAATTACTTTTGGAAATCTCCCATATCCGCTAATGACCGTTCACAGGGCTAACCAAACTTATTCTTACCAGTTAAATTCCTATAACCTGATGAACTTTCTTGAGTTTGTGAGCGACCGTTTTGTAGCTTTGAGTATTGATCACAAGTTCAACGGGTTTTTCTTCAATAAAATTCCTTTGTTGAAAAAACTAAAATGGCGTGAAGCTATTTCCGGAAAAATCCTTTACGGAGGAATCAGCGATCAAAACAACCCAAACCTCAATCACAGCACATTGAAGTTTCCTGTAGATGAAGAAAATCATTTGCCGACCACTTATGTTTTGGGCAAAACACCTTACATTGAAGTCAGTGCGGGCATCACCAACATTTTTAAATTGATAAGAATAGATTTTGTAAAAAGACTCACCTACTTAGACAACCCCAACGTGACAGAATGGGGCATCCGCTCGAGGGTAAGGATAGATTTTTAAAAACGGATTATGGCTAACCAACAGATTAGAGAGCGATTGCAAAAAGGCATTTATAAAATTATTGATCCACTTGTAAAAGGGTTGATCAAAATGGGGCTGACCCCAAATGCCGTTACCACAATCGGGCTGTTGCTGAACATTTGCGTAGCCATTATCCTAATTATTGGTGCAGAATGGGGAGAGCGTGGCGAACTTTCTTATGTTGGCTGGGCTGGTGCGCTGGTTTTGTTTGCAGGTCTCTTCGATATGCTGGATGGACAGGTAGCACGCCTGGGAAACATGAGTTCTACATTTGGAGCTTTGTTCGATTCGGTGCTTGACAGGTATAGTGAGTCCGTTATGTTTCTCGGCATTTGCTATTACCTGGTGGCTCACCACTATTTTTTCAGTTCCATTGCAGGTTTCATTGCACTCATCGGTTCCATGATGGTGAGTTATACCAGAGCAAGAAGTGAGGGCCTGGGCATTGAAAACAAAGGCGGCATGATGCAGCGACCCGAGAGAGTCATTTTAGTTGCACTGTCAGCAATTGCCTGTGGCATTACCGCACACTTTATTGGAGGCAATTATAAACTTTATGTCACAGGCATTCGTTTTCATATTTTCGAGACAATTACCATTTTTACATTGCCCATTGCTGCCATGGCAATCCTAACAAACATTACCGCATTCAGAAGACTGTTTGCAGCCAAAAAAGCTTTGGAGAAAAAAGAAAAAGATCAGCGGGAAGAGAAGGCTATAGAAAACAGGGAAAAATATGCTTAAAAGAATTGCGGTGGCTTTGTTAATGATTTTCATGGTGTTATCGGCAAATGCTCAGGAGAAATATCCGGTGCCTTCCGCGAACGCCAATCAATTATTTTACCTTCAGAGAACGTCAAACACAAACACAATCGTTTGCGAAATAAACTATAGTAAAGACGGCATAGTGGATGAGGATGATCCGGTGCATGTGTTTTGGATAAGATACCAGGAGCATGGTCAGAAAGAAGAACTGAACTATGTGCAAAGAAAATTTGCGTATGGAATAAAAGCTACTTTAATCGGGAAGGACAAATATGAATTGCATTTCGTTTCTTACAAAAAATATCCAATGTTTTTGAAGAAAGGAAATAACAATAAATTCAATGTTTATGCTACCATCAACAAAAAAGAAGCAATCCTGCACCGTATCTTTGTCAAAATAAACGGTGGCAGTTTTTGGTTGCCAAAGGTTGAATATGTTGAGCTAAAAGGAACTGATCCTGCAACAGGAAAAGAACTTTTAGAAAGAATGAAAATATAGATTAAGCAGAAATTTTTAAGCATGAAAAAAAATTACGTTTCCAATTCGAGTGAATCAATCAGAATGTTCCGAAGCGGGGTTTTAGAAGGACTTTCTAAAATTCACTTTGCAGTTCCTTTGTTCCTTTTCATTCCGGCTATTATCCTGTTTTCAATTTTATCATTCAAAGGCGGCGTGGGCATTTCTGCCTTTATTGAATTTTTTGCCCTAGGATTATTGGTTTGGACAATCACTGAGTATTTGCTTCACAGGTTTATCTTTCACTACTACCCTACTTCCAAATGGGGTCAGCGGATTCACTTCATTTTTCATGGTGTTCACCACGACTATCCACGGGATGCAAAAAGGCTTGTCATGCCACCATCTGCCAGCATTCCTTTAGCGACTCTTTTCTATTTTTTGTTTTCTTTATTTCTGAAAGAAAAGGCCCAGTTATTTGCTTTCTTCCCTGGCTTCCTGGTGGGCTACCTGGCTTATGATATGATGCACTATGCCATGCACCACTACAACTTCAAGTCAAACTTTTGGAAGCGGATCAAGCAGCATCACATGCTGCATCATTACTCAGATTCCACTAAGGGATATGGTGTTAGTTCATCCTTGTGGGACGAAATATTCAGATCAGGTTTTCCAAAGAATAAGTAAATTTATTCATTGGCCACAACAGCAACTTCACCACAATTGTTTTCAAGGAAAGATTTCATTCTTACAACGTCTGTTTCTTTAGGTTATCTCTTGCTTTCTAAAATATTAATTGGCTATAAAGTAGAGCAACTGATACTGGTTCTCATTTTCAATACGCTTTTTTATCTCTCATTTCCAACCCGCAAATTCATTACAGGATTTTCTGTCTTCATTGTCTTTTGGATCATTTTCGATTACATGAAAGCGTTTCCAAACTACCGCTACAATACTGTGCATATAGAGAGCCTTTACAATGCAGAAAAGCACTTATTTGGGATGAATGTAAATGGTTTACTGCTGACTCCCAACGAGTTTTGGCAAAAACACACCAGCACATTTCTCGACATCATGAGCGGCTTTTTCTATCTCTGCTGGATGCCTGTTCCCTTGTTTTTTGCAGCCTGGCTTTTTTTCACCAAAAGACGAGAGCAGTTCATGCAATTTGCCCTCACATTTCTGTTTGTGAACCTGCTTGGTTTTGTTGGCTACTATGTTTATCCGGCAGCGCCACCCTGGTACGTGCAGCAATACGGGTTTAATTTCAATGCGCACACACCCGGCAACACCGCAGGTCTCCACCGCTTCGACGATTTTTTCCATGCAGGTATTTTCTCTGCTTTGTACAGCAAAAGCTCCAACGTGTTTGCTGCCATGCCATCGCTTCATTCCGCCTATCCCATCATTGTGTTGTATTATGGGTTAAAAAATAAACTCGGCCTCATCAACATCTTCTTTGCTGCGGTGGTCGGTGGCATCTGGTTCGCCGCTGTTTACAGCAGTCACCATTATGTTTTGGACGTTATTGTGGGTGCAAGCTGCGCCATTGCGGGCATTTTTATTTTCCAGAAATGGATTGCGCCTAATAAACATTTCCAAAGGGTTTTTATTGATAAGTTTGTTGGATAAATGCGCTGCGCAAATGGGTTTTTTTGCTTCGCAAAAATGTTGATCTCCTTGTTAAAATCAAGTTTCTTTATCACTTTTTATGACCTATCTCCACTCCTATTTCGTCTCAGCAAAAAAAATTATTGAACAATACAATGGCCAAATTCCGTTAAGTGCTTTTCTCAAGAACTATTTCTCAACTGAAAAAAAATATGGCTCAAGAGACAGGAAAGTGATTGGGAGTTTGTGCTACAATTATTTCAGAACCGGGGCAGCGTTAGCAGACAAAAGTATTGGTGAACGTCTTTTGACCGGGTTGTTTTTATTCACTAATTCTCCGAGTGAATTTCTGCAACAGCAGGCACAAGAATGGAATGAAAAGATCACATTGCCTATCGCGGAAAAAGCAGCTTTGGCAAATGTTGCTGTCAGCAAAATTTTCCGTTTTCATGATGAATTGTCTGACGAAGTTGAGCCGCTTTTATTGAATCATTCATTTCTTACACAACCCGATTTGTTCATCAGAATCCGGCCAGGAAAGCGTTCAATTGTCGAAGCAAAATTGTTGGAAGCCAATATTTCTTTCAACGAAAAAAGCGAAAACTGTTTTGCATTTGCCAACGGCACCAAATTGGAACAGACGCTCAACATTAACAACGAAGCAGTCATCCAGGACTTGAACTCGCAGCGTGTCGCTGAAATGTTTGAACTGATAAACCTGCCCAAAAATGCAGCCGTGTGGGATTGCTGTGCAGCGAGTGGCGGCAAGGCGATTATGGCCTGTGATTATCTTCCCGGCATTTCGCTTTGGGTGTCCGACATCAGGGAGTCTATTCTTTATAATTTGCAAAAAAGATTGAGCGAAGCCAGCATCAAAAATTACAAGTCATTTGTTGCCGACATGACCAATTCAGAAAAGCTAAAACAACAATTGGGTAATCAGATATTCGACCTCATCGTTTGCGATGCCCCATGCAGCGGCTCCGGCACGTGGGGACGAACGCCGGAACAACTGGTCTTTTTTAAAGAAAAGGAAATAGATAATTACAGCAAACTTCAGCAGGCTATTGTACTCAATACCATTCCTTTTCTCAAAAAAAATGGCTACCTGCTTTACATAACCTGCTCTGTTTTCAGAAAAGAAAATGAAAGTGTTGTTGAGTTTATTTTGGCAAATACAAACCTGAAACCGGTGAAGCAAAAACTGCTGAAAGGCTATAATGACAGGGCTGACAGCATGTTTGGGGCGTTATTTCAACTAATTTAGTTTCTTACTCATCGCTTTATTTTCAACGATTTCTTAGCTGTGGCCGTTTCCGCTGTCACAATGTAAATGCCTGCTAAAAGACTGGCAATAGAAACATTGATTTCATTACTTCCCGCAATCAACGCTTTTTCTTTTTGAAAAACTGTTTTGCCATCCATTGCAAACACAGAAATGTGCAAGACATCACCAGTAGAAAAAGCGGTCGCCTTTATGTTGGCAATCGAAATGGAAGTATTGTATTTGATGGTCAATTGATTGCCCGACAATTTTAATTCTACTACATTGCTGTAGCTGGAGCTATTATCAAAGTCCTGGGTTTTGAGCCTGTAAAATCCATCAACAAGCGGCGACTTGTCAGTGTAAGCATATTGATTTTGCGAAGCGCCATACAATGGATTTGCAACATAAACTTTTGTGAAATGAACCCCATCTTCTGATCTTTGCAGTTCAAATTGTTTCACATCCAGTTCGTTTTCCGACACCCATTTCAACTGTGTTTCATTGTTACTAACGATGCCCGTAAAGGATATAAGATTCAATGGGACAATGCCCCCCTTACGAAGAACAGTGTCACGGGTATTGAGTGAATCTGTATATTCTACAGTATAATTTCCCGCCGGCAATGATCCTAAATTTTGAAAAATCCGATCATAGACTTCTTCCTGTTCCGTTACAAAATTTTGCGTAGCCAATATTTGCCCGGTGGCATTTTTAAGATATAAAACAGCATTGCCATCTACCCTGCCAATCAGTTTTACATTTATGGCAGTGTCAAAGGGATTTGGACTTGCCCAAAGCCAATCATTGCCATACAAGGTTACATTCTGGTCGTGTCTGATGATACGGTAAGCGACCCTGAAATTTGGAATTCCGAAACCATACGAGGAATCCGGAGTTGTGTATCGGTTAGCACTTCGATAAACCGCATTCAATATCTGCATATTACTCAGGGCAGGAAATGCTTCCCACAGGCAGGCAATCAGCCCTGCCACATTCGGATTAGAAAACGAAGTCCCGTTCCCCGAAGCGGGCTGGTTGTTCTGCCCGGCAATGATGGTGCTCACTCCAACTGATACGATGTTTGGTTTGATTTTCCCCGGATACCCTCTACTACTGAACCCAGCAATGATACCTTGCCCATTCACGGCACCAACAGCGCAAACACTATCTGCATCAGCAGGAAATCCTAAATAATGCCACGAATTATTCCCTTCATTTCCGGCACTGTTCATCACAATCATTCCTTTTTTTGCAGCTAGTGCGGCTCCTTGGGATGACGTAGCGGTATTTTTATAAAAATCGTTGTAAGTATGATCAAATATGCTGTTGTCGAACGTAGTATAACCCAGCGATGACGATATCATGTCAGACCCTGTACTGTCTGCAAATTCTGCTCCTACCACCCAGTTGTGTTCTTCAACCGGGTATTCATTTGGTGCATTTTCCGTTCTTACCAGCCAAAAATTGGCTTTAGGTGCAGTGCCCACCATCTGACCGGGCCAGTTGGCTGCCATCGTGCTTAGGCAATACATGCCGTGTGTATCATCTTCGCTTACGCTGCCGTCATAATCCACATAGTCTCTTTCGCCAAGCACCTGCCCATTCATTCTGATGCTGTCAAATGCGGTCACAGCCTTGTAATTGTTGAATCCTGCATCCAGCACAGTGATCTGCATATTGGAACCATTGAAACCTTTGTTGTGCAAAAACTCTCCTTCGTGAATGTGTACCTGATTGTAGTTGGTTCCGTAATTATAAGTATTTGAGGTTACCTGAGAAGTCTTACCAGCATCGGGTTGTAATGGCTGAACATGTTCGTCAAATTTTGTTTTGGGAGGATGTTGACCAATAAATTTCGGTGCACTATTACTGACCGAAACAACAAACGGAAATGCCTGTATGGTGCTGATGGCAGCGGGATCTGTTGTCTGTATCAGAACCCTGTTGAGCCATTTAGAAACACTGAGAACAGCCACATTGCTGATAGCTTTAATGCTATTAACATAGTTCTGTGTAGCAGGCAGGTCTGTACTGTCAAGCGGAATGTTATACTTTGATCTTCTGAGCAATGCTTTTGCAGAAAGAAACTGGGAAGGATTGGAAAGACTGAAACTGTTCCCACCTTTATCTTTTAACTGAACAATAAGCCTTGAAAACTGGCTGCTTGCTTCATGAAAAAAGATGACACTGAAAAGGAATGATAAAAAATATTTCATAAAATACATTGATAATTTTTCAAAAAAAAATCCGCAAAAAAACCTATAAATCCGAATTTTAATTATGCCCGATCAGCGTTAGCCTGATGCCATAACTCTCGTCCTCATATTTTGGCTTTTGCCAGATCCAGTGTAACAGATCTTTATAAACAAGTCCAATTCCCTTTGCATAAACCTCTACAGAATAGTTGCGCTGCTGATAATCATAGGTTGGGTCAAAAGGGCCATCTGGCGAAAAATCGTCTTGCTGCATAACGGTAACTGTGCTGTCATAGGTATATCCAGAAGCGGTATAGTTTTGTCCAAAATTTTGATAAGTATAATTCCAGCCATCAAGGTATAGATTGTCAGTCTTGGTATTGATGTATGCATTTCCCTGCCAGCTAAAATCATTTTTAATAGGCGAAACAATTTTGATAAACCGGAAGTTATTATCAACAAACTCCACTTGTTTGTCTGTAGATGTGACGACAAATGTGTAGGCAAAAGTCCACGGCTGTGTGCCGGCAGTGTCCCTTAGATAGCGGTAAATGCGGAAAGACAGCCTGCCCGAGTTGTCATTAAAACTTGATTCAATTGTGTCCATAGCCTGGTAACTAACCGTAGCAAGACTTGCATTGAAAGCTGGAACAATCGTAGAATCTACCCGGTATAAAAGCATTTTGCCAACCGCCAGCGGATAATAATCATTCAGCGGCGGATAAGAAACGGTCTCAGACTCTTTTTTGCACCCGATCAACGCTATCATGAATAAACATAAAACACAAGCCCGGGAAATTATTTTTTTCATATTGAATCAGATTCAGGGTGAAGGTAAACAGAAAGTTGAAACTGGTAATTGTGTTAGGTAAAAATTAAGATGATAGCTCAACATGCCATAATCCGTATTGCTAAATATTTTTCAGTTGGCACAAGAAAAAAAAATTGCCTCCATAGAAATGGTGAATGAAACATTTCTGCTAAAAATGGTTTATAAAATCCGCTTGGGTTACTTTTGACACCGAAACGTATTAATTACAACTCTGTGAAATCCGAATTAAACGAACAGGCATTGTTAAACGGAATGGCTAAAAATGATCCGAAAGCCATTGAAGCAATTTATAAAAATAACTTCCCTATTATTCAGTCTTTAGTGCTGGGAAATAGCGGAACTTATGATGATGCCAGGGATATTTTTCAGGAAGCAATGATTGTGCTGTATGAAAACGCAAAATCAGAATCATTTGTATTAACCTGTCAAATTAGGACCTATGTATATTCCATTTGCAAACGACTATGGCTTAAACGCCTACAATATAATAACCGGTTTACAACACAAGTGGAAAGCCTTGAAGAGACTGTCCCGGTTGAAGAAGATATTGAAAATCAAGAAAGACGAAATGCAGATTTCGTGATCATGGAAAGAGCCTTGGGCAGCCTTGGCGAACCATGCAAAGGTCTTCTTGAAGCTTACTATCTTCAAAAAAAATCAATGCAGGCAATTGCTGATTCTTTTGGATATACCAATGCAGAAAATGCAAAGACCCAGAAGTATAAATGCCTGATGAGATTAAAAAAATTGTTTTTTTCGCAATATAATATAGGAGAATAAGTAATGGAAGAAAATTTACTGTTAGATGCAGCCGAACGCTACTTTCGTGGCGATCTGAATGCCGAGGAGAAAATTTATTTTGAAAAACTCCGCAAAGAAAATCCTGAAGTGGATTTGCTTGTGGTAGAGCATGGTATGTTTCTTCACCAGATAGATACTTACGGTCAGCACCGTGATTTCAAACACCTGCTACATGAAACCCATAAAGACTTGCTGCTCAGTGGACAGATTAGTGAAGATGGAGAAATAAAAACCCGGGGCAAAGTCATACAATTTTGGCACAAATATAAAAGAGTCACTGCTATAGCTGCTTCCATTGCTGGTTTCACCGCTTTGTCCATCAGCGGCCTTATCAGCTATTTCACGCCGGATAACAAAACTCAGATTGTGATGCTGAACCGGAAAATAGACCAGGTGATGCACAATGTGAAGATGCAGGACAACAAGCTGAACGTGGTGCTGGAAAAAGCTCCGGCCAATGAAAAGGCGACTAACGCCGGTACCAGTTTTCTCATTAGCGAAAAAGGCTACCTCGCAACCAATGCACACGTTGTGGCTGGTGCTTCTACCATTCTTGTTCAGAACAATAAGGGGCAAGAGTTTAAAGCAACCATTGCCTTTATTGACAAAGAAAAAGATTTGGCTATCCTAAAGATAGATGATATTGATTTTAAACCGTTGAAGACCCTTCCTTACAACATCAAGAAAACATCATCGTCAGACCTTGGTGAACAGGTGTTTACACTCGGTTTTCCCCGCGATGAAATTGTTTATAACGAAGGATATATGAGTGCCAAAACCGGTTACAAAGGCGACACCTCTACCTGCCAGTTGGCTGTGAGCGCAAACCCCGGAAACAGCGGTGGGCCTGTGTTTAACAAAAACGGCGAAGTCATTGGCATATTGAGTACCGCTCAATCAAAAGCCGAAGGTGTTGTGTTTGCCATCAAGTCAAAAAATGTTTACCAAGCGATGGATGATTTGAAAAAAGAAGACAGCGTTTATGCTAAAATTAAAAACGCCCCTGCTGCGGCCAACCTGAAAGGAATGGACAGGGTGCAGCAAATTAAACAAATAGAGGATTGCGTGTTTATGGTAAAAAGTTTTGTGCGCTAATTTCTGGTTGAATATATTTTATGAAAAGTCCTGCCCAAACGGCGGGGCTTTTTTTTTATCCTGCTTTATTCAGAAAATGAAAACGGTATAATTATATCCTAAAATTATTTTTGTTTGCTGTAAACATCCGCTGCAATGCTCAAATTTGTGAGACATTAATTAAGCAGCCATCATGAAGATTGGATTAAACGTATTGATTGCTCTTTTTTTACTCTTTGGAAGTCAGACATTTTCGCAGGGCACATCTTTTAAAGAATGGCATTTAATGGATGAAAGCACGGACAGCCTGCACGGCATCAGTCTCGACAAAGCGTATCATTTCCTGAAAGGGAAAAAAAGCAAACAGGTGATTGTGGCCGTGATTGACGGCGGAATCGACACCACACAGGAAGACCTCAAAAATGTGCTGTGGCGCAACCCCAAAGAAATACCCGGAAACGGAATTGACGATGACCACAACGGCTACGTTGATGATGTGTATGGCTGGAATTTTCTTGGTGGAAAAGACGGACGAAATGTGAAAACAGAATCGAAGGAAGCTGCCCGCATTTACCACAAGTACAAGGCTTTGTTCGATAACAAAACAATCAATCAATCGCAATTTTCTGCGGAAGAAAAAGAAGAGTATGAGCTTTGGAAAAATGCGTCTGACCAGTTGAACATCAAGTCTGAAGACCAGATGGAACTGATGTTTATAGAAATGGCGGAGAAGGCTGTGAAAAAGCATGAAAAGGTGTTGAAAGAAGGAATGAAAAAAGATACGTTTACCGTGTCGCAAGTGGAAAATTTTATCACAACAAACCCTGCCATCAAAAAAGCAAAACTGGGCTACATCACGTTTATGAAGCTGATGCAGATTGAACGGGAGGAAACGAATGTGTTTACTTTTGAGCAAATGGACGAATACATTGACCAAAAGAAAAAACTACAGGAAGCCAAAGAAAGACCGCCTGTCAACTACAGGGCAGACATTGTGAAAGATGATTACAGCAACCTGAACGACCGCTTCTACGGCAACAACGATGTCATGGGGCCTTCGCCCCTCCACGGTACACATGTGAGCGGAACAATTGGCGCAGAAAGAAACAACGGCATCGGGTGCAACGGAATAGCAGACAATGTAAAAATTATGATGATTAGGGCTGTGCCTGATGGCGATGAATATGATAAGGATATTGCGCTGGCGATTAAATATGCAGTGGACAATGGTGCCAAGGTCATTAATATGAGTTTTGGCAAAGCCATTTCTCCAGAAAAAATTTGGGTGGACGATGCCGTGAAATATGCCGAAAGTAAAGATGTACTCCTCGTTCATGCTGCCGGCAATGACAATACAGACGTGGATTCTGTTGGCAATTTTCCCAGTCCCCAGCTTAAAAACTGCAACCGGACAGCTTCCAACTTCATCACCGTGGGCGCCTGTTCAGACCCAAAAATCAGCGGCGATTTTGTGGCGGAATTTAGCAACTATGGCAAGCAGTCCGTGGATGTGTTTGCGCCAGGTGTCAAAATTTATTCGACGATGCCCGGTGGAAATGTGTATGGTTTTCTGAAAGGAACCAGCATGGCATCGCCTGTGGTGGCGGGTTTGGCGGCTTTGATACGGTCTTACTACCCGGCTCTTTCAGCACACCAGGTGAAAGAAGCCATTGAGAAATCGGTCATCAGGGACACTTCCTTTCATGTGATAAAACCCGGCACAAAAGATACGATTGTGCAAATGTCTGACCTGTGTGCTTCGGGTGGTTTTATTAATGCTTACAATGCAGTGAAACTGGCTGCGCAAATGCAACCTGCGGAAACAGTTACAACAAGACAACCTACGAAAAAACAACCGCTGCCAAAATCAACTTTTAGAAATCTGCTAATCAAACAATAACCATGACAACTCCCGTAGCCGGAACTTATCCTCCCTATTTTTATACCTACATCAAACTGGCAGATGGCGCTTCTGTGAACGATGCGATTGAAAATTACAGCCAGCATCTCAACGATTTTTTCCTGCAAATCAGCGAAGAGCAATCCACTTTTCGCTACGCAAAAAACAAGTGGAGCATCAAAGAAATGTTGCAGCACATCATAGATGCGGAGCGCATTTTTGCTTTCAGGGCTTTGTCCATTGCCCGTGGCGAACAAACGCCGCTGCCGGGTTTTGAAGAAGACGATTACGCTGCAGCCAGCAAAGCCGACAACCGAAGCTGGCAGAGCCTTACAGAAGAATTTATCGCCACCAGGAAATCAACCGATTTGATGTTGCAAAGTTTTACCGATGAGCAATTGGACAGGAGTGGCACGACCAACGGACATGCAAACACTGCGGTTGCAATTGCCTTTGTTATTTTTGGTCATGCACTTCATCACATCAGTGTGGTGAAGGAGAGATATTTGGTGTAGGAATCAGAAACGTGTAAGTATCATTTCTTAGAAGCTGTATAAATTCATTTGAAAGAATTTTCATAGTGTCAGGCTGCCCCGCCTTGGCTTGGTGTAGGCACATCTTTTATCACACTCCGAAGGAGTGCGGTGTTTATAGAGAACGAGGAATAATGAAAATGGCTCCGAAGGTGCCACGTGTATAGGTTTAAAAATAGGGGGCACCTTCGGAGCCTGTAACTACTTCTTGACTTTATCTTGCTATAAACACACCGCTCCTTCGGAGCAAATCCACATACGCTATAAATGTGTCCACACGATAGGCCTGACAACTCACTTCTCACAATCCGCCCAACTCATTCCGCATATTGGTCTTTGCTTTTTCCTCCATCAATTCTTTAAAGTGCGGGGTTTGAAACAGTGTGGCATCCAGCATTTTGCTGAGAGCAAGTTTGCGACCTTCTTTGTAAACTTCATCGCTGAACTTGGCGTATTCCTGTCTTATTTTTTGACTGTAAATGTGAAAGTTTTCGGGTTCTGAAGCCAAAATAGCCATGTCAAAATCAAGAAATAAAGCAAGGTCATTTTTCAAAGAAAAGTCATCAGGTATTTTGTGGTCTTTAGTTGCTATGATAAACATTTTCACCTCTTCAATCACAGCTTTGTTGACTTTTAATTGTTGCAGGTGCATCTCGGCAACTGCTGCACTTTGCTCTTCATTGTCGGTGTGGTAGGTGTTGTAAACAATGTCGTGATACAAAATGGCAAATCCCACAACAGCAGGTTTTGTTATCTGCCCGATGTATTCATCGCACAGCGAGAATATATAGGCAATATGGTTGAGGTTGTGGTATTGCCTGTGCCGCTCTGCATAGCGATAAGTCAATTCATTCCACAACCGGTCTTTCACGTCTTGTTTTGCTGAAAATGCAGTCAACTGCTGCCACTTTCCTTTTACATATTCTTCTGCCTGTTCCATTTTTTTATACGGTATTAATCGCTGCCAGCTTGCTTTTCCTGAATCCATACATGAAATAAACGACCAGTCCCAGTGCCAGCCAGCTTGCAAACCATGCCCAGTTTTTGGCGGTCATTCCTGTCAACAGATAGAGACAAGTGGTGAGGCCAAGAAGTGGAATCAACGAATATTTTTTTACAAAACTAATGAAGCAAATGACAAAAGAACTGAGCCAGAAAATAATCGTTGAAATGTTGAGCGTTTTCTTTGCCATCAGTGCGTTGTCAATGTTTAACTGAACAATTTCGGGCTTGCTCATGTCAACTCCTGCAACGGCTGATTTGGCTTCTGCATCGGTGAGTGAAAACGAAAACAAGTCTTGAAAATAATGGTGGTTTATCATGAACGCAACCAACAAACTTGCTGCAATGAGAAGAGGAAATATCAGTTGCCCGTTGATGTATGGAATATGAAATTTGCCTGGCTCTTTTTCCTTTTTTGGAATGAGAAGCACACCGCCGCAAACCAATACAAAAGCAAACAGCGTGGCAATGCTGGTGAAGTCGAGAACAAACGTTTTATCGGTAAAGAAAATGGGAACGCCCACCACCAAACCTGTGATAATCGTAGCGAAAGATGGCGTCTTATACTTTGGATGAATTTTCTGAAACACTGGTGGCAACAGCCCGTCGCGGCTCATGCTCATCCAGATGCGGGGCTGGCCCATCTGGAAAACGAGCAACACACTCGTCATGGCTATAACGGCTGCAATGGCGACAAAAAACTGCATCCAGCCAACGTTCAGGTTTTGCTTCTCGAAGATGAATGCAAGTGGGTCGCCCACACCTTCAAAACCACGATAGTTGACCGCACCGGTGAGAACAAGTGTGAGCAAAATATAAACAACCGTACAAATGACCAATGACAAAATCATACCCCGTGGCAGGTCGCGCTGCGGGTTCTGGCTTTCTTCGGCCAGCACACTGACCGCATCAAACCCAATGTAGGCAAAGAATACACCGCTGACCGCCATCATGACCCCGCCGAAACCGTTGGGCATAAAAGACTTGACCCCCGCATCGTTTGCAGGCATCCAGTTGACGGTAAGACCGTGTGAAAAAACAAGATAGCCGCCCACAATAATGACCAACCCAACCACAATCATTTTGAGGATAACCATCACATTGCTGAAGTTGCGGCTTTCCTTGATGCCACGATAAACCAAAGCGGTAATGAGCAGGTTGATAATGATGGCCGGCAAATCAAAAATGATTCTCAACCCGCCGACAACGGGTGCATTGTTCCAGGCATCCAGCACGGCGGCGTTGATGGTGCCGGTCATCATTTCATGCTTCACTTCCATGTAGCTTGTGCAGAGATACTCGGGCAGGTGAATGTTTATTTTCCCAAGAAAAGAAGTGAAATAATCGCTCCAGCTATAGGCTACATAAATGTTACCGATGGAATATTCCATGATGAGCGCCCAGCCAATCATCCAGGCAAAGAGTTCGCCAAAGGAGGCATAAGCATAAGTGTAAGCACTGCCTGCAACAGGTATGCGACTGGCAAACTCCGAATAGCAAAAGGCAGTAAAGGCGCAGGCTACAGCCGTTATCACAAACAAAATAACCACACCCGGCCCGCCATGAAACACCGCACCGCCCAGGCTGCTGAAACTGCCCGCACCCAAAATAGCTGCAATGCCAAAAAATGTCAGGTCTTTAACCGTCAACACCTTATGCAGCTTTTCATGACTATCACTCTGCGCCAACTGCGAATCGGCCACTATCTTATCTATTGATTTCTTTCTGAAAAGTGAAGACATGGGGGGAGGGGTTAATTGGTTTATTGGTTAATTAGGTTATTGGTTTTTCGTTTGAGGTTAAAGCCGTTTCTCGTTTTTGGTTTCTCGTTGTCTATGTTTTGATATTTTGTTTGGTGTTTGGTGTTTTTTGTTGGATTGTTGGATTACGTTTGTCACATTTTACACCTCATACTTTAGTTTATAGTTCATAGCTTATAGCTCATAGTTTAACTTTACACCTAACACCTTCTCAATAATCCCTCTGCACTAAGAACGAAGCCAGTTCTTCCAACTGCTTTTTGCGAACGGTTAATACTGCTGTGTCTTCCAGGTGTTGCATGGCGGTGGCTACATACTTTTGTTTCAGACTTTTGGCCCATTCATCCACGCCGCAGGCTTTGTAAATGGACAAGACTTGTTGCACTTTGTCTGCACTGTTGTGAGCTATTAAATCTTTCAGCGTCTCATTTTGCGAAGCAGAAGCAACAGAAAGTGCATGAATGAGCAGGAATGTTTTCTTATTAGCTAAAATATCTCCACCTACCTGCTTGCCAAATTTTTCGGGGTCGCCAAAGGCATCGAGGTAGTCATCCTGCAATTGAAAGGCGATGCCGAGGTTGAGGCCGAAATTGTACAAATGATTGGCGTTGCCCTCTCCTGCCCCGCCTATGGTGGCTCCCAGTTTCAGGCTGGCGGCCAGTAGGACGGAGGTTTTGAGCCCAATCATGTGGATGTATTCATCGAGGCCGACACCCGGTTTTTTCTCAAAATCCATGTCAAGTTGCTGCCCTTCGCAAACCTGTTTTGCCGTTAGGTTGAAAAGCGACAAAATCTTGTGGATGTAACCGCTTTTTATTTTGTTCAGGTATTCATAAGCCTGTATGAGCATTACATCGCCACTGAGCAATGCGGTGCTTTCATCGTACTTAATATGTACGGTTGGCATTCCACGGCGCACAGGTGCTTTGTCCATAATGTCGTCGTGAATGAGGGTGAAATTGTGGAACAACTCAATGGCCGTTGCCACATGATAGGCATCCTGGTGAATGGTGTCGAACAGTTCGTTTCCCATCAGGCACATGACAGGTCTAATTCTTTTGCCGCCAAGGCCAAGAAAGTATTCGCAAGGGTCATATAATGTAGAGGGAATCGCAGGGAAATGCCTGGCATTGAAATAAGCAGTAAATAGTTGAGCTAAATCCTGAAACGATTGCATAGGGCAAATATAAGTGTTCGATGTTTGTGACGTTTCAATCAAATTTTCTACTTGCCCCAGAAATTTTTGCTGTCATTTACAATAACCTATTTTTTGCCACAAACAAAAAAGACCTTCGCAATGAAGGTCTTTTTTGTTTACTTTTTCAAACAGCAAATGTTGTTATTGAATCGTGAAGTTGATGGTAATATCAGCTTCGTCTTTATTGTCATTATTTTCATTATTTTGATTGCAACCGCCGCCACGTTGCGGTTCAGTCAGTTTAATAACAACTTTGTCTGTCGTTGTAACACCTGCTTTTGTTGGCGTGCCGGAAACGTACTTGTAGGTATATTTTCCGGTAAAACTTTCTTTGTTAATCTCGCTGGTGGTGAAGTTGATGGCTTGTGTGGCAATGGCGGCCACATCATCAGCATCGCCATATTTGCTAAGGTCAAGCTGGTACACATCACCTGCTTTTAAAGTCACGTTCAGTGTTTCATTTACAGTTTCAGTTTTATGCCTACCTTCTTTGGTGCAGGAGAAAAAAGAAACTATCACTATCAAGGCAAGAAATGAGTTAGAAAATTTTTGTTTCATTGGGATTGTTTTTAGATTTCAAAAATAAGGCAATTTAATTATTGCTAACCAATCAATAGGTGAATGAAGCATTCATATCGCCGAACTGGCAAATAACAAAAGAAGTCATTTTTTATTTCGCTTCGCTAAATGAAACGCTTTTGCAAAATTTCTTAACCAGAATTGCTTTGTCATTACATTGCTGACTGCGAAAAAAAGAAGTTCATTACTTTTGATTTTACCCACAATCAGGTGATACTCTAAATAAATCATTATTTTTCCACCTTGCTAAAACATTTTTAACAACACTGAATATGAGTTTATTTGCAAAGAAGTCTATTGAACAACTGATGGCGGAATCTTCAGAAACCGAAAAAGGACTGAAAAGGACATTGAGTGGCGGATCGTTAATTGCTCTCGGAATTGGGGCTATTATAGGAGCAGGATTGTTTGTAAGAACTGCTTCAGCCGCTGCACAAAATGCAGGACCTTCGGTCACCCTTGGTTTCATAGTGGCTGCTATTGGATGTGCGTTGGCAGGTTTGTGCTATGCAGAGCTATCCTCATCTATTCCCATTGCAGGGAGTGCCTACACTTACAGCTATGCAACTATGGGAGAATTAATTGCCTGGATCATTGGGTGGGATTTAATTCTTGAATATGCAGTGGGTGCTGCGACTGTTGGTATAGCATGGAGTGAATACCTGAATAATTTACTGATAAACGTTTTTCACACAAGTGCATTACCCTATCAATGGTGCCATTCTCCTTTTGAAAAATTAATAGACCCTGCCACGCATGAAGTGCTTGCTCATGGCATGATGAATATTCCTGCGCTTGGTATTGTTTCACTCCTGACAATGTTGCTGATTAAAGGAACGCAGGAATCTGCTGTTGTGAATGGAATTATCGTCATTGCAAAAGTGTCTATTGTTGTATTGATTATCATATTTGGATGGAGCTTCATTAACCCTGCCAATCATGTCCCTTATATTCCACCTGCCGGCACTTATGTTGACCACCAGGGTATTTCACACAATTTTGGAGGGATCATGGGAATTCTTGGTGCAGCAGGGGTAGTGTTTTTTGCCTTCATTGGCTTTGATGCAGTCAGCACTGCAGCTCAAGAGGCAAAAAATCCTAAAAGAGATATGCCTATTGGCATACTTGGGTCGTTGGCTATCTGCACAGTTTTGTACATTCTTTTTGCCCATGTTCTTACCGGAATTGCCAGTACCGAAGATTTTAGAACGACAGGCAAAGAAGCCTCTGTTTCGTTTGCTATCACTAAATATATGACCGGCTTTGGTTGGTTGGCTAAATTGGTAACAGTCGCTATATTGGCAGGTTTTTCTTCTGTTATATTGGTTATGTTATTAGGGCAATCCCGGGTATTTTACTCAATGAGCAAAGATGGATTATTGCCCAAGGCATTCAGTGCTATCCATCCCAAATATAAAACACCGTATAAAGCCAGTTTATTCATTTTGATTTTAGTCGGATTGTTTGCAGCCTTTGTGCCGGGAGATATAGTAGGCGACATGACGAGTATAGGTACTCTATTTGCCTTTATGCTGGTTTGTGTTGCAGTCATTGTTTTACGAAAAACAAATCCAGAATTGAAACGGGAATTCAAAACTCCCTTCGTACCGGTCGTTCCAATACTTGGGGTGATTGTGTGTGGTGCAATGATATTTGGTCTTGGCTGGACGAACTGGCTGCGATTGGTTGTTTGGTTGCTATTGGGTTTTATTATTTACTTCGGTTATAGTCGAAAACATAGCAAACTTCAAAATGGTATTGACATGAAGTCGAAAGACCCTGAAAAGGATTTATAACTAAAACTTAATTTGAGAAAAGCCCCTTCGGAAAAGTTGGGGCTTTTTTTAATTTTAGTGTTGATTATGCAATACAATCCTTCCCGGCTTGACACAACAATAGTGACTGCACAAACATTTTCTGAAGCGAATGATCATGTAAGTTATTGGAAGAATAACACTCCCCTTGAAAGATTGAATGCTGCTTGTGCAATTATCAATCAGATATTTGGTGTAACCCCAAAGACTAAGGCTGATAGGACAATTTTGACAGCAAGAAAACATGCTAATAGTTAATTTGCTTCATCAGGATCGGTAAATTTGCAAACATAGCTCTCCTATTAATCAATCGATTTAATTATATTCTTTGTTTACTTACTCCTATCATTTGTTGGAAAGGGCTGCTCAACGGAACATTAGTACACAATCAATTGAGGATACCCTCCACAATCCAGACTTTATTTCTATGGAAGATGATTTATCCATTTACCAGAGTATTATTTATGAAAGCAATAAACCTTATTTGCTTCGTATATTTGTAAATGAAAACAAGAAGCCACCATTGGTGGTGACAGCTTATAAAACTTCGAACATCAACAAATATTTACAACCATGAAAGTAAGATACGATAAGCAGGCAGACGCACTCTATATACAACTTACAGACAAAGAAGTTTCGGAAAGTGATTCGGAAAAGCCAGGAATAATTTTAGATTATGACAGCGAAAAAAACATTGTAGGCATTGAAGTGCTGAATGCTTCTCAAAAGACAAATAAGCCGGTTAATGTAGAATATGAATTGATATAATCAGACCTTGATTTTTGCGTCATTTATCAACTTGCATTTTACTTTTTTACTACACCACCACAGTTGTCTGCTTCACAATACCCATGACAAACACACTTTGCACATGACCCATGTTATCTATCGGGCTTAATTTGTTGACGTGAAAGTCATAGTAGGTATTCATGTCTTCAGCTACTACTTTAAGCATGAAATCAAACTCGCCACTAATGCTGTAGCACTCTATAACCTCGCTGAGTTCCAAAATGGTTTTGATGAATTTGTCACCAGCATTTTTGCTGTGCTGCTTTAGCGATACATAGCAAATGACCATTAGACCCCGCTTTACTTTGGAAGGATCCAAAAGTGTTGTGTATTGTTTGATGATGCCACTTTCCTCCATCCGCTTGATTCGTTCATGCACAGGAGTTGTGCTAAGATGTATTTTTTCAGAAATTTCTTTGACAGTTATCCGGGCATTTTGCTGCAAAAGGCGCAAAATGGCGATGTCTTTTTCATCCGGGGCGGAAGTTGTGACAGGTGTTTCTTCTTTTTGACTTGCTTTTGGCATAAGTAAACAGTGTTTTATCCTGTTAAAATGAACGAATTGTTATTTTCATTCCAAAGTTATGGAACTATGCAGGATATTTCACTAACAATTCTAAATTTGCTTTTCAAATCGGCAGACGGGCACAACATAGAAAAAGCTCAATAAAAAAATACAAGTTCAAGGGAGTGACACAAGAATGCTCATCAGAATTTCCTATGTCGGCTCCAAAAATTTCGCTCAATGAATAAAAATTTATCACTCAAAATTCATAATTAAATAAAAACATGGAAACAACAACAAACACACAGATTGACTTCAGTCTGAAGTACAAAGTGGCCGACATGAGCCTGGCTGATTGGGGTCGCAAAGAAATTCGCCTGGCCGAGGCTGAAATGCCGGGTCTGATGTCTCTTCGTGAAGAGTATGGTACCAGCCAACCATTGAAAGGTGCACGAATTGCGGGTTGCCTTCACATGACAATCCAGACTGCAGTGCTTATTGAAACTTTGGTTGCCCTTGGCGCTGAAGTGAAATGGAGCTCTTGCAATATCTTCTCTACGCAAGACCAGGCTGCTGCTGCAATTGCCGCTGCAGGCATTGGTGTATTTGCATGGAAAGGTCAGAGCCAAGTTGAGGCTGATTGGTGTATTGAACAAACATTGTTTTTTGGTGGTGCAGACCGTCCGCTGAACATGATTTTGGACGATGGTGGTGATTTGACCAACATGGTTTTTGATAAATACCCTGAGTTGATCCAACACGTTAAAGGTCTTTCTGAAGAGACGACAACTGGCGTTCACCGTTTGTATGAGCGTATGGCTGCCGGTACATTGCCTATCCCTGCAATCAACGTAAACGACAGCGTTACCAAATCTAAATTCGATAACAAATATGGTTGCCAGGAAAGTTTGGTAGATGCGATCCGTCGTGCTACTGATATTATGATGGCAGGTAAAGTTGCTGTTGTTGGTGGATACGGTGATGTAGGTAAAGGTTCTGCTGCTTCATTGCGTGGAGCAGGTGCCCGTGTTATCGTTACTGAGATTGATCCTATCTGTGCTTTGCAAGCTGCTATGGACGGCTATGAGGTAAAGAAAATGATTGACGCGGTTAAAGAAGCTGACATCGTTGTTACTGCTTCCGGTTGCAGAGATTTGATCACTGCTGAGCATTTCAAATCAATGAAAGATAAGGCCATCGTCTGTAACATTGGTCACTTTGATATTGAGATTGATGTAGCCTGGTTAAATGATAATTATGGTACTACAAAAGATACCATCAAGCCACAGGTTGACATGTACACCATTGATGGTAAAGACATAATCTTATTAGCTGAAGGTCGTTTGGTAAACTTAGGTTGTGCTACAGGTCACCCAAGTTTTGTAATGAGTAATTCATTCACCAACCAAACCCTTGCCCAGATTGAACTTTGGACAAACACCGATAAATACGAGAACAAAGTTTATGTTCTTCCAAAAGTATTGGATGAGAAAGTTGCCCGTCTTCACCTTGCTAAAATTGGTGTAGTGTTGGACGAACTGACGTCTGCACAATCTGAATATCTCGGTATTGGCAAAGAAGGTCCGTTTAAACCTGAATTGTACAGGTATTAATAGATTTTAGATAGTAGATACTAGATTTTAGATAAGAACCCCCGCTTTGTTTTTAAGGCGGGGGTTTTTATTTTTTGGAAATAATTCTTGTCGTAGTGAAGTTTTGCGGTTAATCAGAATTCAAATAAGACAGCCTCGTCCCCATTGGCAGCACAGAAATTTCTGCTTTTACCTTTCCTTTAATGGCATTATTGGTTGCATAAAGTGTAGCATTTTTCACCTTAAATGTCCACTCACCAAAATTAGCCTGGTTCATGCTTTGCGGAGTTGACAACACAGTCACACTTCCATCGCTGTTATAGGTATTTTGATAGCAGATCAGTTGATAGGTATAATCGTAAAAATCAGCAGTGATGTGAGTAGTGATGATGAAACTCATGCCCTGCAAAGTAGATCCCTCTACACTAAACGGCACAATTGCATTTTCTCCCGCTGTTAAAGAAACTACTTTGTTAAACGGCTTTAGCATAGGTGCTATGCCACCTTTAGACAGCAGCGCAACTTTATCGCACAATATCAGTTTGCCAAGTTGCAACTTCTCATTATTGCTCAGCACATTGCCTGTTAGGTACACAGCCTTGCCGTTAGGGTTTACCAGGCTCACCTCTACGCCGGTAATGGGTTCTACCGTTATGTCTCCGTGAAATGTGACAAGACTGCCAAGGTTTTCAATAACAGGTGTATTGTTTTTAGTCCAAACCTGAAAGCTCATGGGTGCATTGTAAGGCAGGCAACCCATACCAATTTTTATTTTAGGTTGTGTTTCATTTTCTGATTGAATAATGGTGCAGTTCATTAAGCCCGAACCATTGAAAGATGCATCACCTTTATCACGCCTATATTCCACCGCTGTGTGGCAGGTCGGTTTAAAATCGCAATAGTCGGCTATGCAATATTCAGTAAAAGCTTTTGCACTTTCGTTAAAAAACAACACACCTGTTTTGTTGGTTTCAAAAATGCAGTTTCTTACCTGGAATCCATTGCAATCGGCCAGCATAATACCAATGCTTTGGTCATTGCCTGCAAAAGATAAATCTTCAATGCGGCCAAGCGAAAGAACGCCGCTTCCTCCTTTTATTTTCAAAGCAGGTTGATCAGCGGCTACCGGGTCAAACACAATGCGGGTGTGCCTTGCCCCTGCTCCTTTAATGATCGGTTGCGAAAAAGATTGAGGTGTAGAAATGGTACCCGTAATTTTGTAAGTACCCACAGGCAGATAAATTGTTTCGCCCAACTGAGCCGCAACTGTGATTGCCTTCTGCAGGTTGCTGGTTTCATCGGTGCTGCCGTCGCCCTTTACGCCAAACCATTTGACCGATAAGAAACCGCTGTAATTCAACTTATAATATTGAGATCCTTTCTTACGAAAAATAACATTGTCCACCTGCTTGTCGGTCATAGTATTGCCATCTATCCATTTGGTCACTTTGGAATAAGAAAATTGCTCGCCGGTGTTGTCGTCCGTCAGGCCTGCTATTACGTCCGGCGAACCATCTGCACCATCACTATTGGCAAAATAACTATTGCTCGTTGTGCTTTGAACAGTTTTTACAAAATTGCTTTTGTAATTTTGTCCGTTAGCTATAGCAACACTGCCTGAGAAAGCTAAGAACACAATTCTTTTGGTAAAATGAAAATTCATTTGATAATTTTTTTTAAAAGTAAATGTTTCGCTTTTGCTACAAGCAGCAGCATTTGTTAAACTCTGTGCGGAAAAAGGGTTGAATTTTTATTTTTATTGCTAATCACAACTCATAAACAACAGATGTTTTATCGTCCCTTAAAATCTTCGTTTTTATTACAACTCAGAAATTTATCGGAAAGGAATCGGTTAAAATTTTATTTATAAGGCACAATTTTTACAATGTATTGGCATGAACCTTAACCTTAATTTGCAAATCGTTTATTTATTTATTCTAGCGTTGCCCGTGGCATGTATTGCGTGGACAGTCACCCATGAAGAAGTTTTTAAAGAGCCGAGGGAATTTTGCAAAAAACAAAGCGAGAAATGTACGAATGTGTTTCAACGAAAATTTTTCTACCTCTTTACCTGCGAATATTGCTTCAGCCACTACGTTACCATTTTTATGCTCATTATTACACATTACCATCTCATTTTTGACGATTGGCGTGGCTATTTCATCGGCGGGTTTTCTCTTGTTTGGATAGCCAATTTTTACATGAGTGTGTTTGACCGTGTTCGCATCAATCTTAAAAAAGAAAAAATAGAAGTCAATCTAAAAGAAGAAGAGTTGAAGAAAATTGAATAATTGCAATAATTTTATTGCAGAAAAATTTGGCAATAAAAAAATTGCAACTTATTTTTGCAATAAATTTATTGCAAATGAAAACAATTACTGGCTCTCCAGCTCGTGGAGAAAGATTTTTTAAACGAGAAAATATACGCAGGCAAATTTTAAAAGCCATTGGAAATGACGAAAATTTATTGATTTCAGCACCACGAAGGGTTGGTAAAACATCTATTCTTCTCAATCTCATTGATAATCCCGATGAAAATTTCTATGCTGTTTTTCAAAATACAGAGGCAGTTGATAATCCCGAACAATTTTTTAAATTAATACTTCAATGTATCCTTAATGCTGATCAAATTGAAGGATTCGGTCATTTTTCAGGAAAGGCGAAGAGCAAACTCGTAGAATGGGCTAATCGGGTCGCTGAAATTTCGGTGGCAGGTTTCGGGGTTACATTAGAAAAAAATGGGAAAATTTCATATTATGATCAATTGTGCAGTTTTCTGAAAGATATAAAGCTGGATGAAAAGAAAATTGTAATGCTCGTAGATGAATTTCCAATCACTGTGGAAAGAATACATGAGGTTCATGGTATTGAGATTGCCAACCAGTTTTTGAGCCAGAACAGGGCATTGAGGCAAGACCCGGTGTTTCAGCAAAAAATAAAATTTGTTTACACAGGTTCTATCGGATTATTTACCACAGTAAAACGAATAAATTCTACTGATAAAATTAATGATTTACGGGAAATTAAAATACCTGCATTATCAGAAGAGGAAGCCGTACAATTAATAACGGAATTGGCAAGTGAAGAATGCAATACACCTTTTCCAAAGGAAATAATTGAAAAAATACTTCAGAAAATAGAATGGTGGATACCATTTTATTTTCAACTGATGGTAAGAGAAATTGTGAACCTGTTGGAAGATAAGCATGAATTGAATGAAGCATTGATTGACAAAGCTTTCCGGCAAGTTGGTGAAAATGGAAATATTTATTTTGAACATTTCAAGTCAAGGTTACTCAAAGTATTTAAAGATGTAAATCACCTTGGTTTTGTAAATGAATTGCTGCTGACAATAAAAGAAAGAGGAAGCCTGAATTACGATGAAATTGTAAATCTTGCTAACAAATTCAATATACTGTCTGACCTTAATGATGTATTGGATATATTAAAACACGATGGCTACCTGGTGGAAGAGAACAAAATCTTTCGTTTTTATTCTCCAATACTTAAAACCTGGTGGAAATGACAAATAAAAAGCCATTCATCTTTAATCCTGATGAAGAACCCAAGGACTTACTAATTGCAACCTTTGTTGTCAGAGAAAAAATTTTTGAAAAAATTTTTAAACAAATTAAAAATGCTCCGACAAATGCTGCCCCTCAACATTTTTTAGTAATCGGCCAAAGAGGAATGGGCAAAACCACACTCCTGCTGCGATTGAGGTATGCCATAGAAGATGATAAAGATTTATCAAAAACGACTTTGCCCGTAAGATTAACCGAAGAGCAATACCAAATAAACAGCTTACCCGAACTATGGGAAGAAGTAGCTATTTATCTTGAAAATATGAACGATGTATTTGCAGGCATGAACGCCGAAATGATATTGCAGGATAAGCAAGAAGATTATGAACGAACCGCTTTTGATTTGTTGACAAATAAGCTAAAACAGGCAGACAAAAAAGTAGTCTTATTTATAGATAATATTGGCGATTTACTACACAAATTTACCGATCAGGAAAACCACCGCCTGCGGGAAATATTAATGACTTCGCCTTTTATACAATTGGTTGGTGCATCTGCTGAAATGCTCGAATATACATTTCACTATGACAAACCTTTCTTTGAATTTTTTTACCAGTTGAAGTTGGAGCCACTCAATAAAGAGGAAGCTATTAACCTGATGAATGCATTGGCGAAAAATTACAATGTTGAGGATAAGATAACGGCTATCATAGAAAAATCACCTCACCGGATAGAAATATTAAGGCGTTTAACTGGCGGCGTACCAAGAACGATGGTGCTTCTTTTTGAAATATTTATTGACTATAACGATGGTTCAGCTTTTGAGGATTTGGAACATCTGGTTGATAAAGTTTTGCCCCTCTACAAAGCCCGAATGGACAGTCTGAAACCACAGCAGCAAAAAATAATAGATGCTATGGCCCGTGCATGGGACCCGATAAGCAGTGCCGAGATACTGGAACAAAGCAGGCTGTACCGTGATAAGCTTACCACCAACCAAATATCTTCTCAACTAAAGCAAATGGAAGAAAACCAGTTGGTAGAAACGGTTACAACTGGCAAGCGCAAAAACCTTTACAGGATACGAGAACGTTTTTTCAATATTTGGTACCTGATGCGCAATGGACGAAAGCAAAATAGGGAACAGATGCTTTGGCTGATACGTTTTTTAGAAAGTTGGTGTACAATAGAAGACTTGAAAGACTTGGCGCAAAAACAAATTGATGGCATGAGTTGTAGCAAATACTCTGAAAAGGCAGCTTATTACAAAGCAATAGCTTTACATCATATTGGTATAATTGACGATGATACGAAAGAAGATTTGTTAAAAAGAACAGAAGCTTACCTAATTAAAACTAACCAGCATATTTGGGCTGCTACTATTCATACTCTTGCAGAAAGTTATAATACAGAAAATTATTTGAAAAAGGCTTACAAGGCATATAAATTGGGTGATTTGAAAAAAGCTGAAGAAATACAATTACTTGCATTGGCAAAAAAAGAGCCCGAGGCGGAAAATGACTTGGGATTGTTTTACAGCCAGATTTTAAACAATTATGATAAAGCGGAAGAATTTTTTCTAAAGGCCATTAAAAAAGGAAATGTAGAAGCAATATTCAATTTTGCAAATTTTCTGAAAGATGCATTAAAAGATTTTAAAAAATCTGAAATGTATTATTTAATGGCAATTGAAAAAGGGGATAAACGATCTATGTTTAACCTTGCTAATTTATATAGATTTGATTTGTTCGACTTTAATAAGGCTGAATTTTTTTATTTAAAAGCTATTTTTAACGGATATGATATTGCATTAAATAACCTTGCTTCCTTATACAATATTGAGAAAAAAGACATCAATAAAGCAATCAATTATTATTTGCAGGCAATAGACAAAGGTATTTTTGTATCCGTACTTAATTTGTTCAATATTTATTGGAATAGCAAAATGTATGAAATTGCATTAAATTTATGTAAAGAAATTTTTCAAAATGAAGAATGGTTTGAAAAAGAAAGTGAAGGGATTTTACAATTATTAATTCACTTGCATTTAAAAAAACAATACCATTTTATATTGGATGAATACAAAAAAGAAAATAGCCTTCTTGCTAAATACATGCAACCAATCTATTACGTCATTGCTTGGTATTTAAAAGATGAAATGCCCGGCGAATACGAAAAAGCAGGAAGCGAAATAAAAGAATCAATTGATGAAATAATAAAAACAGTGGATGAAATGCAAAAAGCTGAATTAATAACTCCGAAAACATTCTCAATGTCTAACGTTCCATAAACTTTATTGCCTTTCTATCCCTACTTTT
This sequence comes from Segetibacter sp., assembly GCA_043733905.1. Lineage (GTDB taxonomy): Bacteria > Bacteroidota > Bacteroidia > Chitinophagales > Chitinophagaceae > Segetibacter. The sequence continues at coordinate 52,934 of JAYTGA010000085.1, forward strand.
GCGCCCTGAAAAAATGGCTCAAATTTTTTAATTTTTAAGCCTGCAATTTTAAAAAAGTACAAGATTAATAAATGATTAGCGTAAAAAATGTGACTCTTGCCTATGGCAAAAGAGTATTGTTTGACGAAGTAAACCTCAATTTCATCAAAGGGAATTGTTATGGAGTAATCGGTGCAAACGGTGCCGGCAAGTCAACTTTTCTCAAAATTTTGAGTGGGGAGATAGAACCAAATAAAGGAAACGTGGAGATTGGCAAGGGCGAACGTATGAGCTTCCTGAGGCAGAACCAGTTTGAGTTTGATGAATATACTGTGCTGAACACGGTCATCATGGGGCATAAAAAAATGATGGAGGTGATGCAGGCCAAAGATGCTATTTACATGGATCCCGATGCAACTGAAGATGACTATATGAAGGCCAGCGAACTGGAAGGCGAATTCGGGGAAATGGGTGGTTATACTGCAGAAAGTGATGCCGCAAGTTTTCTGAATGATTTGGGAGTGAAGGAAGAATATCACCAAAGTTTGATGAAGGATATTCCGAGCAATTTTAAAGTACGGGTTTTGCTTGCGCAGGCATTGTTTGGCAATCCCGACATTCTGTTACTGGATGAGCCGACAAACGGTCTTGACATTGAAACAATCGGCTGGCTGGAAAACTTTTTGGCTGATTATGAAAACATTGTATTGGTTGTGAGCCATGACCGTCACTTTCTTGACACTGTCTGCACACACGTTGCGGACGTTGACCGGGCAAAGATTAAGATTTACACCGGCAACTACACATTCTGGTACGAAAGCAGCCAGCTAGCGGCACGCCAGATGACAGATAAAAACAAAAAGAATGAAGAAAAGCGGAAAGATTTGCTGGATTTCATTGCACGGTTTAGTGCAAACGCCTCTAAAAGTAAACAGGCGACTTCAAGAAAAAAAGCCCTGGAAAAATTGACCATTGAAGACATAGAACCCAGCAACCGCAAGTATCCGGGTATCATTTTTCAGCAACAACGTGAAGTGGGCAACCAGATATTGAATGTTGAAAACCTAAGCAAGTCGGTTGATGGACGTAAGTTGTATGACAAGGTCACTTTTAGCGTAAGCAAAAACGATAAGATTGCATTTATCAGCAAAGATCCGTTGGCTGTTACCAGTTTTTTTGAAACAATTAATGGCTTGCAACAGCCCGACGGAGGCAAGTTAGAATGGGGTACAACTGTGACCCAGGCTTATCTTCCTGTAGAGAATAATGAATTTTTCAACAACACGCTAAACCTGATGGACTGGCTTCGCCAATATGTGCCACCCTATGTGACTGATGTGGACGAACCTTTTCTTCGTGGCTTTTTGGGTAAAATGTTATTTACCGGAGATGAGATCATGAAGAAAACAAACGTCCTGAGCGGTGGAGAAAAGGTACGTTGTATGCTTAGTCGCATGATGCTGCAAAACCCCAACGTTGTTATTCTTGATCAGCCGACCAACCACCTCGACCTGGAAAGCATTCAATCATTTAACGAAAGCTCGACGAACTTTAAAGGGATTGTATTGCTGACCAGCCATGACCATACTTTTATTCAAACGGTTGCCAATCGCATTATTGAACTAACGCCCAAAGGCATCATAGACCGCCTCACAAATTTTGATGAATATCTTGAAGACCCAAGAGTAAAAGCTTTAAGAGAGGAAATGTACAACTAAACGAAAGCTACATCTCAATATCAATCGGCTTGTTCTTAGCTGTGTCTATCCATGTTTTGACTGAGCGGTTAAAGTAATAACCTGCAACACCTGTGGCGGACAATACATTGATGAGTATATTGTAAAGCACCGGTGATACTCCGCGGAGAAAGTTGTATTTTTTTACATCGCTTTGCAGGCGGCGATTAATCTCACGGCCGTAGGTTGCAAACATGTCTTTGCTATAACGGTTTTGCTTCACTGCATGCTGAATGTAATGTGCAGCTATGTAGCCGCTCATCATTCCCGGACCAACACCTTCACCGGTGGTCGGACAAACAAGTGAAGCTGCATCGCCAACAAGCAAGTAGCCATCACCGCTTGCCTTCCTGTTTTGCGAAGCCAATGGCAAACCCCAGCCAACAGGCTTTTCCAACGGTTGAGCATTTCTGAAACGTTCCTTCAATGCCGGGTCTTCGGTGATGAGTTTATTGAACACCTCCTTTAGGTTGACAGAGTTTTTTGCAACCAGATCGCTTGCAAGACCGCAGCCTACATTGGCCTCTCCATTTGGCAGCGGAAAAATCCACAAGTAAGCAAGGGGTAGAGATTTGGGTAGATAAATCTCAAGATTATTATCGTCGTTTATGTCAGCGATTCCTTTCCAGTACTGCCTAAGGGCAGCGGCATAATTTCGCCTTTCAATTTTCCTTTCACCTAAGTGCCGAAGCATGGCAGAATGATCACCATCGGCGCCTACTACCAGGCTGGTTTCAATTTGTATGGATTTGTTATTGCCTTCGGCAAAAATGTTCCAGCCTATTGTTGTTCGTTCTATTTTCTTGACTGCTGTCCCTTGCCTGAAGTCTGCAAAGGGTGAGGCTATTTTTTGCGCAAGAAAATTGTCAAAATAACCACGTTTTGCAACAAAGAAAAATGGATATTCAGCCGGAGTATTTTTGGCATTTTTTACACTAAGCGTGTACTTTTTATTTCGTGAAACAATGATGCTGCATCCTTTTGCTTTGGCAAAATTTGGATCGTTCATAATTTCATTTTCTACAATAGATTTATCCAGGTGGTTGAGTACCCGCAATACTTTCAGGTCAAGTGCATCGCCACAAATTTTGTCACGGGGAAAAACCGCCGCATCCACAATGACGTGGCTAATGTGCATTTTGCTGAGAAACAAAGAAGTGGTGGCTCCCGCAGGGCCTGCGCCAATGATGCAGATGTTGGTTTTTATTATTTCCGGGGGCATGAAGAGTTTAAAGATGTTGGCAAAAATAGAGGTTAATCAAACAATAGCATGATGCCTTTTGCAAAACACATTAGCCGTAGAGACAAGGCAATGCCTTGTCTCTACGGAACGAATTATCTACAAATTCACATCAACATTCACGTTCATCCCAGGTCTCAGTTGCTTCATGACTGAATCAGCACCAGTTACAAATTCGATTTTCACTGGCAGGCGTTGCACCACTTTTACAAAATTGCCGGAGGCGTTGTCGGCAGGCAAAAGCGCAAACCTGGAACCGGTGGCTGGAGAAAATGAGGTGAGCTTTGCCTCAAATTCATGACCCGGAAAAGCGTCTGCTGTCACCACAACCCTCTGCCCTATTTTCATTTTATCAAACTGTGTTTCTTTAAAGTTGGCAACCACCCACAAATCATTGTTCAAAACTATGCTAAACAGTGGCTGTCCCGCCTGAAGGTATTGGCCCGGCTGCACACTTATCTTAGACACCAAACCATCTGCCGCTGCGGTAATGACTACATAAGAAAGATTCAGTTTTGCTTCATCCACTTCCACTTGTCTTTGTTTGATGACAGCACTCGCCACATTCATTTGCGAAGCAGTGGCACTACTCTGTGTGGTTACAGCACTGGTTTGTGAGCTTGCCTGTTTCTTTTGCTCCTGTAAAATAATCAGTTGCTTGTCTGCCGTTTGTTTGGCGGCAAGAGCCTGTTCATATTGCTGCTGTGTTATGCTGTGGTCTTTAATCAGGTTAGCATAGCGGTCATAATCCTGTCCTGCCCGGCGCACCACAATTTGAGCAGCCTCCATCTGTGCATTAATAGTGCCGATGGATGCCTGCGAAGTTGCAATGTTCGACCTTGAAGCACTGGTGATGGCTTGCGCTGCTCCAAGGTTGGTCCTGGCTGTGGCAAGTGCGGCTTCCGCCTGTTCCACTTTCAGTTGCAAGTCACGTGGATCAAGTACCACAAGTGTGTCACCCTTCTTTACACGCTGGTTGTCTTTTACCCGCACATCAGATACATAGCCTGCCACCCGTGGAATAACCGGGCTGATATTCGCTTCCACCTGTGCATCGTCAGTTTCTTCGTGGTGTTTTCCGTGGTTATATTTTGTGATACCGAACCATGCTCCACCCGCTATTAGCAGAAACAAAATGATAGGAAATATTTTGTTCTTCTTTGGCTGTTCGCTATTGACGTTTTGTTTGATTTCTGTTGTTGCCATAGTTTATAAAATGATCAGTGTGAGTATTCAGACCTGTTTTAATTTGGAAAATTTAATGCAGCAAACCGGCCGCCTGCAACAGTTTGTTGTAAGCCACTGCTGCATCCGCTTTGGCGAAAGCTGCATTCAATCTTACCTGAAGCAATGCAATGTCTGCATCCAAAAGGTCTGTAGTGGTGGCAAGTGTATTACTGAATTTATTTTTGACGATCTTATTGTTTTCCTCAGCCTGCACAATTGCTTTGTCGTAGACTTCAATTCTTTTTTTGGCAAGTAAAAAGTTCTGGTAAGACCGGTTAATGTCAAGTCGAACCGCATCCTGCAAGCCGGCTTCATTTGCCAGCAATTGTTTTTCTCTTGCCTTCGCCTGGTCAACCGTTCCGTTTTTCCAAAGAGATGCAATATTATACTGCACACCCAATCCAATATTAATAGCATTGGTGACGGTGAGAATGCTGGCGACATCGGCTGCAATGTATCCGCCAGTAAGTGCAACTTGCGGATAGCTGCCTGTTTTAGAAGATTTAACGGCGACTGCCGCTGCTTTTTTACGATAGCCCAGCGCTTCAATGTCTTTTCTGTTTTGCAAACCATGTTGCACATATTCGTCTATTGTCTTCAGCTCTGTACCGGGTTGAAGATCGGCTTCGTTCACCTGCAACACAGTCGTATCGGGCAGTCCAAGCATAAGGCTCATGTTGATGTTGGCGAGCCGCCAGTTATTTTCTGCATCCAGCAATGACAACTCGGTGTTAGATTCCTGAAGCTGCACTTTCAGTAATTCATTTCTTGCCAAAATGCCGTTTTTTTCCAGGTTACCAAAATCTTTAACCCTCTGGTGGGTTCCTTCCAGGTTTTCTTTTACGAGCATTGTAGCAGCATGGGCTTTGTACAAATTTTCAAATGCTTCAATTGTGTTTAAAATCACAGCTTCACGCTGGTTTTCTGCATCCAACTGTGCGGCCTGCTCCAGGTATTTGCCAGATTCTATTCCAAATCGAATGCGGTGTCCCGCATACAATGGCAGACTCACATTTGCTATGCCATAGCTAACCGATGATGGTGTAGGCGTTTGCGAAGAATTGCCGCTGCTACTGCTGGATTTTATTTTGATGTCCACGTTTGGACTGGCAATGCGCAGGTGTGATGCAGTCAGACTTGCGTCGGGCCACTTCCGCTCCACAGCCTCCCTGAGTGCGGCGGTGGCCTCTTCAATTTTTGCCTGGTTAAATTTTAATTGGTTGCTATTTTTTATGCTTAGTTCAATTGCCTCTTTAAGTGTGATCAGCCTGCCGGTTTGCGCCTTTACTTTTCCATGAAAGATCACGACGAAAAATGAGAAGAGCAACAGCGGTAATAGTTTATGCTTCATTGTTCAATAGTGCTTTAAACAAGAACTTCAGATGTGTGTTCAAGTTGTTTTTTATAATCGTATCGGATTGTTCCTTTGCAAGACTTTGCAAGTTGTTTTGTTCTTTATAATATTCCACCCCTATCATCATTTGAGTAATGGAACCTACGAGTGTGTTCATTAGTAAGAAAATATCAATTTTTTCTTTGAAAACATTTTTTTGCTGTCCATGTTCAATCAACCTGCTGATCTCTTCCATATTCTTCTTTTTCATGTCGGAGATTAAATGAAGAATGACAGGATTTTTATTAATAACCTGCTCGCAAATCATGATCTTATAAAATTGTTGTTTATCCATCAACTTGTCAATGTACTCCTCTATGAGTGCTTCCATTTTTGCCAAAGGCGAAAGAGTTTTATTTTGCAACAACGTCTCCACCCTAACCTTGATGTATTGCGTACGCTGCTCGAACAATGCCTCCATCAACTTTTCCTTTGAACCGAAATAGTAGGAAATCATTGCAATATTCACTCCCGCCTTTTCTGCAATGTCTCTGACCGATGTGCCCTCATAGCCATTTTGGGCAAAAAGGCTTTCGGAGATAGAGAGAATCTGAAGCTGTTTTTCGTTGTAGTCCATAAAGGAAATGCAAACTTAAACGATTGTTTAGTCAAAAATTAAACAGTTGTTTAAATTTGTGATAAACACATTTTCAAATATTTCAGTTGTAAACCGAATTTCATTTTCAATCAATTATAAGCCTACTGAATACAGTTATTATTCTAAAACCTTGCCGGGTGTATGGAGTGTTTACGAGTTTTAATTTGAGTTATCAATCTGTGAAATGATGCTGCCATAAAGATGTTCTTTTCCTTAAACCGCTTATTCTGCAATACTTTTGACCAATAATTTAATCAATGAAAAAATATTTAAAATTTAGTTTTATTGGCCTGCTTCTGGTTTGTTTTTCATTTCAGTCAATGGCATGGGGAAAACTGGGACACAGAATAGTTGGAGAAATAGCCTCAAGTTATCTGACTGCCAAGGCAAAAAAAGAAATTCAACTGATATTGGGAAATGAATCAATTGCCATTACAAGCAACTGGCCGGATTTTATCAGATCTGACACTAATTACAAATACCTGAATGCCTGGCATTATGTTGACCTGGAGAAAAATTTATCTTTTATGGTGGCAAGGGATTCACTAAAAACCGACACATCAGCCAATGCTTATAACAAAATTGATTTTCTTATTCAGCAGTTAAAAAACAAATCTTTGCCACAGGCCGACAAACTAATGTATTTGCGACTTCTCATTCATATTGTAGGTGATGTACACCAGCCATTTCATGTTGGCAGAAAAGGAGACCGTGGTGGAAATGATATAAAAGTAAGTTGGTTTGGAGAGTCCTCTAACCTGCACAAAATATGGGATGAAGAGATAATTGATTATCAGCAACTCAGCTTCACAGAGTATGTAAATTCAATCAATTTTACGACTTTGCAGCAAAGAAATGAATGGCAAAAAGAGCCCATGGACAAGTGGTTTTACGATTCTTATGAAATAAGCGAACGCCTTCATGACGATGTGAAGCCGAATGAAAAGCTGGGCTATAACTACAACTTCAAATACATTGAGACACTTAACAATCAACTTTTGAAAGGCGGCGTTAGGCTTGCTGGTATTTTGAACCAGGTTTTTGGAGGTTAAACGAGAAATCATTCCATAAAAAAAAGCACTGATTTTGCAGTGCTTTTTTTATTTAATAAAATTTGAATTAAACAACTTGAACCGGTACAACCTCAACTGGTTCGTTTCTGCGCAGCTTGTTCATTGCCTTCACCAGTATGAAAATGATCAGGGCAATAATGACAAAATCAATGATGGTCGTCACAAAACTTCCCCAGGCAAGCACGTTGATTCCTTTTGCACGGGCATCGTCCAGTGACATGCCATTTTTATACAGATTTTCAGCATCGCCGAGCACAAGGTAAGAGTTTACAAATCCCTTTGGGCCAACGACAAGACCAGCGATAGGCATAATAATATCTTTGACCAATGAGTCAACAATTTTGGCGAATGCAGCACCGATGATAACGCCAATGGCAAGATCCATTACATTGCCTTTTACTGCAAATTCTTTAAATTCTGATGAAAAACTCATAATAATAGGGGTTTAGTTTAAAATGATGAAATGATTTACTAATAATGCTGTAAATATATCAATTATGTTGGCAAATCAAAAAAAAGAAAAAAATCATTTTTAATTAGAATCAATATAGTAATACCTTTTTCTAAAAAAAATTCTGTCTTTTACACATCAATTCATTCAATTATTTAATATTCTATTTTATCGTTTTTATCTTTCCACTTCAGAAAAATTTTCTGCGCTTCTTCTCTTCCCAGGTTTTCCATCGGAATCTTTCGCAAAGAATAATCACAATTCAGTTCATCGTAAATCATGGAATCATCAAAACCAATGTTTGCAGCATCGGTGCGGGTATTGGCAAAATACACTTTTGCCGGCCTGGCCCAGTAGATGGCACCCATGCACATGGGGCAGGGTTCGCAGGATGTATAAATTTCGCAGTCGTTCAGTTGAAAAGTTTCCAGGTTGTTGCAGGCATCCCTGATGGCCACCACTTCTGCATGGGCAGTTGGATCGTTGGTGCCAGTGACCTGGTTGTATCCACGGCCAACAATCTCATTTCCTTTCACGATGACACACCCAAAAGGGCCGCCTTCGTTGCCATCAATCCCTTTTGCAGAAAGGGAGATGGCTTCATTCATAAAATGTTCTTCTCTTGTCATAAAAAAAGTCAGATTAATAAAAATAACCGAAACAAAATGCAGTCAATTCTCAGCCAACCTTCATCTCCCGAATGTTTCTCCAAAGTGCCGCTGCACCTTTGAAACCGGCTTCGTTGCTTTCGATTTTGACATTATTTTCCATTTCAAAACTTAGCTTATCTGCATTTCCACCGCTGATGTAAAGCGTATCGTAGTTGAAGACTGTCTTTAATGTTGACAGCACTTGTTCCATCCGTTTGTTCCATCTTTTCACACCAATTTTATCCATGGCTGCCTGCCCGATATATTGGTCATAGTTTTTAGTTTTTGTCACAGGCAAGTGCGACAGTTCAAGGTGAGGAAGCAGTTTTCCATCCTGCAGCAAAGCGGTGCCAAAGCCGGTTCCCAGTGTCACCACCATTTCCAATCCATGACCACTCACCAGTCCTACTCCCTGAAAATCCGCATCGTTTACCACAACAGCAGGCACCGACAACTTCTCCGAAATTCGTGCAGCAAGATCAGTCTTTTGCCAAAAAGATGTGCCCAGGTTAGGTGCAGTTTCGACAATATTATTTTTTACAAATCCGGGAAATCCCGCAGCGGCTTTTGTGAATCCTTCAAACCCTGAAGACAGCTTTACAATCAATTCTATGACCGCATCGGGAGTGGCGGGTTTGGGCGTTGGGAGGCGGCTCCTGTCTTTCAAAATTTCCCCATTTTCGTCTAAAAGGATCATTTTGATGTGGGAACCACCAATGTCAATTGCCAGAATTTTATCGCTCATTTTGGAGAGTGTTTTTTTGTGAAAAATGGGTGTCAATTTATTTTTTCGTACAATCAACAATACCTTACAAAACTATGTTTTTAGGTTGCAGAATAAATTATTTGCTCACAATTATTTTTCTTTTAAACCCGTTTTTAAATTTTATTTCTATTTTACAACTCCCTTCACCTTATACACAGATAAATGTTTTACTATAAATAATTTAGTTAAAAATTTGGGAACAAATTTGTGAATAAATTTGTGAATAAAATCATCATATCTTTAGGCAATATTTAAAAAATTAATTGTCCTATAATGAAAAAAATCTTCAATCTTTTCCTTTTTTCTTTTGCTTTATTACAATCAGAAGCACAAAATTTAAACCCGAAGCTAGATTGGGCTTACGAATTATCTGGTGACAATTCCAGTTCTTACTCTTCAGGCCATTCTATAGCTTTAGACAAGAGTGGTAATGTATATAGTCTAGGTACATTTGGAAATGGCAAAACGGATTTCGATCCCGGATTCGATTCTTTTTTTTTGAGCCAGGCAATTAATGCAGGATCTTTATTCATACTTAAAAAAGATGTTGCTAATAATTTCAAATGGGTAAGATCCATCGTCTCTTATCAAAACCTTGGAGGGTCAAATGTCAATTACATTGATCACATAGCTCCAATTGCAGTCGATGATTCAGGAAATACTTATTTAACAGGCACATTTACGGGGACAATTGATTTTGACCCAAGCAGTGTAGTACAAAATTTATACTCTTCCAACGGGCGTGTATTTATTCTAAAAATAAATACCGATGGAAATTTAATTTGGGCAAAACAACTTTCTGGTCAAATAGATAGCAATAGTATTATAATAGATCAGAGTGGATATGTTTATTTAGGTGGTTCATTCGTTGATGCTTTAGCAGATTTTGATCCTGGCACCATTATCTATCATCTGCCTTTAGCAGGAAATGGTAGTGCTTTCATACTAAAACTAAGTAATGCAGGTGACTTTATTTGGGCTAAAGCAATTGGCGGTACAAATTACACAAGAGCAAATAGTATTGCAACAGATCTATCAGGTGCTGTTTATATTGCTGGCAGCTTCCCGTTCACACAAGATTTTGATCCCGGTTCGGGTGTGTATAATCTGACTGCTATTTTATCAAGTCAGGCAGGTGGTGCGGTGCAACTTGACGGATTTGTCTGCAAACTGGATTCTTCTGGAAATTTTGCCTGGGCAAAACGAATGGGAGGAAATGTTGAAGATGGCGCAACATCGCTAAAAGTGGACAAATATGGCAACGCATATGTGGCCGGTTATTTTAGAGATACCGCAACATTCACCCCTAATGCCACGCCAATATCAATTGCTGCAGCTGGAGATCAAGATGTTTTTTTAACAAAAATAAATTCAACTGGCAATTTTATTTGGATAAAAAGAATTGGGGGACCCCTGCGTGATGAAATAGTAAGTTTAGATATTGACACTTTAGGTGGATTGTATATAATGGGAAATTTTTATGGTACGGCAGACTTTGACCCAGGCATTTCTAATTATAACTTGCATGCGACTTCATCTGCTGACATTTACATAGCAAAAACTGATACTGCAGGTAATTTTTTATGGGCACGAAACATGGGCAATAATGATACACAAGGTACAGATGATGTGGCGAAAGGAATAGCCGTAAGTCCGGGTGGCGACTTATTTAGTATTGGCAACTTTGATGGTACTGTAGATTTTGATCCGGATACCAGTGTTTTGAATATAACAGCTCAAATTTATTCTGACAACTGCTTTATGCTAAAATGGAAACAAAACACCACACTACCGTTGAAACTTATTTCATTTACTGCTATCAAACAAGGTAAAACTAACCTGCTTGATTGGGCAACCGCAAAAGAAGTAAATCTTAATGATTTTGAAATAGAAAGAAGTGGAAACGGAAAGGATTTCATGAAAATAGGCAATATCCCTTCACAGGCTCTCAATACACCACTTACAGAAAATCGATACAAGTTTATAGACTATTTGCCCTATGGTAGACAAAGTTTTTATCGTTTAAAAATGATAGATAAAGATGGGAGTTCTCGTTATAGCATTATACTAAAGGTAGAGAATGCCAGCTCAACGCTAATAACAACTTTTCCAAACCCGGCGACTGATTTTATAACCGTGAGTGGCAACAATATGAAGAGGATTGAACTACTTAATTCTGATGGTGCATTGCTGTTTAGCAGGAATATATTTGGTACCTCAACCACTATTCCTTTAAGTTCTTTTAATAAGGGAATTTATTTGCTTAAGATAACAAGTATTGATAACCATGAAGCATGCAAAAAGATTTTTAAAAGTCTGTAACAACCAGAAATTTTTCAAAACTTAGATGAGTAAGATTTGATACTGTGTAGGGATAAGCTATCATGCAAGACAACATGAAAAATGGCAGGAAAAATATCTTGTAAATTCGGCGGACAATACAGATGCCTCACAGTTTATTTACAAACACATTTCTACGCTAATGCTTACATTGATAAGAACTACATCGGACAATGAAGACTTTCAAATGCTGGTCAAACAACTGGACAGCGACCTGAAAATAAGAGATGGTGACGAGCATGATTTTTATCATCAATTCAATAAAATTGATCGTATAAAGCATGTGGTGGTTGCCTATGAACATGATGAGTCCGTTGGCTGCGGTGCCATGAAACAGTATGAAGATGACTCAATGGAAGTAAAGAGAATGTTTGTGCCTGCGCAACACCGGGGCAAAGGAATAGCAACGCAAATTTTAACGGCACTCGAAAGCTGGGCTAAAGAATTATCGTTCAAAAAATGCGTTTTGGAAACAGGGAAAAAACAGCCCGAAGCCATTGCTCTATACCTGAAAAACGGCTACAAAATCATTCCTAATTATGGACAATATGAAGGTGTGGAGAACAGTGTTTGTTTTGAAAAAATGATGGTGGATTGATATTTCCGGTTGATCATTTTTCCACCTTAAAAAAAACCTCCGGGGCTTTTAAAAAACACCGGAGGTTTGCGTTTGCTCTAACCATTGATGGGCGTTGTCGGCGGCACTTCGGGCTTTTTTGGTTGCCGTCTTTTTGCCACCAAATCAAACTCCTCGGTCAGGGTGTCTATTTCTTTTTCCAGTTTATTATAATCTTCAGCCGGGGTCAGCAGGTTGTTTGCCTGGATGTGTTTAATTAAATCGTTGTAAGCATTTTCTGTCACCACCCTTTCGGCCAGTGTGGTGGCGGTGGGTTTGCCGCTCATTTCTGCAGTGCGGCCCAGGTATGTGTCGCCAAACAGATGGTTGGCTTTGTCCAGTTCCGAAAACCATTCTGCAAGAGCCAGTTTGCCAACAGCATCTGCAATGGGGCCAGCGGTTGTTGCATCTGTCACAATTTTAGTAATGACCTCCGACTCAGCATTGTAATTGAGCCTTGCTAAATTTTTTCCATGCCTGTCAATGGCATCAACAATTGTTTTTGAAGCGGCACGTTTTGTTTCGTCAAAATGGCGGGAAAAAGAATCGGCATTGAGCCGGATGCCAGTCAGTGCATCGTCTCTTCCGCTGTCTAAAACAATAATGGTGTCGGTAAGATCGCTGCCCTGGTCAAGCCCAAAAACAGATGTGAGATTAGTGACAGCAGTGTTCAACACAATGACTTGTGCACCAATTTTTGGCGTAAGAACAGTGTATTTGTTGGAAATCTCAACTACTTTTTTATGGTAATTAATAAACTCAGAATTGAAATAGCGCCTGAAATGTGGGACTAACATGATAAACAGGTTTAGGTTAAATAGAGATTGCTAAAGTAGTGCATAGATCCACATATAATAACCAAATTTTCAAACTTTTTTTACAAAAAATAAAATTTGACCTCAATAAATGGTGTGGGATGAATAAAAAATAAGGTCAGCAAGCTTTGCGCAAGCCATTTCATTCATGAAAAAGGGTCAGCAAACTTTGCACAAGCCATTTCATTCATGAAAAAGGGTCAGCAAACTTTGCGCAAGGCATTTCACTCATGAATAAGCGTCAGCAAGCCTTGCGCAAGGCATTTCATTCATGAAAAAGGGTCAGCAAGCTTTGCGCAAGCCATTTCATTCATGAAAAAGGGTCAGCAAGCTTTGGTAACCAACAAAACAGCCATTCATCGCGTTCAGGTCTTATCTATTTAGCGGGCAGGTGTTGAAAATCATTTTCATTCTCAAAAAACTTTCTTTCATTCTGCGACTTACGCAATTTTACATTCCGCGAAACGTTTTATTATGTAAATAAAATAAGAATGAAACTTCCGGAAATTATTTTCTTTATCGCTTTTGCCATTGTGTTCTATTCATTTGTGGGGTATGGTATTTTGCTTTTTTTTATCGTCAAAATAAAATCTTTTTTGAAAGGTTTAGTCACACCCGACAACCGCTATGAACCCGAGGTGACACTGGTGGTTCCCTGCTATAATGAGGCCTATATTTTAGAGCAAAAAATAGAAAACATTTTTGCGCTGGACTACCCCAAAGGAAAACTGCACGTTAGTTTTATAACCGATGGATCTACGGATGAGTCATTGAAGATATTGGCAAACTATCCTGTTATCAATACCTATCACATTGCCCGCCGGGGTGGCAAAACTGCTGCCGAAAATCGGGTGATGCGGTTTGTGAACACACCGGTCGTCATTTTTTCCGATGCCAATACTTTGCTGAACAAAGAAGCTGTCAGAAACATGGTCCGGCATTTTGCCAACGACCAGGTTGGTTGCGTATCGGGTGAAAAAAGGATCATGACATCTGATGCAGACGTGGCAAGTGCAGCCGGCGAAGGCATGTATTGGAAATATGAATCGTTTCTTAAAAAACTGGATTACCAGTTGAACAGTGCCGTGGGTGCAGCAGGCGAACTGGTGGCTTTTCGCACAGAATTGTTTGAGCAAATGCCCGAAGACACAATTCTCGACGACTTCATTCAATCAATGATCATTGCCTCCAAAGGATACAAAATAGCTTATGAACCCGATGCTTATGCTGTGGAAACAGCCTCTGTTTCTGTTGCAGAAGAACTGAAACGGAAAATCAGGATCTGTGCAGGCGGCTGGCAGTCCATCAGCAGGCTGAATAGTAGATTAAGCTTTAAAAGCCAGCCTTTGCTCTATTTTCAATATTTTTCTCATCGTGTTTTGCGCTGGACCATCAATCCCTTTTTACTCATCGTCCTGTTTTTCACCAACATGTACCTCGCCGGCAGCAGCCAGTTTTTTAGAATCAGTTTTGCTTTTCATTTACTTTTTTATGTGGCGGTGTCCGCAGGTTTTATTCTTGAAAGAAGAAGCCTGAAGGTGAAAGCGTTTTTTGTTCCCTATTATTTCTTCATCATGAACTATGCGGTTTTAATGGGATTGATCAGGTTTGTAAAAGGCTCTCAAAGTTCTGTCTGGGAAAAAAACGGGAGAATTGGTGCGCCTGTTTCGGCATAAAGTAGCAAGATGTTAGTAGCAAGATGTTAGACTAGCAGCCAGCGGATGTAGATACAAGGCAATGCCTTGTATCTACCAAAGGGTGGATGGCATTCCAGATGTAGCATTTAAATGTAACATCAAAAACTGGATTAAACCCTCAACCTTAAACTCTCAACTTCTTATAGTATTTAAATTTTAGACAAAGGCCAGCGGATTTATGTTGTGCTTTTTTTTGCCCCGGCATTGGTGGCTTTGTGGAGGCTTTAGTTGCGTCGCACTCTTTTACAGCATTACTTTATTGGGCTTTTTCCATGTTTTGCTTTTTTAACCGCAGAGGAGGAAGGAGTTTCTCACGGAGAAAGAAGGAGCCTCCATAACAACGGGCAAAACAAGTAGGGACTTATTTTTCTGAAAATGTTGGAGAAATTTCATAACATTGAGAAACTAAACAAAACTACTTTATTATGAAATTTTCAAAACAACCCTTTACAGTTTTAGCTTTATTCGCTATTGCATCCTGCCACAACGGTGAAGAAACACCTGGAGAAACTAAAGACAATTTGCCTCCTGTTGTCACCAATGACACTACGCCGCCTCCGGCAAAAGAAAATGTTTGCTTTCTCAAGGCTTTAAAGAAAGATTCGACGTTTGTGAACCTGACAATTGAAGGCAATAATGTGAGTGGCAACATGCGCTGGCATCCCTGGCAAAAAGATGGAGCAATTGGTACCCTGACTGGTACAAAAGGCGCCAATGGCGAAATGCAATTGCTCTATGACTACATGATAGAAGGCAGCAAACAAACCGAAACAAAAATCATGAAGATTGAAAATGACCAGCTTAAAATAAAAACAGGGGAACTGATTGACCCGACCAATAACGGTCACCTCATTTTTAAAGACTCTTCAAAATTGAAGTACACAGAAGTGTTGCAGAAGGTAGTGTGTCCATAAATTCACATTTTTTCAAAAAAATGTGTAAAGTAATATTTTGACATTACACAAATACTATGAATAAAGAGCTTTGGGATAATATTTTAAAGTTTGAACTCGACTATCCAATAAGTGAGTATGGCTTCACCACAAGGATAGCTAAAGAAAATTTTTGGACAAAGCAATTCACAGAAACTGCAATCCTTGAATACAAGAAGTTTATGTATTTAGCTGCAACTTCAGACTTTATGGTTTCACCGTCTGCCATAGTTGATGCGGTTTGGCATCAACACTTAATCTTTACTCAATCATACAATGATTTTTGCAACGTAATTGAAAAGCAAATCCAGCATATTCCTTCTACACACAATAGAAGTGAATCTGGAAAATTCAGACAAGCTAAAGAGGGAACAACCAAATTTTATAACGAAGTATTTGGAGAGCAACCCAAAGAAATTTGGGACTATTCCGATATGTATGAGAGCTTAAATCTTCCAAAAGCAAAACTTAAAATCCGGTCATTCGTTTTAGTCGGAATTTTCTCCTTTGTTGTGATGCTTGTTCCCTTTTACTATTTATTCAAACCAATTTATATCCACATTGACAATCCATACTTCGTTGTAGGTTTTACAGCTATCTCAATTTTTACATTTTGTGTTTTAGAAATTTTCAACCGAAATTATTTAGCCAAAACAATAGAACAAATGAATGGATTTACATTTATCAATAAACTAAATCCATTTGAACTTATTTATCTAAAAACCCAAAAACTTTCAGATGTTATTCACGGAACTATTAATCAACTAATTGACGAAAATGTGATTGCAGTAAATAGGGATTATACCATTGAACATACATTAAATTTGCAAGCAAAAAATATTGAAGAGCATCAAGTATTAGACACATTAAATAGTTTGGGCAAAACAAATTACCCAACTTTAATACGTAAATTATTGACAAAGCCAATATTTGGAAACGTTGCAAATTGTATGAATGCGCTTAAAAAGTACTACACAAAATCAAAGTCATTCGGATACTTATTTTATACCAACTTTACAATTCTTGCATCTTTGCTAATGATAGGTACAATAAGGCTTTGTACAGGTTTATTAAGAGATAAACCTGTTTCATTAATCATTATCATGTTGCTATTTCTGACAGCTTATTCCGTCACATACTTGATACGATTGACAACTCTTTTTTGTAACAAGACAATTCCTAACTTTTACAAGAAAGAAATTTTGCCAAACATACAAACCGAAGACAATTTTCAATGGCAATATTTTTTATTAGGCACTGCTGCCTTGACAACTTCTTTCATTCCACTTGTTAATCATTTATACAAAACCCACAATAATTCAGGCGATTATGGAATATCAACTTGTGGAAGTTCTTGTGGATCGTCTTGTGGTAGTTCTTGCAGTAGTTGTGGAGGCTGTGGTGGTGGTGACTAAAGTACTATGCCCAACATGAACTTGATAAGAGAAGTAGGATGTCGGCTGATTCTCCACCTGCACAAGGTCTTTCCTATAAGAACATTTTTATTTCCCTGAAAGCCGAAACAAATAAATTGCAGTCGTTTCCTAATAACATCATGCAATGAATACAACAAATACAGTTGAACCGGCAAAATTTAGCCCTTACCAGGTTGTTGCAATCTTACTGCTGGCCTTAACGCAGTTTACGGTTGTGCTTGATTTTATGGTCATGTCGCCGCTGGGCGATATGCTGATGAAGTCTATGTCGCTCAGCACTTCGCAGTTTGGGTTTGCAGTATCGGCTTATGCTTTCAGCGCAGGCATTTCAGGACTGCTGACGGCGGGGTTTGCCGACAGCTTTGACCGCAAAAAATTATTACTCTTCTTCTACATCGGGTTCATTGCAGGTACATTTTTTTGCAGCATTGCAAACACATACCCGCTGCTGCTGGCAGCCCGTATTGTAACGGGTTTGTTTGGCGGTGTCATTGGTTCCATTTCGCTTGCCATAGTCGCTGATCTTTTTGTATTACGGCAACGTGGCAGGGCAATGGGTTTCATTCAAATGGGCTTTGGAGCCAGCCAGGTGTTGGGCATTCCTATTAGTCTTTACATAGCCAACAGCAGGGGGTGGCAGTCGCCATTTGTCATGATCGTTGCCCTTGCCACCATTATCTGGCTGATAGTAGCTGTGAAGCTGAAACCTGTAAACAAACACCTTGAATTAAAAACCGAAAAAACCGCTTTCCTCCATTTGTGGCACACCGTGAGGCAGAGGAATTATCGCATTGGTTTTTTGTCAACCGCCTTTCTATCCATCGGTGGTTTCATGATGATGCCCTGGGGCAGCGCATTTGCCATTAATAACCTGCAGATAACAACCCATCAACTGCCTATTCTTTTTATGGTGGGCGGTGTCGCCTCTTTGATAGTCATGCCGCTGGTTGGCAGGCTAAGCGACAAGGTAGATAAGTTCAAAGTCTTTACCGGGGCGGCCATCTGGATGATGATTGTTGTGGTCATTTACACACACCTGACCCCCGTGCCATTTGGGATAGTGGTGGTCATGAACATACTGATGATGATTGGAATCATGAGCCGCATGTCACCCGCCATGGCGCTCACCTCTGCCCTGCCACAGATGCAGGATCGCGGCGCATTCATGAGCATCAACTCCTCGCTGCAACAATTTGCCGGGGGCATAGCCGCCGCCTTTGGCGGAATGATTGTGGTGCAGTCAACCAAAACAAGTCCACTGCAACACTATGACACGCTGGGCTATGTGGTTGCGGTCATTATTATGATCAACATCTTTTTTGTGTACAGGGTTAGTAAGATTATTAAGGCGAGGGGGAGGTAGAGGGAGGATGTTTTAACTCTGCCAAAGCCCGTCACCTCTTTTTCCCCTTTGGAAATAGGTAACAGCAAGGCCACGCCCATGATCATAGTTATCAATTCGAGCAATGCGGAGAGTGTGCATTTGCTGGTGGAGATAGTGAAGATGTGACGGATAGTAGAAACATTGAACAAAAGCCCCGCCTTCCATTTTGCTACCCTGTACACATATCTTTAGCTACGTTTATTCCTTCCAGGATAGCATTAAACCTATCCATTCCTTTTTTCAGGCAAATAACCCCTGGTGGACCTTGCGATTCATAACCTTTCCATCTGCCCAGCCTGCCGATGACCCAGGCTGCCCACTTGGTTTTTCGGGGATTGTTGTGATTTTGCGTTTTAATTGTTT
>JAYTGA010000086.1:0-26689 GCA_043733905.1 Segetibacter sp.
CATTGCAAACTACCAAACCAATGAGTGTAAAAGTTGCTTGAAAATTTGAAAGGATAGGGGTTAACTACTTCTATTGAATTGATTCATGCAACAACGCCAGTTGTAGTTATCGTCCACCTTTGTCAAATCAACCCTTTGCTCTACAATCAGAGAAAGCCAGCAACGTAGTTTAGTTATTTCAATGGCATATTCCAACAAGTCCACACCAAACAAACAGCTACGCAATAATCCCAATTTTTTCACATAGCGTATTTGCCCATCTGCAAACATTTCAGAAATATGGTTTCTAAATTCATCGTCTTTCGATTTCATCATTTCTGCTACCCACACTTTTCCATCGGGGTCAACGGTGGTAAGTACCTGCATCATTTCTTCCAACATACCCATTGGGAAAGCACCCGACCCGCAGGCGGGGTCAAGCACCGTTGTTTCCAATAGTCTGTGAATGATGGCTTTACTGTTCCCGGGTTTTATTTCTGTATCAAGATGTTTCAATAAAGTGCTACGGCACATATAGGAAACAACGGGTCGGGGCGTATAAAATGCACCTGCATTTTTACGAGCTGCTTCTTTGGTATCATCACTTTGCTCTGCCAACAGGTTTTCAAAAATCCTACCCAACATTTCAGGGTCAACGGCAATTTCTTCCTCCAGCGGAGTATTTTCTGCAATGGTGAATTTGTAGCGAGCAAGTATGCTGTTCAGTCCTTTTTCTTTGTCTAAAAACAATGTGTCTGGAACGGCAAAAGCATTGTTTACTAAATGATTCCCTTTTTTGTCGATTTCGCACCAGTCATTTGCGTGGAAATCGAACAAACCCCCATTAAGATAAGGCGAAAAGAAAATCGCTTCCTTGATAAGTTTTTCATTGGCAAAATTGGCCGCATAAACATCAAATACTTTTTTGTCACGATCATTCTTTTCATTGTTCAGTGCATTAAAAAATAGATTTTGCAGAATGAATTTGTAGTAACCTGTTCCTTTTGATTTCGGCTTTATTAAAACGTTGACTTCTCCATTATCAAATTCAGGAAGTAATAAATCATCTTTAACCACTTTGAGTTCTTTGAGAAACCAAATAAAAATCAATCGGGCTATTAAACGAACGGTAAAATCTTTGTGCTTTTCAGAAGCTGCATTTTGATCGGGAATCTTGATTTCTTTTACGGCAGTGTTGAACCAAGCGATAATATCCTCATAAAAATTCTTGTTGAGCACTGAAATAGAGAATACCGATTGCCAGTAATAATACAATTGAATAAAACTCCTTACCGCTTTGCTTCCTGTGGTTGGTATTACCAATTGCTTGAGAATGGATAAATGCCCTCTGTGCGGTTGCTTTGTGTCAATGTCTTTGAGCAATGAAACTTTGCCTACTTTTTCACCTTCACGCCATTCCTGTTTATATTTCATTCGTTCGCTATTGGCAAAAGAAATATAGACGTTGTATTTGAAAACAACCGTTACTGGCATATGAGGAAATGCACGGTTAATAGCTCTTGTAATTTCAGACAGGTTGGATCTTGTAGGAGAAGATTCTTCTAACTCAACTCCTACAATCAATAAGCCGTCATAATCCTTCTTTAGTTGCTGCACTGCATTCTTTGTATCCAAATCAGATTTTTCTCCGGTGAATGCAGCATCGTTTACTAAGCCGACCACATAAACATCACCCATAAGCTTATGAGACCTGTTATTTGAGTTGTATTTGTCGCCTAATATCTCATGTGGTCTTACAGGCTTTTCGTCAAAGTAACTTACAGGCACTTTAAGATTTTCAAAGAATTGCTTTAATGCCTGTACAAAATCCAGGCTTTGAAAAAATTGGAGGTTTTCCATATCAGTTAGCGGCGTTTTTTAGTTCTTGTTTTATAAAGTCTTCTAGTTGTTCTTTTGCAGGCAGCATTAGCTGGTATTTTTTTACAAATAGCTGATGGTCCATGCCTGCTGTTGCGTATTCTACCAATGTATCATTTTTGTTTGTTACCAGCAAGATACCGACAGGCGGGTTGTCGGAGGGCTGCATTACTTCGGCTTTGTAGTAATTGAGATAGGTGTTTAGTTGCCCTGCATTGTTGTGTGTGAATGCTTCTATTTTGAGGTCTATCAGTACGTGGCACTTGAGAATGCGGTGATAAAATACAAGGTCAATGAAGAAGTATTCGTCTCCAATCAAAATTCTCTGCTGTCTTGCTTCAAAGCAGAACCCTCTGCCCAACTCTACAATAAATTGTTGAAGGTGGTCTAAGATGGCTGTTTCCAGTTGTTTTTCTTCAACTGCAAGGTGTGTAGGCAGCCCCAGAAATTCGAAGGTGTAAAAGTCTTTTACGACATGTTCAGGTAATATTACTTCTGCTCCGGCCTGTACCATTTTAGATAGGAGTTCCGGCTTTTTACTGATAGCACTTCTTTCATAATACAAAGTATCTATCTGTCGCTTCAATTCTCTTACACTCCAATTTCCTTTTATGCATTCCAACTCGTAAAAAGCTCTTTTAAAGTTGTCTTCTATAGGCAATAACTGCAGGAAGTGTGTGAAGGACAAGTTGCTAATCAGCCTTTCTGCCGGAATGCTTATTTCATTTTCTGTTATTACAGTTTCTGGCAATTCGCCAATCAGTGATTGGCTAATCTTAAGCTGTTTGAATTGGTCAATCAGTGATTGGCCAATTTGCGGATAAACCCTATAAAACTGTCGAAAATATTTCAAGTTAGCAGGTGAAAAGCTTTTTGAATGTAGTTTCGCTGAAAGAGAACTAATGAGCCGTTCTCCATATTCGGCCCTGTCATCACCATTTTGTTCATACACCGCAATATACCAGCCAATTAGCCAATTGCGACTGGTAAGCAACTTATTAATTGCTTTGCCGGTTTCTAGTTTGGTACCGGTATCTACTTGTCGTATAGATTTAATTAACTCTTCAAACCTCATAAAACTGTCTTTAAGTTAACGACTAAACATCTTGAGAAATTGAAACAAGCCCTCCAATATTCTTGACAGTTTTGTAATTTCCTGGAAAGATGAGTGTCAACATCTTCGTTCGGCTTATCATATTGTTGGGTTGGCAACCCAATAATATTTTTTGGAAGAAGAAAGCTTAATTCTTGGGTTATCAACCCAAGAATTTGCGGGTAAGCATAATAAAACTGCCTGCACCTGGATAATTCTGATGCAGTAAGGCCTTTTATTTTAATCTTTTCTGCAATCTTTTCCCTTAGCTGTGTGCCATAAGCAGCCCTATCTTCTCCCTTTTGTTCAAACTCCACAATGTAGTAACCAATCAACCAGTTTCTAATAGTCAATAAACGGTTCACGGCCTTTACAGCATTTTGCTACAAGTGAATGTGAACTTCATTGATGACATTTACCAGTTGGTTAAACTTCATGTATGTATTTTTCATCCCGTTTACATCAGCCGATTGATAATTTGCGGCTTTAAGTTGCGGCAAATTCGCCAATCAATGATTGGCGAATTAGTCTTAAGGAGTGTTTACAACAAACCAAGTTATCAAATCGACATTGTCTTTTTTGTACCGGTCATTTATTTTTTGCTCCCTAACAGCTTCCAAAGCAGACTTTTGTCCTGCTTTCAGTTTATCAAGCAGATCTAATCCTGCTTTGCCCATCCGTTCTTTCACCGTGCCATCCTGCTGTATCTCTTCTTCGGTAGATTGCCGCTTTAGCCACTGCTGCAGTGCATTGTGAAGTCTTTCCATGGCGGCAGGTTCACCTTTGTCTATGGCCATCAGTCCAACACTGTCACGTTCTTCTTCTTTGTGAGCGGCCAGCACATCCAATACTTCCCTTTGGTTGAGCAGCACTTGCTCACCTTTTTCATTTATATAAATAAGGTCGAAAAACTTATACTCATGGTTAATAGCCTTAGCAGGCCTGGAAGGATAACCAAGCAGGGCAATCAAACCGGCTTGCGGGCAAATGCCGGCTTTTCCTTTGAAGCCGGTATAAATTCCATTTGGCATTTGCTCATATTCCTTCTTGTTTTTGTCAAGCTCCATGGCCAAATCCTGCCTGAAGTTTTCCAGGGATAAATTATCAAAACCCAGGGTTTGTTCACTTACTTCAATGTCGTCCCAGGTCGTTTGCATTTGCTCCATCATCCGCATTCGTTGCTGTTGCTCCAGTTCATCCGTACCAACCATGTGGCGAAGATTTTCTGTAAAGTCATTGTCAACTTCTGCCCCTGCAAGTTTCATGGCAGCCATGCGCTGTTCAATCCGGCTTTGCAAGGTGAGGTAGTTATTGATGTTATCAGAAGGCCAGAAATTTACCCCAAATATTTTATCGTTTGGAGAACCAAGACGGTCAATACGTCCCATCCTCTGAATCACTCTTACAGGGTTCCAATGAATATCATAATTGATCACCAAATCGCAATCCTGCAGGTTTTGCCCTTCACTCAATACATCCGTTGCAATTAATATGTCGATCGGCTTCTGTAGTTTTTTGTAAACATCCGGATGTTCATCAGCAATCCAGTGCTGCCAATCACTGTATTGTTGTGTTAGGTCTTTGCTACCGGATTCAGGCTTGAAATCGTCCCAATTTTTCTCTTTAAATAATTTTGTATACGGGCTAAATCGTTCAAGAATTGGTTCAAAAAATTTTGTGCTTCCTTCCTCTCCGGAAATCCGGGCTTCATCTCCTGCAATCATCGCCACGTTGTCAAAACCTCTTGCCGTAAGCTGATTAAAGAGGTACAATGCAGTGTCTTTGTAAACAGTAAAAATCAGTACTTTTTGGTTGTCATCATTGTTGCCACTTCTTTGCTTTTTACGGATGATTTCTAAAAGTTTCGTCAACTTATTATCATCCGATTTTAGATTGCCGGGCTTTTTAATTTCCTTCTCTATTTTTTTCTCAAATTGCGCAAGGTTATTATTAAGTGCTTGCAAATCCTCTATGTCAGCCTTCAGGTCATTTTTATACTGTGGTATTTTTCCGGCGGCATCAATGTCGCTTAACTTAATCTTTCGTTTTTTACCTAAAGTAATTTCTTCAACTTCCTCTTGCCATTCATCATCTCCAAATAAACCCAACTGTTGGAAATTATCTTCCAGATCATCGTCCTTTTTGCGCTTTTCGTACTTCTTTATTTTATCTAAGGCATTCTGATGATGAACTAAGATTCGACCCACAGTTGTATGGAAAGACAACCAGCAGGATTCAAGCCGCTTTACCATCAGTATGTACATCATTTTTACAAGGAACCGTTCACGTTGCTGTTCATCCTCCGTCTTCCTGATGTTTTCCTCCTGCTCAATATACATGGATGGCTGGTATCCCGACATTAACTTAGGAAAGTGATTAAACAACTCGTCAAAACTTTCATAGTTACCAATGTAGCTTGGAGTGACCCAATAATTATCCGGCTTTGCTTTTTTAGGAAAAAACAATCCATCCTGTTGCTCTTTTACCAATTTCCTGGTACGTGCTACTAATAAATTATTGGTGAGATCAAAGAATTGTTGTGGTATATCTTGTATAAAACCACTGATGGAACGGTCTGGTCCCTGCGCCCATTGCTTAAATTTTTCTGTGCCTTTTTTAAAGGTGGAATCTATATTTTTTACTCCTAACAATTCTTCAAATCCACGATTGTCGCCTTTTACAATCAGCTTGAACTGGTTACGAACATCGTTCAGCGAATTATTGATCGGAGTTGCGGAGAGCATCAAGATTTTTACGTCTTCGTTTTTCTTAAGAATCTTTTCCAGTAGAAATTGATAGCGGTTTGATTTGTCATTACGAAGATTGTGACTTTCGTCAATGACAATAAGTTTCGGTTTCTTGTTTACAATAAAGCTGTATTGAAGGTCGTAGCGATCCAATCGGCCTTCTGTTAAATCCGTATGGAACCTAACTATGTATTCAAGATTATCTTTCTCAAACTTTGAGTTTTGCCTTCTACGATACTGCTCCCAATTACGGTTGATTTTTTTCGGGCATAAAACGATTACTTCTCTTCCCTGCATTTCAAAAAACTTCATAACTGCAAGTGCAGTCCATGTCTTTCCTAAACCAACGGCGTCGGCAAGGATAGCACCATTGTGTCTTTGTAGCATCCGTATCAGACTCAATGCACCCTTTTGCTGAAACTCATACAATGAGTTGTAGATAACCGTATTTTCTAAACGTCCGATTTGCCGTGTAAAATCAGGATTGTTTCCTTCATCTGATATGCTTTTACCGAAGAGTTGATACAGAACTTTGAAATACAATTGCTTTGGAGAATACTCAATAAATATCTTTTCAATTTCTTCAATCAGGTATTGTTTAAAAGGAACCTTTTTAGTAGTGCCTTTTTCGGTAACAATCGTTTTTTTAAAATGGGCTTGTGGCTTACCCCAAAGATTTTCGAACCATTTACTAAGTTCATTATAATCCGGGGAAGTACCTTGTCCTAGGGTGTTCAATTCAATATTGCTTGTGGTCCGCAAGCCCAGACCTGCTTCTGTCAAATTGCTACTGCCGGAAATATAATAGCAAGATGGGATACCGTTGTCACATGCGTATAAGTAAGCTTTTGCATGGCAAAAATTTGGCTCCAGGGTTTTAGCAGATACTTTCTCCTGTTTTAAAAAAGCTACAGCCTCTTTGGCTAAAATATTTAATTGAAAGGCCGCTTCAGTGGTAATTTGTTCATTCAATAAATCTAAGGCCCTGTCTATTTTTTCATCGTAGTTCACTATGTCACCGAGAACAAATCTGTATTCCTCTATTGTTTGATTTGTTTCTTTTGAAAGCCACGCTAATGCTCCAATGGTAAAATATCCTGTTACTATATCCAGCTTACCCGCTTTTGTCTGTTTAGATATCCATTCATGGACTTTAGGGTATTGATTTTCGTTGTCTAGTAACATTCAATAATGTTTATTTTAAAAATTAGCTCTCTCTCTTTACAGCATTAGAATTGACTATGGATGAAAATCAATCGTTCCAAATCCCATTCAAAATAGCAGTTATATCTAATTCCATAGCTTGCTTACTAGACAAAAAAGGCGGAAACTGCCACGTTTTAAATCAACATTTTAAGAAGTTGTGATTGTTTTCAAACCTACAACAAAAAACAATCAATCTCAACGAGAAGTTTTTTGAGAAAAATTTTTCTGTGCGGTTAAATTAACTGGACCGAAACACCATCATTATTGGAATTATTGGCTGAAACGCATTTCCTTAATAATGAGATCGCCCTCAACGAAAAGTTTTTTTGTTAGAATGAAAACCGCTCCTATATTTGCACTCCAAATTTGAAAGGGAGCATAGCTCAGTTGGTTTAGAGCATCTGCCTTACAAGCAGAGGGTCCGCGGTTCGAACCCGTGTGCTCCCACCTTAAAATCAAGCAGTTAGATAAATATCTAGCTGCTTTTTTATTTTATGTGACCTCAAATGTGACCTTAAAGATGCGGAGCTTTTACGAAATTTCTATTTTGGATACTTTAATTTTAAATTTCCCATCTTCGTCTTATAACTGGTCCCTCATAACAGCTTGTTCTAGGTTAGTTCAATGAGAAAGCTAACTATACACTTACCATCCAAATTGAAGTTTTTTTTATTTGCCTACGGCTTTTCATAAAAAATATGGTATCCCAAGCACCTGCTAATTAAACCGTGATCAATATTTATTCTAAGGACTAATTAGTTATGAACATATGTCTGACTCTCGAAGGATGGCAGCCTTGATACTACAAGGAGTTTGGATGTGGAACAGGAATCAGCCGCTACATAGCACCACTAAGAGTTATGGCGGTTCGGAATGCCTCTGCACTTATGTTTTATTAGATTTTCGATGATTAATGGCGGACATTGAGAACGAAAAAACCCCCTCTTTTTTTGGCATAGACTTTTTATACTTTCAAATCTAATTCAACGATATGAGCCTGGTTAAATACAAACAAAAGCGGTCAGTCTATAAAACGCCGGAACCCTTTGGCGGTAAAGGAGGTGGCAAAGAATTACGATTTGTTATACAAAAACACGCTGCTTCGCATTTGCATTATGATTTTCGCCTGGAAATGGAAGGTGTGCTAAAAAGCTGGGCGGTTCCTAAAGGACCTTCTTTAGATCCGGAAAT
The DNA here is from genome assembly GCA_043733905.1 of Segetibacter sp. Lineage (GTDB taxonomy): Bacteria > Bacteroidota > Bacteroidia > Chitinophagales > Chitinophagaceae > Segetibacter. The sequence continues at coordinate 8,095 of JAYTGA010000086.1, forward strand.
CAAACGCCTGGCAATGATGGTTGAAGATCATCCTTATGATTACAGGGATTTTGAAGGGATGATTCCTAAGGGTGAGTATGGCGGCGGTACTGTCATAGTTTGGGATGAAGGAACTTATGAACCCGCGGAAGAGGTAAGAGGTGGACTGGAAAAACAGGAAAAAAATTTACTCCACCAACTTTATAGCGGCAAAATTAAATTTACACTGCACGGAAAAAAATTGAAAGGTGAGTTTGCCCTAGTGAAAGCAAATGGTCGGGGGGAGAATGGTTGGCTGTTGATGAAACTGAATGATAAATTTGCCACGACCGACGATATTTTATTGAAAGACAAATCGGTCATCTCTAAAAAGACGATTAAACAAATGACCGATGCACCCGATAAAGTCTATGGGCAAAATATCATTAAAACGGGAAGTACGGTAAAAGATAAAAAAACGAGCAAGACAACGGCGGTAAGCAAAGTGACCCGGCAATTAAAAGAAAAAACAGAAGAGACACCGGCAGAAGATAAACCTAAACCAGCCCTTAAGACCTTACTTAAAGATGCAAAGAAAGAAGCGTTTTACGAAAGCATTAAAGAACCTATGCTGGCGACTTTGGTAGATAAACCTTTCGAACAGGAAGGGTGGCTCTATGAAGTAAAGTGGGATGGCTACCGTGCCGTCTCCTTCATGAATAAAGGCTCCATTGAAATAAAATCCCGCAATGACAAGTCTTTTAATGAAAAATTCTACCCGGTTTACGATGCCCTCTTTAAGTTAAATCTGAATGCTATTATTGATGGCGAAATTGTTGTCGTCGGTGAGAATGGACAGGCTAATTTTGGGGCTTTGCAAAATTGGCGAAGCGAATCTGACGGTAATTTGATTTTCTATGTTTTTGATATTCTTTGGTACAATGGCTATGACTTAAAAGAGCTTCCACTTTCTCAGCGCAAGGAGATTTTAAAAGCAGTCATTGCTGAAAACGAGATCATAAAAATCAGCGAGGATTTTTCTACCTCAGGAATAGAATTTTTTGAAACTGCAAAGCAGATGGGGGCTTGAAGGCATCATGGCTAAGAAACAATACAGTCCCTATCATATTGGTAATCGCACAAAAGATTGGCTTAAAATAAAAGCTAACAAACGACAAGAAGTTGTCATTGGTGGTTTTACAAAGAATACCGATTCCAGCAAAACATTTAGTTCGTTGTTGGTAGGAGTATTCAAAGACAAAAAATTAATGTACACTGGTAAGATCGGCACAGGATTTAACAGCAAGACACAAACAGAAATGATGGCGCAATTCAAACCGCTTATCATTGATAGTGCCCCTTTTGATGACGAACCGGATATCAATAAACCAAGCCGTTTCCGACCCAATCCTCCAAAAGCAGTTGCAACATGGTTGAAGCCTGAATTGATTTGTGAAGTTAGTTTTGCAGAAATGACCAGTGACGGCGTCATGCGCCACCCCTCATTCGAGGGAATGCGCAATGATAAAAAGGCAACTTCCGTTGTTCTGGAAAAGGAAGCTGATACGGATGAGATTATTGAGAAACAGAATAAAAAAATTAAGCCGATTAAAATAGACAAGCCGCTAAAAGGAGAACGCAAAACATTGCTCAATCCAAGTGAAGAAACACAGGTAAGAAAACTAAACGGCCATGATCTAAAGTTTACAAACCTGAGTAAGATATTTTGGCCGGAAATTAAGGGTATGAAAAGGGATATGCTTAATTACTATTACCAGGTTGCACCTTATATTCTTCCTTATTTAAAAGACCGCCCCATGTCGCTCAACCGGTATCCTAACGGTATCACCGGGCAAAGTTTTTATCAAAAAGACATGACCGGCAAAGCACCTGATTGGGTGGAAACCTATCTCTACCACAGCGGTGCCGATGACCGTGACCGGAATTATTTAGTTTGTAAACAAGAAGCCGACCTGCTCTATATGGCTAACCTAGGAAGTATTGAAATGAACCCATGGAACAGCCGTGTGCAATCAGAAGACAATCCAGACTGGTGTGTGATAGACCTCGATCCTGATAAAAATTCTTTTGACCAGGTCATACAATGTGCACAGGTGACACATGACCTGCTTGAAAGTTTGGGAGTACCTTCTTATTGCAAAACTTCGGGTTCTACCGGGTTACACATATACATTCCTCTTGGAGCAAAATACAACTACGAATCTTCAAAAGAATTTGGCAGGGTCATCGCCAGGCTTGTACATAGCGAACTTCCAAAGTTTACCACCATTGAGCGAATGACATCCAATCGCAATGGTAAAATGTACATTGATTTTCTCCAAAACCGTCCGCAAGCAACCTTAGCAGCGCCTTACTCCGTACGGCCGAAGCCTGGTGCAACTGTATCTATGCCCTTGCATTGGGAAGAGGTCAAAAAAGGCTTGAAAATGTCCGATTTCACTCTTTATAATGCTATGGACAGATTAAAAGAAGTTGGCGACATCTTCAAACCCGTAATTGGAAAAGGCATCAGCCTAAATAAAATTGTCAAAGACTTTAGCCAATAATGAAACCTTATGAATAGCTAATTTTACTTAAACTAAAAGGTGTTAGACATCATAATCCTGGACATGATTTTCGAATAAATTTTTAAAACTCAGATTATGCAGATGATAAAACAAAAGTTGGGAAGGGTGACAGTATAGAATTAATCTATTAGAAAAGTATGAAGTGCAGGATTGGGCTAGAAAATTTAAAGTGAACCAGAAGTATTAAGGGAAGCGGTAAAGAAGGCTAAAAATATAGCCGCTCATGTGAAAGCTTTTATAAAGAAAAGATAAAGTGATTGCTCCTCATTATGAATTACATGGTAAAAAAAGAGGCTGTCTCAAAGGGGCAGCCTCTTTAATCTTATAAAAACTCTTATTTTTTCTCAATCAACAACTTTAAAATTTTTTGTTCCTTTCCATTGTTGACAGTCACTAAGTACACACCTGCTTTATAATCTGCAACGGGTAACAGCATTACGTTGCCAATGAAGTTTTTGTTTTTCCACAAAGATTTGCCATCTGCCGAGGTAATGTTTACATTCAACGGAGTATTACTGCCACTTACTTTCAAAGTTGAATTGTTGTTAGTGGGGTTTGGAGAAATTGAGGCACCGAAATTTTCTTTTTCAGCATTGACTATAATTTTAGTTCTTGTCAATTCAATTTTTGACCCTGATGCAGTTGTAAATGGTTTCAAATTACTATAGCTGCCCGGCCCGGATGGGCAAACACACCTTATCTTCCATACATATTTTGTAAATGGTGATAACCCTGTGAGTGTGGTGAATGTGTCCGTTACATTAACAGTTATAAAATTGACAGAACCTATAGCACGATAACTTACATCGTAACTTAATGCACACGGTAATGACAGCCAATAGATACTAGCAGTTGTTTTAGTGACACTACTTGTAAAGTAGAGTGAAGGAGTGGTGCATAAACGATAAGAGACTGCCTTAACGGTTGTTGCAGAACAACCAAGACCATCACTGGTCGTTGCTGAATAGTTACCTGTGCTGTTTACATTGATGGATTGGGTTGTTTCTCCGGTACTCCAGGTATTGTTTAAGGCAGATGAGGTAAGAGTAGCAATAATTCCAGGGCAAATACCCCTGATACTACCCACGTTGGCAGTAATGACTGGGTTTAAAGGCTCTTGTGTCACGACCGTTATTACTGCCGAATTTCTTGAACACCCATGGTTGTTGGTAACTGTAACTTTGTACGAGCCACTATTTGTAACCACCAAAGGATTCCCTGAATAGCCATTGTTCCAATTGTATTGAACAAAACTACCTGAGACCGTTAGTTTGATACTATCACCCTTGCAGAAAGTAAGTGGCCCGGAAGCTGTGACAACTGTTACAAAATTGGTTTCCACCAATACGGTTATGATTGCCGTATCAGTACATCCATATTGATTAGTGACATAGATCGAATACGTACCGGGATGAGCTAAATCCGGACGGTTGGTGCTATATTTTACCGTAGCAAAGGATGAAGTGTCATAAACATTCCTGATACTTCTGGCATCACCGGCACAAATATATACTGTTGTATCATTTCCAAGAGATGGCTTAGGATTGTTCAATACCGTTATTCTTGCCGTATCAGAACCAAACTGGTTGCCCACTATCAGGCTATAAACACCCGTATCTGCTGCCTGTGGATTAGTCGTATTCCAGATAACAGTCGGGTAGCTGATCGCATATACATTCAGCAGATTTGTTGTTGATCCTGCGCATTTAGTAATGGTAGTGTCATTACCTAAATTTGGTTTCGTATTAGAGCCGCTAAGTGTGGTGAAAGTCTTGAGAAGGGTATATTGGCTTTTAGTAAGGCCACACACCGTTCTTACTTTCCATTCATAGCTGGAAAGGGCAAGCAGGTTATTGAGATAGATTGAAGTATCTGTTGCCGTAACAACGATATATCCGGAATCCCCAACATGGCGGTATGCGACTTCATAAGCAGTGGCACATTCTACTTTTCTCCAAAGAAGTGTAGACGAATAGTTGGTGATATTTTTTGCAATACGGCTTTGTGGTGTGCCACATACACGGGTGGTGATGGTTTGAGAATTTGATGTTAGCATACACCCGGTAGGGTAAGTTGCCTTTACAGAATATGTGCCCGGGGTGGTGACAGTAATATTTTGTGTAGTGTCACCTGTATTCCATAAATAAGCTGAGGCAGAAGAACTGCTTAATGTGACTGATGAACCCGGGCAAAGGATTGTAGCAGGACTAACCGTAATGGCGGGAACTGGATAAACATTCACTGTCACGGGATTGGAAGTATCCCTGCAACCCAAACTGTCAATTACTGAAACATAATATATTCCAGATGTGTTGACTGCAATTGAAACAGTTGTATCGCCATTGCTCCATTTAATGTGACTGAACGAAACTGGTCCAGATAAGGTAACACTTTGACCAGCACAGAAATTAAGTGGCCCCGAAGCGTTAATTGCAGGATTAAGAGGAGGGCGGATGTGAATTGTAACGGGTAAGGATGTACCCACTGATCCTGCACTGTCTGTGACTGTGACAGTATAATTGCCAGAATCTTTTACTGTAATTGATGGAGTAGTATCCCCAGTATTCCAGTGTATGGAAGAGTAACGACCTAAAACAGATAATTTTACACTATCGCCATAACACAAATTGATTGTTCCCGATGGTGTAATTACTGGTATAATCTGAAGGTTAAACACTCTGAAAGGAAGAGTATCAATGTTATTAAGGAGATTATTTTCCGGAGGATTGGAACCAACGATTTGTGTAAGGATTTTGCCGGAGTCTGCTGCAACTTTCCACGGCTTGCAAATTTTAATGCTGTCATTATTATTCAATGTAAACCGCATACTATCTATGAGTTGCTTATTCCCGGATGTGAGGCTAAAGAATTTGAGATAAGCCGTTCCGGTATCCTGGCCGTAATTGCGGATATAATTGCAAATCTGAATAGTATCACCCAACATGAAACTAACCGGATTGAGAGTAATGGCCTCATGCAGGCTGTGGGCAAAGTCCGGTGCTGCGCCAACTGTTATTGACCTTGTTTTTGCATCCTGAACAGGTTCCAGGTTATCAACATTGTCTTTGGAAACGGAGAAGAATTGATAAACATCGCCGGGTGTTTTGGGAAAGTTGAAAACACTGTCTTTTAATGAACTTTGATAAAGCGTATATGGACTATTGTTATCAGATGAATAAACGGCATATTCCTTTAAGCCAGAACCGTTAGAGTCATCATTGCCTGAAAACTTCAAAGTAATACTGTCGTTGGTACTGTTTGATGCAGTAAGATGGCTAATCGGTGCCACAGCATCTACCATATTCACCCAGGTATTGGTAGCTATCGGGTCTTCGGTATCAAAAATGATAGAGGCGGTTGCTTTGGCGCTGTCTCCTGTGTGGTCGGCTGCATTGGGTTGCAGGGTAAAGTTTACATAGCCTTCTCCCCTGTGGGTTATGCTGTCATTGACCAAAAGGAAACCCTTGTCTGGTGCTAACGTGGCTGCCAAACCTGTTGCAGGGTCTATGCTTTGCAATATCCAGAAAGCACGATGGTTGGCCACGTCAAGGCCTGCTGTTACATCTACATACACACCCAGGCTGTCTTTCACATCTAACCTGTTGGTGTAGGTGGCGGTATTTGGCGGAACGCCAAAATTGTAATCTCCGAAACCAAAGTCGCTTATACGCAGGGAATTTATGTTAAATTTATCGCTTATTGGCAGGTAAATGGTTACATTTTGTGCCGGTGCGGTTGCATGGTCGGCTGAATTTTCAAAAGTTACTTTATAAGGCAAAGTTGCATTGACCGATACCCATTGTTTTAGAGTGTCCCCATAACCTGCAGGGCCTATAATTTCATTAGGATCGTTTGGAGTTACACATTCTACGGGTATTTTGTGTGGGTCATGAGGTGCATTGGGGTCGTGGCATGGGTCATTTGGTCCACCACCTTTATGATTGTCATCATTTTTAGGGTCACAATCATTACTATAGTTAGGATTAAAAGCATCAGGTAATATATCTTCAAAAATGTGTGCTCCACTCACAGGATCTTTACCGTAATTTCTCGATGGTCCATTTCTTTCACCAGGCTTTAGCCATCTTTTTCCATTCCATATTGCCTCGGCACCTGTTGGATTACCAGCATTATCGTACTGTAAAAATTTTGTATTTTTATAGCCCTTATAATCCGAACTTCCATCAAACCCTTTCATTAACCAGTCCCACCCATAATTGTTTTCATCATCTTTAAAGTTATGCCATTTAGCCTTACCAGGTTCAACCGGATTCCAATAAGTATTGCCATTAGGATCATTAAAAGAATTAAGTCCATTCGGGTTTTGTCCAGGTTGAACCATTCCACAATTTCTTTTAGTATGCTTATCGGAAGGAGCTGCAACGTATTTTTCACCTAAAAACGTACCTGTAGCCAATCCGCCAATAAACCATAATAGAGGCACAAAAAATTCTCCAGAAGGATCAACAAAATTTTGAGGATTATTTCCAACATAGGCGAATTTATTTAAAGTCAAAGGTTCTTCAATAGGTGGTATGAAATTATCTTTAGAAATAAACTTTCCTATTACAGGGTTAAAAAATCTTTTTCTATAATCATACAATTCAATAGAACTTTCGTAAAAGCGACCAGTATATAACAAACTATTTTGTATATTTTCGGACTTTTCTAGAACATTTCCATATATATCATATCTGTATTGATTTTCCGAATTAGCTATTGAATTAGTAATTTCAGAAATACTATTTAGTCCATCCTTAGCAAAAAAGAAATTATTTCCAGCTTTGTTAACAGATAACCAACTATCAACCTCGAAAGAACTACAATATTTTTTCTTATTTGTGTTTGAAACATCTAACTCTGATAATAAATTAACCCCATCGTATATAAATTTTGAAATTTGCATTGATGTGTCTTGCATGAAAATTTTGTCCCCTAAAGGGTCATACTGATACAAAACTTTCTTTTGTGGATTTAATCGTACTTCCAATAACCGATTTTCCCCATCATATCTATAAACTCTTTGCAGGCTATCATTTTGCTGAATAGTATTGCCGTTGGCATCAAAAGCATAAGTACTTACACCCCCAGTTTGAACCTGATCGGCATTGTTGTAAGTGTATGGTGTCACTACACTATTTTTTACTCGTTTGGTACGGTTGCCCGTGCCGTCTATTTCAAAAGTTTCTATAGAGCCGTCGGCATATACTACCTTAGTAAGCCTGTAAGCAGAGTCATAAGTGTAGGTACTCAAACCATGCTTATCCGTCATGCTGGTTCGGTTGCCGTACTGATCAAAATTGTAATAGAAAAAAGAAATTTTTGTAGTACTATTTTTCCAATTCACTAGGCTGTCCATTCTGCCTGCCTGGTCATAATGATAGGTGGTATAGGTGCCGTTGCCGTTTATTTGTTTAGTAGTTCTGCCACCTAAATCATACTGAAAAGAAGTGGTAAGATTGGAAGGGTTTTTCAGGCTTGTTAAGCGGTTATTGTTGTCATAGTTGTAAGTAGTGCTATCGCCTTCGTAATCTATCATCAGCTTGCGGTTGCCTGCGCTGTCGTAGGCATAAGTAAGCGACTTACCCCAGGTTATTATATTTTTTTTCAGCAGCCTGATCAGGTTATCGTAATTAAAGGTGTAGGCTATGTTGTTGTTGTAGGCACTCACCATATTGCCTTCCGCATCGTAGCTGTATTTATCGGTGTTGCCGGTATAGCTTTTTTCGGTCAACCTGTTGAGTTCATCGTATTTATAGTTTACCACATTACCATTAGGGTCGCTTCGGATTACAAGGTTGCCATTCAGGTCATAGCTGTATCCTGTACTGTTGCCGATGGCATCTGTTTCTTTTGTCAACTGGCTTTTATTGTTGTATTCATAGTTTGTTTTGTGGCCGTTGGCATCGGTTATGGTTACCAGGTTGCTTTGCCCGTCGTAGTCGTAGTGCCATGTGCCCACTTTCAGCTTCACACTGTTCAGTCGGTTCAGTGCATCGTAGCCGTACTCTTTGGGTATGCCTTTCGGGTCTATTTCTTTTATCACATTTCCGGCGGCATCATACACATAAGTTATTGTATTGCCTGTCTTATCCTTTACGCTGGTGGGTCTGCCCATCAGGTCATAGGTCATTTCTTGTGTGTTGCCGTTGGCATCTATAATCTTGCTAACTCCGCAACAATTGCCGTTGTATTGGTATTGCACACTTCCTACCGGGTATAGTATCTGCACCAGATCACCGTCTGTATTGTACTGGTAAGTGGTTGTTTTACCATTGGCATTTTTTGCGGTCAATATCCTGCCGCTGGCATCATAAGTAAAGCTTTGAGAGCTACCCGGCTTCGCCACTGTTTTTAAGTTGCCATTGGCATCGTAAGTTAGTGTTGTGGTGTTTCCTCGCTTATCTTTTACACTTGCCATCCTGTTATACGTTGGTTCGTAAGTGTAAATGGTGGCGTTGCCTTTGGGGTCTGTTTCCTTTAGAACATTGCCTTTGCTGTCATACTCATACTTTGTAGATAAACCTTTGAAGTCTTTCCATTCAACGAGGTTGTTTTTGCTGTCGTAGGCAAAGGTTGTTTGTTTTTTATCAGCATCACTCAAGGCAGACAGCCTGTTTTGAGCATCGAAAATGTACCCATTGGTTATGGTGCCGCTTTGCGCTTTCTGGCTTACATAGGTTTTGTTTTGCCCGTCCACATAAATGAATTCCTGCTCGGTATTGCAAGAGACTATGCGCTTTACCCTGCCTGCCAGGTAAGACACTACTACCGGGTTGCCATCTTCATCAGCCAGCCTTACAATGTTGTAGTACTGGTATTCAAAACGCATTTCTCCGCCTAAAGGATTGGTTGTTTTGATTAGGTCATTTTTACTGTCGTAAGTGTAAATGTATTTCTTTGATGGATTAGCGCTGTCACTTGCATCATTCAAATGCCCGTTTTGCCAATTCAGCAACAGGCACCTGCCGGTTGAGTTCCTGATTTTAGCAGGATAAGCACCGTTGTACTGTATGACCACGTAGTTACCATTGGCATCTGTCATGCTGGTTATCTTCTTGTGTGTGGCATCGCCAAATATCTGCTGTCTGCCATCTTTCGATTTCAGGGTTACTACCCCACCTGCTTTTGTCAATGTTTCAAAAACCCCTGTTGGTGATACATACACACCGCCAGACAACAGGAAAGTATCCTTTTTAGCATCGCTGTGCTGAATGATAATGGAGTTGGCTGTTTCTATGTAAAAGATGTTGTAATAGAAAGACCAGCCATGCCCGTAGCCATAGTCCAGTGTGTCGGTAGCGGCGTTGTAATAGAAGGACTGGTAAACCCGGTAGCCCGTTCCCCGAAGGCTCATTTCATTTCTCTGGTAAAAGAGGTTACCGGTATAACTGTTGACAGCCAAGCCATGCGGGGCAGGTATATTAGGCCGCGGTATGTTTTGTCCAAAGGCGAAAACGGGAAGGAGGAATAATATATAGATTAATAGCTTTTTCATGATGTTTTATTTTTCTTTTCTAAAGAATAGTGGGTTTATTCGTTTACCAGGAAATTGATGATTTCATGCGCACCGCCTACTATACGGGCATAGACCTTTATGTAGCCAATTGCACCGGGCCGCAAAATATCAGGGGGGCCGCCGGCCTCTTTGCATTCGAGTAAAACATTGTTCAAGCTATCTGTGTATGACTGCGCAAAATTGATATAGACCTGTTTGGGACTTGTAAATACTCTTCTCTGTATAGGGATGTCCACATTGCCTGTATTCCGGAAAATAATAGTGATAGTGGCTGTGGTGTTTGTTCTGGCCGTTCTTGGGTGCTGGTCGGTCACTTCAAAATTATTATCAAAGCCTACATTGTCAATGCTGCAGGTAAACCCACTGCCTGGCAGGCCGCCACCAGGAGAACCGGTAACAATTTCAAAGGCATTGGCTAACTGTGTAACAGTACCCACACTGTTAACGGCTTTAGCTGTGTAAAACCCTAGCGACTTACCAATTAGATTGAAAGTGGCAAATACAGTGGTGGAATTGACGTAAGTGAGATGGTCTGCAATGATTTCATTGCCACCCGCTGCCAGTTTGAAGAGGGTATTGGTCTCAAACTTAGCACCACTTATTTTTACTGTTACAGAGCCGGTATTTCCACCTTGTTTGGCATCTACATCTGTTATGCTGAATGGAATAATTTTAGCCAGTAAAGTAACCTTTTGTGTATCCGCAGAAGCAACAGGTCCCAGCCCGGTTAAATAATAAGTGCCTTGCTTCAATGCCGGAACAATCGCTTCCTGTTTTGACTGGAAAGGAACCAATGAAGCAAAGTCAAATGAATTGGCTGATGGGATAGTATTGTAACTTAAATAAAGCCTGTTAGCAGGATTGTTGACCGAATCACCTGTTAGTTTTACGGACAATGTTTCATCCTTCAAGCCAGCTGGTATTTCAATTCTATATGTGAGGGGTGAACTGCCTTTTATACTATCTGTCTTAACCACATTTAGGATCAATTCCTTTACATTCACATTAAGTAGCGAGGTAGAAATGGTGACGTTATTGGAATCGCTTAACTCTACAATGTTGTTCAATAAATCTGTACGGACAATGACATAATAATCACCCACACTCACATTGTTCAAGGTAGCAGCTAATACATGGTTTTCCAAACCAAGCGATGGAAGATTGATGGTTGATTCGGTAGTACCGAAAAGCACATCGTTTCCATCTAGTATGGAGTCTTTAGACAGGTAAACTGCTTCTTTCAAATAACCTATAGCGGGATTAGGTCCTACGTTTTTAAGATTCCAGTTGACCGATATGTTAGAGCCGGAAATTTGTGTACCCACTGGTGTGGTTATGCCGGCAACAATTAAATCACTGGGTGATTGTTGAGTAATATTAATGCCTGAAAAAGCAACATTGTTATTATCATTCGGCTCATACACATTGTCGTCTGCATCTGTCTTAATTATGAGGATATAATTGCCGGAAAAAGTTGCAGGAATGTTTGCCATTACCGAATCAGTGTATTGAGCACCCGCCTGTAAAGAATCGTTACGGGTGGAAGTCCCAATCAAAATATCTCCTGCATCCAGCACCGTATTTGTTGATAAATAGAAACGATCTTTCCATGTTTTAGCCGGTGTTACACCTGTTCCGTTGTTTTTTACAGAAAACTTCACTTTCACAGGTTGTCCGTTGTAAATCTTAGGCGGAGTGGTTATACTCAATGGAATTAAATCACAAGGTGGCGGCACAATAATCACAATAACATTTCCACCTACATTGTTTTTAAGAACAAGGTTGTTGTTAATCCTGTTGGTGTCGTTGTGTACGTTTCCGTTATCGGCAGTTACAATAAAATATAATGTACCGGAAGCATTTTGAGGAACAACCACACTTACATTTTGTGTGTAAGTAGCATGTGAAACCAACGGGCCATTCACCCCAAAAGTTCCCAGCAGTTGATCGCCACTGTTCAGCACACTATCGTTGCTTAAGTAAACTGCATCTGTCCACGGAGTAACAGTAGTGGACGAGTCACTTACGTTTTTAACTGTCCATTGCAGATTTACAGGCTTTCCCGCTGTTACACTGGTATCAGTTACTTTGCCGCTAATTACAGCCAAATCAACATGGGGTGTGTGATTGACGACAACAATAACGGTTAATTTCTTGATTAAAATGGCTGAACTAACAGTGCGGTTATTATTTTCCCCCGTGTTCTCAAAAATTGAATTGTTTGCATCAGCAACTACCAGCAAATAATAAGTACCTGAGTCTATACTTGTTGGCAAATACAAACTTGCCGACTGGGTAAAGGATTGCGAAGCATTTAAAGTTCTTCCTGCCTGATTAATGTTCCCAAGCAATATTGCATTGGGATCATTTAAAGTAGCTGTTGGCGATAAATAAACAGCATCGTTCCATGTTCTGTTTTGCAAAACACCTGTACTGATATTCTGTTCTGTATAACTAAAATTGATAAAAGTTCCGACAGTATCTCTTGACGGAGGCGTTACACTGGTTACTTTTAAATCAGCCCACGGAGCAAGTGTAATGGCAATTGCTTTAGAAAGGGTGTTATTGCTTTCATTTTTTTCAAACACTGCATCACCATCATCTGCTTTTAATATCAGGAAATAACTTCCGGAAATTCCTACAGGAATTGTAAACGTGGCTTGGGAAATATAATTACCATTTGGCCCGATGAAGGTATTTATAAGCACATTGGATAAAACGATGTCGCCGGAGCTTATGGCGTTGTCTGTAGAAAGATAAACCTTATCGTACCAGCCATTACTGTAAATCGTAGCCCTTGTGGCGTTAGAGACGTTCCAGCTTACCGTTATTGTTTGCTCGGATGTAGCAGTAGAAGGAGTTGTAAATAATGTGGGTACAAGGTCGGCATTTACAATTCTTATAGATCCGGCATATTTGGATACATTATCCAGTTCACCGGCTGCAGTTTCAAAAATACTGTTATTAACATCCGTTTTTACAAAGAAATAATAATTCCCTTCGGGTGTATTATAAGGAACATTTTTGTTTATTTGGATTGTATTTGCAGCTAAAGAAATAATCGAATCCTGTCTATAGGCATTGCCAAAAACAGGGTCTGAACTTTCATTAAAAATAGTATCAGCAGATAGATATACATTCTCAGCCCACGAAGGTTTTGCTGTTATAGCTCCTTCATTTACCGTGGTCCATTGCAAATTGATTCCTTGATTGTTGGAAGCTGTGTCATTGAGTATAGTCAGATTTTTTACAGTCAGGTTAGGTGTTGGTAATAATACCACTGTGATTGGTGAACTTGTAGTGGTATTGTTATTCTCGTTTGAATTTTCAAAAACATTGTTGGCTGCATCTGTAACCACATGGATGTAGTAGGTACCGCCAATATATTGGGGCAAGGTCACCGTAGCATTTACTTTGTAATAACCGCTAACTGCAAGTGTACCGTTGTGATAGTTTGTTTGAAGCAGAGTGGCATTATTGCTATTAAAAACAGCATCCTGGCTTAAATAAATATTGTCAGTCCACGAAGAAGCATTCGTAGGTACGGTTCCAGCATTTTTTATATTGAACTTCACATTAAGCTGAGAGGCAGAAAAAACAGTTGTTGGTGACACTACTAAAGAGTCAACTTTTAAATCTGGTGGAGGAGCTAAAGTAACGGTGATGGGGATACTTATTCTTGTATTATTGGTATCTGTTATTTCTGCTTCCTGGCCATAAGCGTTTGTTTTTACAAAAACATAATAAGTACCTTGGTAGCCAACTGGTATGTGATATGTAAAGCTATTAGAGGTATAAGTTGTGCCGGGACTTAGGGAACTAAAATTGCCAGGACTTGCAATTAACACAGCATTTCCACCCCATACAAAACCAGGGTAGTCTGAAAAATAGGCGTAATCGTTCCATCCGCTAACAGTGCTTCCTAAACCCTGATTTTTAACCCTCCATTTAACAGTGATGTCGGATTCAGAAGTTGCAGTTATAGGCACAGTTACAGAATCTACTATAAGGTCGGGAAGTAGCCTTGTAGAGAATTGTTGTATTGCTGATTCGGAAGTACAGGCACCGAATTTTGCCACTATTTTCCATTTATATGTGCTGCCATACTGTAATTGACCGCTGTAAGCAAAATTTATTTGCGAAAGATTTGCAATTGTAGGAGTAGTAGGAACAGAACCTGTAGAAAGCCATAAATAGAAATCATAGTACTGCGCATTTGCTACGAGATTCCAGGAAAAGCTTACAGGAAAATTTGAGATGGTAGCATTGTTAATAGGTAACAGATTGTTAGCAGGAGTCAAAGGATTGATGTAGGTGACAATGATATATACAGTTTTATAAACACTGTCACATCCTTCGTAACTCCTGATAGTATCTTTTAAAACCGTTGAAGCATTATAGATGACCCCATTGTAAGTAACTCCTGAATTACATCCTTTTAATGTAAGATTATTGTTGACTGGTGAAATTTGATGAACAACGATATTCGTTATTTTATAGACACTGTCGCATTGCTGAACACTTTGGATTGTATCTCGTAGAACTATAGAAGATGTGTATGTAACTCCATTATAGACAACCCCATTGCAACCTGAAAGGTTGATTTGCTGGGTTATAGGAGTAATATGGTAAATAGTGATGGTTGCAACTTTGTGTACACTGTCACAACCAAAAACACTTCTAATGGTATCAACTTTGGTTGTAGAATTAGTATAAGTAATTCCATTATAAACAATACTATTGCATCCTTTTACGCTAATGTTTTGTATAATAGGGGTAAGATGAAAAACTGTGATTTTAACCAGTAAATAAATACTGTCGCATCCCTTGATATTTTTAAGAGTATCCTTTACTGAAATACTATTATGATAAATAATGTTCCGATAACTTGCACTATCACATCCTCTTAGATTAATAGTATCGGCAACACCTCCAACGCTAACAGTCACAGTTCCCTGCCCTACGCAACCCGAAGTGGAGTTGCTTACTCTTAGTTTATATTTTGTTGTAGTATCCGGTGTTGCAATTGGAGTGGGCAGTGTTGAATCGTTTAGAGAAATAGCTGGACTCCAAGCATAAACATAATTTCCTGCTGGGATGAATCTCCAAGCCTCTGGTGTAGAAATTTGCCAAACAGTTCCATTTCTTGCAGGTGCAGGGGCACCTATTGTACCATTAAAATTATTTACTCCAATGGTTTTTATACCACCACCAGTTGTCGCAAATCCAATGGATCTTTTCAAGTGTGTTTCTACAATTCTTGTGGTTTCATACAAAATGATTTGCCCAGCTACACTCGTTGTGGAAGCATTCCCATAAAAGGCGCAACTATCCCAATCAATCACCATTTTTCGCCGTGGTGCTACACCATCTACAAAAAATCTTATTTTACCATTTGAATTACCGTTTGAACCTACTATTATATCAGACCAGCATAACGCTGCAAAATTCGTGACACTTGTATTTGGTAAAGGTCCTGGTGTGAACGACCAATCAGTTGTAGGACCAAATTGAATATTGCCATTTGTGCTAATGTAAAATTGATTATAGGTATTGCCAAAAAAATCAAATGTGAATGGCAAAGGGTATGGACCTCCAACATTGTCATCTCCAGATGGACCTACTGTAGCATTGGTTGGTACTGGAATATAAATATATGGAATTGAAGAAACTGTAAAATTATTTGTAGATATACCTGCAAAAAGTTGAGCTGTATCACCGACACAAATTCGTGGAGGAATTGCTGTTGGTGATAAAAGCGATGAGAGGGAATCAACGAACATCACCAACTCATTACTTGTGTCAATATTTGGACTTCCACATGTAGCAGAATTGCTTGTCAAAATACACTTGATAGTATCATTATCATGTAATGTACTATCTGAATAGCTATTGCCTAAAGTGCCGCTTATCAATGTTCTATTTTTAATCCACTTGTATTGCGGGTTGCTTCCACCATTAATTACAGCGGCATTAAAAGTAACCTTCGTGCCAATGCATATTACTATGTTAGGCGAAGCTGTAATAGTAATTGCAGGCAAAGAATTAATGGAGATATTACTACCATTATCCACACTCATGATTGATGGACTAGTCGCAATAATTCTTATCCTGTACTTATTGCCTGCAATTTGATTGTTGGCAATAACAGAATTAATAGTTCCACTGGTAATTCCTGAAAGAGTACCAATACTTGTCAGAGTAGTAAAAGATCCAGCAGAATCAGAAAGTTGTGCAGTAAAAATGTTTCCAGAATTGAATGTACCTGTAATAGTAAAAGGGATAGCTAAGTTGCTATTTTGACAAAGACTCAAATTGAATGAACCCAATACAATTGTTTGAGCATGGCTTGCGAAGGAAAATTCCAATAAAACAGCTAAACAAAAAATTCTAAATAATAGAAGGCTCTTTTTAAAAGAAATAGAAAGTTTCATAAATAGAAATTATGGATTAACTAAATGGTTTAAAAATTTGTCAGCATTTTTCTCAATTCTTAACTAAACTTCACAATACTGATTGCGAATCCAACAATTTGGATTTGAATGTAAAAGGATATTGAAAAACTGATAGTAACCGTTCCAGTAATAAGACTATAAATCTACATTACCCAATAGGGCAATTTAGAAATCTGGAAAATGAAAGAAAACATAGGGGGGTTGCTTTCAAAAAATTAAAATTAGGGGTTTGTTATTTTATTAACAAAAAAAGCTAAACTTTTTCTAAGTTATTTTTTTGTGACGCAGTTTTCAAGAATACCTCATTACAATATACCAACCCTACATCAAAGCCTACTCAAAGGCATAGATAAAGTATGGTAGTGTATGGAAATCATCACCGAATGTATGAAGTGTATTACGAATGTATGAAGAGTGTATAAGGATGTATGTGAAATGTATGGGAAAGTATGACGAAAGTATCCCAAAAGTATATCTACTCCCTATTTAAGATATAGATAAAGTTTCAGGAAGCTATTTTTTGAGTGGCATGTAAATAGAAAAATGCAGGGCATTCAACCCGGCATTTTTTAACTGCATTGATTCAATCTTATTTCTCCACTACCAACCGCGTAGCTTCACTTCCTTTTCGTTGTTAACAGTCACAAAGTAAACAACTGCCTCATAATCAGGTGGTCCTAGGTTCAAATCCTAGCGGGTCCACTTAAATAATCAAGCACTTGCAATGTAAAATTGTAAGTGTTTTATTTTATTTGCATACACTTTGCAATTTTTCTATTTTAATAATTAACGCAAATTTCCTCCAACAAAAAAGCATTTGAGTTGGTAATTTTGTTTTGCGAACCAATAACCAATCAAATGCTCCGGGACAAAATTATTGGAATTTATTGTTTAGTAGACGATATTCTCAAAGGGATCAATAATTAGGAGCATTGTTTAAGAAAGGTTTTAGTGACCGCGGAGTCATTACAACTGCATTTGTTTCAACGCTTTTTTTTTAAAGGCAATCAAAGCCATTCGATCAATTATATTTGCTCACACAACATAATTGATATGATAGGCAAGAGTGATTTTACTAAACAGTTTCACCATTTAGCGGCACTGGTGATGTGGATGTTTTTGGATATTGGAAGGATGTTTAAATACATCTGTGCGGAATTGGAGTATATCATAGATTCATTTCCGGTGAAAGCCTGTCACAACATGCGGATCAGTCGTTGCAAATTATTATTGAAAAACAGGCAATGGCGTCGATATAATGCCAGTAAACGGGAATATTTTTTTGGTGTCAAAGTATAGTTAATTGTCACAAAAAACGGGTGCCTGTCGAACTGTGTTTTTGTACCTGGCAGCGAATATGATATTGACGGATTGAGAAAGATGACCGTTGATTTACCCGGTGAAAGTATTGTGTATGGCGACAGTGCCTATACCGAATATGAACTGGAGAAATTGTTTAAAGAAACGGAATTGATTGATTTAAAAATAAGCCGGAAGTCTAACAGCCTTAAACCCGATAAGCCCTGGCAGGCTTTTATTAAAATAACCATGAGAAAACGAATAGAAACAAGCATCAGTGAAATTATACAACTCACAGCTCAATCCATTCATGGGTTACGCAAAAAGGTTTTTTGATAAAATTATTGTTGCTCGTCTTAGCTTATATTAAAAACCATCTAAAAAAGGAAACTTGGGTTAATTTATTTTTAGATGAAGTAAAGAGTGTGGAAATTTCCCCATTAAATAATTAGATAAAGAAATGTGACTAGCTTACTTGAATTTTACGATTTTGATATAGAGAAAGCCTAATGTTATTCTAACGAGGATTTTTCAGGATTAAAACAAAATAGTTTTTTGTAAAACATTCCCGATAGGAAGTCATTATGATTGAAACTACAAGTCAGCCCATTTTTTATTAGTACACATTGCCAGCCCATTCTTTGATTTAAGTTTTATAAGGCCGTTCTCTAACCCAGTAGTAAGGCTGTCAAAATAACTTCCGCAAAAGATTATTAACTTAGCGCAACTAATTCCTAAGATTTTGAAACCAGACTATTCCGACAAGGTCAAAATGG
>JAYTGA010000087.1:0-13212 GCA_043733905.1 Segetibacter sp.
GCTTCAGGTTCCGCCAAATATAACATCATGATTGTTTGCCCTTGCAGTGTTGGTACACTTTCGCGTATTGCTACCGGCATTAGCAACGACCTGGTAACCCGTGCTGCTGATGTGATGCTTAAGGAACGGCGAAAACTGCTGTTAATGCTCCGGGAAATGCCTTACAATCTCCTTCACATACGAAACATGGAGACAGTCACGCTGGCTGGCGGTATCATTTGCCCGGCAACTCCATCGTTTTACAGCCGTCCTCAAACGATTGAAGAAGCTGCAATGACAGTAGTTGACCGGCTACTTGATTTGTCTGGGCTTTCCATTGATTCATTTAGGTGGGGGAATAATTAGTTGTCTGTTAATATATGATTTAGATTTTCTATTAAGTAGCTCGGGATTTTAATTTATAGACTCTATATACAGTACCTATACCGATCCTTCAATCATTTTTTGGTTGCGCAGAGTTAAGGATGTAGCGGTTGTTCACTACATATTTTTTGGTAAATAACTATCACTTGCAGATTATTATATATTAGGTAGGTGACTTAATGTGTTTAAAATACACATAAAAAGACTTTGGGTTTTATAAAATTTTCACGTTTTCCAAAATTTTCACATTTTGGATCAATCAATTTTATGAAAACAAAAGTTTTTTTGAATTTTTTCTAACAAAACATATTTTTTTTAGAAAAAATAATCAATATTACCTTTTAAAAAGGTTTGTTTTAGATAAAATTAAAGTGATAGTTTTGCAATTCACTCAAAAACGATTGCACTTTATGACAACTCCAACCACTATGGTTCCAATTGAGCATTTAATGGAATTGGGAATTAGCAAAGCTTTAAACATTCATTACCAGCTTTCTCCCGAAGAACTGGTTCAACAAACCCTTTCGCTTGATCAGGGCCAGTTAAATAATACCGGAGCCCTGGTCATAAAAACTGGTGAATTTACCGGAAGAAGTCCCCAGGACAAGTTTATTGTTAAAGATGCCATTACTGAAGAAACAGTACATTGGAACAACTTTAATCAACCAATTGATGAAAAATATTTTTTTCAGTTAAAGGAAAAACTTATTAGCCATCTGAATTCTAAAGATGAGATATGGGTTAGAGATTGCTATGCCTGCGCCCACCATGACTACCGCATTAATATTCGTGTCATTAACGAAAATCCGTGGAGCAATTTATTTGCATACAACATGTTTCTCCGTCCACACGATGAGGAATTAATGCATGAAGACTCTTTTGGCGACGATTTTACACCAGAGTGGCACATCATTCAGGCTCCTGAGTTTTATGCAGATCCTGTTGCAGATGGCACCAGGCAAGGCAACTTTGCCATTGTTTCATTTACCCACAAAACAATTCTTATTGGCGGAACCGGGTACACAGGGGAAATGAAAAAAGGTATTTTTACAATACTAAATTATATTTTGCCTGAAAACAGGAATGTCTTGAGTATGCACTGTAGCGCCAACATGGGTGCAAAAGGCGACACTGCCATTTTCTTTGGACTGAGCGGTACAGGAAAAACGACATTGAGTGCAGACCCTGATCGCAAACTGATAGGAGATGATGAACACGGCTGGACAAGGGATGCTGTCTTCAACTTTGAAGGGGGATGCTATGCAAAAGTGATAGACCTGAGTGAAGAAAAGGAACCTGAAATTTTTCATGCCATCCGACCGGGTGCAATTGTTGAAAATACGACATTTATTGATGGTACGAATGAGATTGATTTCAGTAGTAAAAAAATTACTGAAAACACACGTGTCAGTTATCCGCTCGATTATATCAGCAACGCATTGGAACCGTCTATAGGCGGCACCCCAAAAAATATATTTTTCCTTACTGCCGATGCAAGTGGTGTAATGCCACCAATCAGCAAGCTAACACCGGCGCAGGCTATGTATCAGTTCATTAGCGGCTACACCGCAAAGGTTGCTGGTACCGAAGCAGGAGTGACAGAACCAAAATCAACTTTCAGCGCATGTTTCGGAGCACCTTTTATGCCGCTTCATCCAGGCAAATATGCTGAAATGCTTGGCAAAAAAATGAGAGAAAATAATGTGAAGGTATGGCTTGTCAATACTGGATGGAGTGGTGGCTGCTATGGTGTGGGCAATCGTATCAAACTGGGTTATACCCGTGCCATGATAACAGCAGCACTCAATGATGATCTTGAAAATGTGGAATTTGAACAACTGCCAACATTTGGCTACGCCATGCCCAAAAGTTGTCCCGGCGTACCTTCCGACATTTTGAATCCAAGAAACACATGGAGTGACAAAGCGGCTTACGATGCCAAAGCAGGCAACCTTGCACAGCAATTCGTTGCCAATTTTGAAAAATATGCAGCAGGTGTTTCTGGAGAAATTTTATCTGCAGCCCCCAAAGTTTAGGTGTTATAGGTTTTTGATTTTTGGTTGATTATTTTGATGTGGTTTAAACAAACGACTCTGCTTTTTTAGCGGAGTTGTTTGTTTTTAGAGGCTCCTTTTATATACTTTTCAGAAAGTGAAGATGATACAAGCGTTTCATTTTTTTTATTTTTGTAAAAATCAAAACTCTTTTATTTTCACAATTTTGCAGATGCGCTTTCCCTTCCAAAATTAATCTTCCCTTTTCGTCTTTAATTTTGAAGGATGGACATCATCATTATTGGCGCTGGAGCATCTGGATTAATGGCTGCAAAATTGTTGACTGAAGCAGGTTTAAAGGTGACTGTTCTCGAAGCAAGAAATCGCATTGGGGGCAGAATTCACACCATTCAAACAGGAGAAGAAAATTACGAAGCAGGTGCTGAATTTATTCATGGAAAACTTCCGCTCACTTTAAAATTGTTGAAGAAAGCAGGTCTCAGGAAAAAGAGCCTTGATGGCGAAACCTGGCAACTCATCCGGGGACAATGGAAGAGGAGTGAAGATTTTGAAGAAGGAATTGACGAAGTGATAGCGCAAATGAACAGGCTGGAAAATGATGTAAGTATAGCTGATTTTTTCGAGCAATATTTTTACGAAGAAAAATACACAAGCCTGCGCAAATCCCTTATTTCATACATAGAAGGCTATTATGCTGCAGACAGCAGGAGGTGTAGTACAAAATCTTTTGCAGAGGAATTTGAAAGTGAAGATGAAGACACTTTTAGGCCAGTAGGGGGCTATGGACAGTTGATAAATTTTCTGGAAAATGAAATAAAACTTTCAGGCGGAGAAATTATATTATCTACTATAGTGAAAGAAATAAAGTGGGAAAAAAATAAAGTAGAAGTTAGGGATGAAAATAACACCCGTTTTACTGCAGCAAAAGCTTTGCTGACTATTCCTATTGGCATCTGGGCGGCGAACGATAATGAAACAGGCGCAATTAGCTACATACCTGCTTTGACTGAAAAAAAGGAAGCCGCAAAGAAGCTGGGTTTTGGTGCAGTCATCAAAATTATCTTTTGTTTTAAAGAAGCAATTTCTAACACTGAGATATTTACAAGAAGTGAAGCTAAGAACTGGCAACACTTATTATATGCTATAACTGACGAAGCCGTAAATACATGGTGGACTCAACATCCCGATAATTCTCCATTGCTCACTGGCTGGATAGCAGGTCCACAAGCTGAAAAATTAAAAGAGGCGAATGAAGAAGCTATATTTCAACTAGCACTACAGGCACTATCCCGAATTTTGACAATCAATGAAACTGAACTTCAACAACAATTAAAATGGTGGAAAGTCCACAACTGGACGGCAGACCCATTTACCCGCGGTGCTTATTCGTATTCAACTTTGCACACTGACTCCGCAAGAAAAATTATGGTCAAGCCAGTTGAAAATACGCTCTTTTTTGCAGGAGAAGGTTTGTATAAGGGAACAGAAATGGGAACTGTTGAAGCCGCATTAAAGAGCGGCCAAAAAGCAGCAAGACAGATTTTAAAGACAATATAAACTGAAATAAATTTTTAAATCAGGTCTTCAAGTTTCTTTAACACAGTATCAATTTCGGTTTTAGTGTTGTGTTTGGAGAAAGAAAAACGAACAGTCACCATGTCGCTGCCGGGGTGCATTGCCCTGATGACGTGGCTTCCCGCATCTGCACCACTGGTGCAGGCACTTCCACCGCTTACGCAAATGTTGTTGATGTCCATGTTGAAAAGAATCATTTCGCTCTTGTCTGTTTTAGGAAAATTCACACTCAAAACAGTATAAAGTGAATTGCCCGTTGGGTCTCCGTTAAAAGAAATATGGGCGATATTTTTCTGTAATTCTTCCATCAGGTATTTCTTCAGACCATTGATATACTTTTTGTCATTCTCATGGTTTTGCGTAGCCATTTCCAATGCCTTTGCAAAGCCGACAATACCATAAAGGTTTTCGGTTCCTGCCCTCATGTTGCGCTCTTGTCCACCGCCAAAAACAAACGGTTTTATTTTGATGTTCGCATTGATGTAAAGCAGTCCAACACCTTTTGGCCCGTGAAATTTATGGCCTGCACCTGTAATGAAATCAACAGGAGTGTTTTTTAAATCAAAAGGGAAATGACCAACAGTCTGAACAGTATCGCTATGAAATATGGCATTGTATTTTTTGCACAACTCACCCACCGAATGAATGTTGAGCATCACACCTGTTTCGTTATTGGCGTGCATGAGTGTGACCAGGCATTTGCCATCGCTCTCAGACAGCAGCTTTTCAAGGTCGGCCATGTCAATAGCACCTGTAGGCAACAAGTCCACAAAACTCAATTTCACCAGCCCTTCTTTTTGAAAATGTTCGACCGTGTGCAGTGTGGCGTGGTGTTCTGTTTTTGCAGAAATAATGTGAGTGCAGCCCAAATCCCTCACTGCAGCATGAATGGCCGTGTTGCTGCTTTCTGTACCACCGCTGGTAAAGAAAACTTCACCCGGGTGAGCGTTGAGAATTTTGGCGACAGACTTTCTTGCATTTTCAATGGCAAGGCGGCTTTCGCGGCCATAACTGTAGATAGAGGATGGGTTGCCATAGCAACTTGTCAGGTAAGGCATCATTGCTTCCAGCACCTGCGGGTCGAGGCAGGTAGTGGCGGCATTGTCCAAATAAATTCGATCAGGCATTTTGAAAATAAATTTGACTTTGAATGCTATCGGCCACTCCGATAAATGATGGCGCTACCAGGCTGAATTGAAAGCCGGTTTTTATAAAAAAATAAGTAGCAAAACAATCGTTTTCAGAAAGCGTAAAGCGGTGCGAAACTAAGCTAAATAGGGGGAAATAGGAAGTGCTGGTGCTGGCGGTTGTTTTTAAGTGTTAACGATAAATAAGCATGAGCAAAATTTTAATTGAAGTCAATTAATATCGTTTATCCCATTAACTTTGTTTAATCTTATAAAAATATGAATCCATTAAATAACCCTTTTGCTCCAGGTCCGGGCAAAATACCTCCAGCTTTGGTGGGGCGTGATGAAGTCTTAAAGTCTTATGAAATTATGCTCGGACGACTGAAATTGGGCAAATCCCCAACCCCAATTTTCATGTATGGACTCCGTGGAGTAGGTAAAACAGTTTTGCTATTGCAGATAGAAAAGAATGCAAAAAAAATGGGATTTTTAACCGAACGATTTGAAGTGGACGAAGTGTCAGAATTTAATTTTCAAACAGCTATACTTACCCGGATTAAAAATTTAATTCTCCAGTTAAGTAGTATTGAAAAATTAAAAGAGCATTACAACCGATTAGTAAAAATTTTGCGCAACCTTTCTTTCAAATACAGCGATTTTGAATTTGGACTTGATTTGGACTTAACAATAGGTGAGGCCGATTCTGGAAATTTTGCGGATGACTTGCCATTACTTTTAACCCAACTTGGAACATTGGCAGCAGATAAGGGAAAGCATGTTTGCCTCCTGATAGATGAAGTGCAAAACCTGAATAAGAAAGATATGTCGGCATTGTTAAGTGCCATGCACCGTGTAGGTCAGGAACAATTGCCAGTCACATTCGTACCTGCCGGTTTGCCCAGCTTATTAGCCCGTGCAGCAGAAGCAAAAAGCTATGCCGAAAGGTTTGTCTATGAGTCCATTGGCCCATTGGATGAAAAGAGTGCACGGCTTGCCATTCAGGAACCATTTCAACAGGAAGGGGCTGACATTGCAGATGACACTATTGCTAAAGTTATCGCCATTGCAAAAGGATACCCTTATTTCATACAGCAGTTTGGCGAGGCGCTTTGGGATGAGGCAATTGGCAACATTGCAAAAGTCGAAGATTTAGAGCGTGCAATACCTATTGCCATGAACAGTTTAGACAATGGATTTTTCCAGGCCAGGTATAACCGCAGCACAGAAGAAGAAAGACGTTTTCTTGCCTGTATGGCGCAACAAACTGTGGCACCTTACGATATTTCACTTATCGGAAAATGTCTTGAAAAGAATAGCCAACATGTGGGTACTTACCGGAGTAAACTGATTGATAAAGGACTCATTTACGCACCATCTTATGGAAAAATTGACTTTACCGTTCCATTGTTTGACGATTACCTTCGACGTATTGCACAAGGGAATTAAAATGACTATAGTTCAGGTTGTTTCACTTTAATGTTTTGCCTTCTCACTTTTGCCTTTATCCCTCATTCAATCCAACTCTCCGTATATCCTTCATTTTCAATTTCAATAGCCTGCTTTGTTAGCATCAGCGGGTGAAATGTGTCCACCATCACGGCCAGTTCTTTTGTTTCTTTTGCGCCAATGCTTTTCTTGACCGTACCTGGGTGCGGCCCGTGTGGAATGCCTGCGGGATGCAATGTCATCATGCCACGGGTCACGTTCTTGCGACTCATGAAATCACCGTCCACATAATACAACAATTCATCGCTATCTATGTTGCTGTGGTTGTAGGGGGCAGGAATGGATAGCGGATGATAATCGTATAATCGTGGCACAAAAGAACAGACCACAAAGTTGTTAGCTTCAAACGTTTGGTGGACTGGCGGCGGCTGGTGAACACGGCCTGTGATAGGTTCAAAATCGTGAATGGAAAAGGCATAGGGATAGCAACAACCATCCCAACCAACAACGTCAAACGGGTGGGAGGCGTAATGGATGTTGTACAGCGTTCCTTTCTTTTTTGTGCGAACTAAAAAATCACCTTTCTCATTGTGTGTTTGCAAATTGGATGGAGGACGGATGTCTCGTTCGCAGTAAGGCGAATGCTCCAGCAACTGCCCGTATTTGCTCAAATATCTCTTTGGAAAACGGATGGGACTGAAAGATTCTACAATAAACAGGCGGTTGTTTTCATCGTTGAAATGTGGCTGATACATGGTGCCACGGGGAATGATGAGGTAATCGCCGTAAGAAAAAGAAAGGTCACCATACATGGTTTTCAAAATGCCCGAGCCTTCGTGTACAAAAATCATTTCATCGGCATCGGCGTTTTTGTAGAAATATTCCGTCACACTGTTTTGCGGTGCGGCTATTACAATATGAACATCGCTGTTGACCAAAACAGGTGTGCGGCTGTCAAGATAATCTTTGGCCAGTTTTATTTTGAAACCATCTAGGCTGCGATGTTTCAGCATTTCTTCTTCCGCTATTTCCGGGGCGATATTCACAGGTTTTTCTGTCTTAATAATCTGCGTTGGCGGATAGACATGGTAGAGCAAAGAATAATCGTTCGAAAACCCTTCGGTCGAAAACAGTTGTTCGGAATACAATTCGCCATCTTCCTTTATAAACTGTGTGTGGCGCTTGTGGGGAATGTTTCCGAGGGTATGATAATGAGGCATGAAAAACTGTTTAGTGTTGAATATTTAGTGTTTAATCACATTGTATTTTTATTTGGACACCAGCTATAGTCCTTTGTGGAGCGACATTGGCGACGCTCCGTTCATCTTTATTTCTTTGTTGAGCTTTGCCTATGTTTTGCTACATACTGTCCAAAATTTTTCATCAAGCTTTTGCCAATTTATTCATCAGTTTGTAACTTAATTTTTCCCCTTCCTTTAATGATAATTTCATAACCGGTTTATTTTTTCTTGCTGCTAATAATTGCAGTTGTTCAAACTGCTTTTCTTCAATCACAACATACTTCTTATTGTCAATACTGAAAGTATTCATGGTCTTGCTTTAAAAATTTTAGAATTCGCAAATTTCAAGCAGATTAGTTTCATACAAAGAAACAAGGATTACAAAGAAACAAAGCTTTGTGTTCGTTGCTTTCTTTGTTTAGTTGCGTGAAATAATAAACGGTATAAAAAGTCAAATAGAATTCCAACTTTTGAACGGAGTCCCGATTAAAATGCGGGATAGACTGTCGCCACTGTCGTTCAATAAGGGAACAAATGCTTGTGACAAAAAGATGAACGTTTATGTTTGAACTAAACATTCAACTCTAAACATTAAACGGCTCTTGTCACAAATTCCCCCTCTCAGCCTGCTCCCTCTCTATCGCTTCAAACAGGGCTTTAAAATTACCTTTACCGAAACTCTTTGCACCCTTACGCTGAATAATTTCGAAGAACAATGTGGGTCGGTCTTCCACGGGTTTGCTGAACAGTTGGAGGAGATAACCTTCGTTGTCCCTATCCACCAAAATGCCCAGTTCTTTCAGTGGTTCAATGTCTTCGTCAATGGTGCCGACACGGTCTATGAGGTCATCGTAGTAAGTGGTTGGCACTTTCAGAAATTCAACGCCGCGGCTCATCAGGTCTTTCACGGTTTTTACAATATCGTTGGTGGCCATAGCAACGTGCTGCACACCTTCGCCATCGTAAAACTCTAAGTATTCCTCTATCTGTGATTTTTTTTTGCCTTCGGCAGGTTCGTTGATGGGAAATTTTACAAAGCCATTTCCATTGCTCATCACCTTACTCATTAAGGCTGAGTATTCGGTAGAAATATCTTCGTCGTCAAAGGACAAAATGTTCTTGAAGCCCATGACATCTTCATAAAATTTGACCCACTTGTTCATCTGGTTCCAGCCAACGTTGCCTACGCAATGGTCAACATACAAAAGACCCGTGTCAGCAGGTTGAAACAATGGATTGCTCCATGCACGATAGCCGGGCATGAACACGCCTTTGTAGTTTTTTCGTTCGATAAATAAATGCGCGGTGTCGCCATAGAGGCAGATGCCGCTCATAATGATTTCGCCATTGGCATCGCTGCTGGTGGCGGGGTTCAGGTAGTTGTCTGCACCTCGGCTTGTGGTTTGTTTCCACGCATCTGTTGCATCATCCACCATCAGGGCAATATGTTTTACACCATCACCATGTTTGTAAATGTGGTCTGCAATCGGGTTATTGGCTCGGATGGGAGTGGTGAGAACAATGGTGAGTTTATGCTGGCGAACCACATAGCTTGCCCTGTCCATCATGCCCGTTTCCGGGCCAGCGTAAGCCAGTGCCTGGAAGCCAAAAGCACTCATGTAATAATGGGCGGCCTGCTTGGCATTGCCCACATAAAATTCTACATAATCAGTCCCGTGAAGGGGGAGAAAATCAGTACCTGTTTTCAATACTTCTTGTTCTGCTGTTATAGTTGACACGTTATTAAGTGTTAAGTGTGAGGTGATAGGTGTTAAGTAGGGAGTATAAACTGAATCATGCAACAATTCATCATTCTGCATTCATAACTCATCATTCTTCTTCGAATCTGTGGCTAAGGCTTCCATGAGGCAGACGTAAGAATTGCATCTGTCGTTAAAAATTTTATGTGGATAATCCGGCTTCATACAATCGTATTGCGAAGGTAAGCACTTGGGCAGGGATGACAAAATGAGAAAATGTTAAGTGGATGACTTCATTCCGCTTTCAGGGCAAACGCATTAAAACGCTTCAGCCCTGAAAGGGTGTCATTAATGTAGAAATAGAATAGATTGTTGGTTTTAAAGCCCCGAAGGGGTGGCATTAGAGACAAATGCCACCCCTTCGGGGCTTTAAGAAAGGAATTTATTAACCGCTTTTCATAATAATGCCATCCGCCGGGGCGGACTAAAATATTAAAAATGTTACGTTTCTGATTTTAATGCGTTGCCCTCATTCCCGTCAAAGCAGCCGTAACAACATTCCAACTTATATTTGGCGTTCATATCGTTCATTCATGTTGCAAAAAAAGTTTGATGTAGTGATTGTTGGTGCAGGGCCTGCGGGTAGTGCCTGCGCCATTAAGCTGGCTGAAAGCGGGCTGAGTGTTGCTTTGCTTGACAAGGCTTCTTTTCCCCGTGACAAAACCTGTGGCGATGCACTGAGTGTGGATGTGATTAACCAACTGGACATGTTGTCGGCAAACCTGGCTGCGGATTTTAGCCAAATGCAAGACAAAATTGCCTCTTACGGGGTCAAAATATTTTCTCCTGACCACAACCACATTGACATTCCTTTCATTTACAAAGGCAAAAAAAGCCACGGCTACATCAGCACACGACTGAGTTTCGACAACCTCTTGTTTACCCATGCCAAACAAGCTGCCGGGGTCACGGTTTTTGAAAATTGCGCGGTTACAAATTTGGAAACTGCAACCGACAAAACAACCGTCAGCACTACTTCTGGAAGTTTTGAAGCGGCGATGGTCTTGGGTGCAGACGGCGCACACTCTGTGGTGTCAAAGCATCTTGGAGATATTAAGGTGGAGAAGAATCATTACAGTGCAGGGTTGCGGGTTTACTACGAAAACGTGGCTTCGTTTCACGAAGAAAATTTTATTGAGCTTCATTTTTTCAAAGACATTCTTCCCGGCTATTTGTGGATATTTCCGCTGGCGGACAACAAAGCAAATGTGGGCATCGGCATGTTGTCGTCCACTGTTTCAAAGAAAAAGGTGAACCTGAAAGAAACGCTGACAAACCTGCTGAAAACCCACCCGCACCTGGTGGAGCGGTTTAAAGATGCACGGCCGTTGGAAACCATCAAAGGCTATGGATTGCCCCTTGGTTCAAAGAAAAGAAACCTGAGCGGCGAACGTTTTCTGCTGCTCGGCGATGCGGCTGCGCTGATAGACCCGTTCTCCGGCGAAGGCATAGCCAACGCCATCCGCAGCGGACGTGTGGCGGCAGAGCACCTGGTAAAATGTTTTGAGCAAAAGGATTTCTCAGCCTCATTCAACAAAGCTTATGACAAAGAAATTTACCGCCGCATGTGGAACGAATTTAAAATCAGCCGCACTCTGCAGCATGTGGTTCGCTATCCCCGATTGTTCAATTTTGTGATTAAAAAAGCACGTCAGAGCAAGTACCTGCAACAGTTCCTGATAGAGGCACTTGCCGAAGTGGAAAAGAAGAAAAAGATATTGATGAAACCGGCGTTTTATTTCAGGATGTTGTTTAAGTAAGCAATCTTAATTTCAAATTCACGACGATGAGACTGGTCTGAAAATTTTATACAGACTTTACATGAACACACTTCAAACATTACGATATGGACTCAGCCTCACAATGGACGGCTACTGCCAAAGGGCTTTCATTAACCGATGGCTGAAACCGATGGTGGACAGGCATTGCAGGGCATTGGGTTACGAATTGGCTCCTTCGGAAAAAAAGAAAGTGCTGTTTTATTACCCCATGTACACCGTGCTGGCCTGTGCGCAAATGTATGTATCGCTCAAGGGCAGGAAACTAAGCAAAGATGAAACGAAACGTCTCACCCTCGTTGGTGCTATGGCGACCCTATGCGACGATTTGATAGACGAAGACAACTGGACACGCAACGAAATATTCATGCTGCTGAGTGCCGACATCAGGCAGGAGGCCATTAGCACAAAGGCCAAACTGCTGATTGCGCTTAACAACGAACTGAAAAGCTTTTGGCCGCTGAGTGATAAGTATTTAACCCAATTAAAAATAGCTTTGGAGTGGCAGGCAAAGTCGGGCAGGCAGCTTGACCCTGATGTTACAATAGAAGAAATCGTTCACCTGTGCAGGGAAAAGAACGGCAACACATCGCTCATGTTCGCCACGCTTGTGGATGAAGATTGGACACAACAGGAACGTGATTTCATTTACCAATCTGCCATTGTTGGGCAACTGACTAACGACAGTTTTGACATGTATTTCGATACACAAAATGGCATTTATACCTACTTCAACAAAGCTGAGAGCATTCAGCAGGTCAGAGATTTTTTCCTGGGGGAATGTAGAGTCCTGCACGCCATTGTCCGAAGCTGCCATACCAGTGAAAAGAACAAGAAAAACACTATCCGCAGAATGTGCATTTTACATGCTTTTACCCTCACTGCACTGGATCAATTTCAGCAAACCGAAGATAAATATGCTCCTGTTTTTGAGTGGAAAAACCTTCCACGACAGGATATGGTGATTGATATGGCAAAGAACAGAAACCGTTTTAAGACGGTCGGGTATATGAAATGGCTGGCAAAACAGTAAAAAAGAGGTTTATTGGTTAATTGGTTTATTGGTTCATTGATTTTGTCTTAATACTTGCTACTAAATACTTGCTACTAATATCTTGCTACTAACATCTTTGTTGATTTTTTCTTTTAGCCATCGCGTTTGAACAAAAACTAAAAGAGGACGGTTGGCACAATGCTAACCGTCCTCTTTTAGTTTATAATCCAACTTCTTTACTTCACCATTAGCTTTTCGCTTTGCGTATTTCCATCTGCTGTTGTTGCTGTTAGCAGGTATAGCCCTTTGGGCAAATGGCCTATTGATATTTCAACCGGCTGATTGTTGCCTGCAGCCTTTGTCAGTACTGTTCTACCTGCATTGTCCACAAGGATTATGGTTTTGAGATTGGTGCCGGATATGGTGACTATGTTGTGGGCGGGATTGGGAGCAATTGTTAATTGTAAATGGTTAATTGTTATTTGGCGGATGGGGCTGTAGGTGAATTGGCCGTCTTTGTCAAGCATTTTTAAACGATAGAAAAGCGTTTCTTGTTTCCCGTTTGTCGTTGGGTCTGTGTAGGAGTAGTTGCCTGTGTTTGCTCCTGCCTTTACTGTTCCAATGGCTATAAAGTCCCTTCCATTCAGGCTTCTTTCTACGATGAAATGGTCAACTTTTATTTCGTTGGAGGTTGTCCATTGCAGCAGGTTTGCCTTGTCTTGTTTCCTTGCGGTAAAAGTTAGGAGTTTCAAAGGCAGTGCATCAGCGACAACCGTAGTCATTTCTGTATTGGTTTTTACCGGCAGATTGTAATCGAAGTAAATAGAGGCACTGTTTTTAATCACATCGCCGACCTGCACGTTTGGCTTGGCTTTTATTTTATAAACAATATAGCCGTGGCTTTGGGGTT
>JAYTGA010000088.1:0-13092 GCA_043733905.1 Segetibacter sp.
TTGAAAACAGTGCCTTCTGTGTCCTTCAATAAATTGAATGTTCAAAAATGGCTGCTCACGGGTTTGAAAATAAATGTCTTGCCCAACATTCACATTGTGGACAGGTACATGGAAACGGTGAAACAATTTGGTGTGAGAAACGATGGCAAAGGGCTGGATTATTTCATCCCTAAAAACGACATTGTGCCGGATGGTGACATTCCTGCCGCACAGTCGCTGGGTTATGTGGGAATAGTAATAGGAGCGGCGCACAACACCAAAAAATTGCCCCTCAAAAAACTACAGGAACTCTGCAAAACCATTGACCATCCCATCATCTTATTGGGCGGTCCGGAAGACATGAAACTGGGCAGTGAAATAGCCGCCATTGACCCCATCAAAATTTATAATTCCTGCGGAAAATTCAACATCAACGAAAGTGCGGATTTAGTACGCAGGGCAAAACTGATCATGACCCATGACACAGGCCTGATGCACATTGCAGCCGCTTTCAAGAAACCTGTTATCAGCGTGTGGGGCAACACGGTTCCACGGTTTGGGATGGCTCCATATTATGGCAATGCAATGGTGGCTCATGACATCATGGAAGTGAAAGGATTGTGGTGCAGACCATGCAGCAAAATCGGTTACGACAAATGCCCTTTGGGTCATTTTAAGTGCATGAACAAACAGGATATACTTGCTATTGTCACAAAGGCTGAGGCATTTACAAAAAATGCCTGGTAGCCATTTTTTAAGAGATAAACAAACCCTTTTTTTAATAAAAAAAATGCCGCACCCTCTTCATTTTACAGAAGGTGCGGCACAACACGATTGTCTTATTTTTTTGTCACAGCTACTTCGTCCACAACACGGCTGGTGGTGTTGACAACATAGCTTTGTTCTATTTCTTTGTTACCGGAGGTAATGGTGAAATCGTAAACACTGCTGTACTGGTCGCCTTTCAGCAGTTTAAATTGCTTGTTTTAAAGTCCACATCGCTGTAAGATTTCACGAACAAAATTTCATCGTTGTCATCCTTTACCGTAAGGGTAAATTTAGACGCTGCTTGATTGTTCACATGAACTTTGAACATGAGTGCATCGGTGAGACTGCCTGTATATTGAACGGCAGTTTTTTCGCCGGTTACATTGTTCGCATTCACAGTAGTTACACCTGCTTTCGCATTCACCGATGTGCAGAACATAGTAGCTGCAAGAAAGGTAGCGGCAATGAATTTTTTGCCTGAGAAAATCAAAAATGTCTGTTTCATAATAAATGTTGTTTGAAAAGTTTAAAAAATTAGAAGTCCCATTTCATCCGCAAACAACCGGGGGTGAAAACAATCTTTAGTGGCAAGATAAATCGTGAGTTAGCATTTGGATAGGCGTGCAGAAAGTTAGAATTGTAAATGTGTACATTTTACACTTTTAATACCCCGTTGAAAAAAAGGTAACCTTGATAAATAAAACTAATAAACAACCGGTCGTTAGCTTTTTAGCGGTTTTTGAGGCAAAAAAGCAAGGCATTTTTCATCTTAAAGTCAGCACAAAATCCCTTGTTTAACAAACCGGATTGTGAGCATTTTCGTTCCTTTTATTTCCATAAAAAAATCAGCATGAAAAAGTATTACACAATTGGCTTTTCAATTCTCTCAATTGCTTTATTGACGGTTGTTTCCACAGGTTTCATGTGTCAGCAATCTGTGGCAAAGAAGGCTGTTGCGGCAAGCAACAAAGTAGTCCCAAATGAGGCAGATAAAAGCTTCTCCGTGCTGGAATTATTCACCTCAGAAGGATGCTCAAGTTGCCCGCCTGCGGATGAGTTAATTGGTAAAATAAAAGCAGAGAGCCATAACAATTTGTTCATACTGGCCTACCATGTTGACTATTGGAACAGGTTGGGGTGGAAAGATGTTTTCAGCAAGCCGGAATGGAGTGCCAGGCAGCAGGAATATGCAAAGCACCTTGCCACAGAAGGCGTTTACACTCCTCAACTGGTTGTGAACGGACACACTGAATTTGTTGGTTCCAACGAAATAAAGCTGAGGAACGAACTGGCAAAAAACACTGCCGCCGGTGAATCTAAACTGATTATTACTGTTGCAAAAGCTGCGGGAAATTTGGTTCATGTCACTTATGAAGCCCGAACTGCAAACCCCTCGTTACTCAACATTGCACTGGTGCAGACCGATGCAGTCACGCAAATAAAACGTGGCGAAAACAAAGGCAGAGAGCTTCATCATGTGTACATTGTAAGAGAGCTGAAAACCATAGAACTCAGCAATATTAATGGTTCTGTAGATATTGAAATACCTGCTGAACTGAAAAATATCCCGTTTTCTATTATCAGCTTCATTCAGCAAAAAGACAACTTTCTCATTACTGCTGCCGCAAAAGCATCTTTGTAAATTAAATCAACTGGTTTAATTTTGTTTAACATCGGTTAAACAATTTAGCCGGAGTACTGTTATAACCGCTTTAAAACGTAACTTACAACCCTTTCTTATAACCATTTTATTTAGACCGATTATGCCTTTATTAGACAACATTTTAGAACCGCCAAAATATGGCTGGCAAGACTGTAACGGGGACTTGGTAAAACCCAGTCCGTCGCAGTTGTTCAGCGAATTTTTTTCGCGGCTCAATGTTTTTAAAGACAAACGCAACTGGCTGCCCTTTGTCAGTTGGTTTTCGGTTTTGTGTTTGTTTCCTTTCCTTGTTTTATTTATCGGTTTTTATTTTACCTGGCCGCTCTTCATTGCCGCTTTTGTTTATAGCATGATTTTGATGGGTACACATGGCACCATTTGGCATCACCGCTATTGCACTCACAATGCTTATAAATTCCGCAATGATTTTTGGAGATTCATTACTCAAAACTTAACAATTAAGGCGATTCCTGAAGAAATATATGTGCTTTCGCACCATGTTCACCATGCAAAATCTGACAAACCTGGTGATCCTTATAATGCAGAGGGTGGTTTTCTTTATTGCTTCCTTGCCGATGTCAATCACCAGCCCATTGCACGGAATCTTTCAGAAAATGAATACGCAAAAGCAGTCATGCTCATGCGGCATACAGGAGTGGCGGCCAACAGCTACCAGCAATATCTTTATTGGGGTTCAGTCGCCAAACCTTTGAACACCGTTTTCTTCATTTTACTTAACTGGGGTTTTTGGTTTGGGGTATTTTTCCTCATTGGCGGTTTCCCTTTGGTTTGCGCCATTTTCGGCAGCGCATTCGTGTGGGCTGTGGGTGTGCGGACTTTCAACTACGAAGGCCACGGCAAAGGCGATGACAAACGCAAAGAAGGCGATGATTTCAGCAAAGACGACAAAAGCATCAACCAGTTGTGGCCGGGCTTTGTGGCAGGGGAATGGCACAACAATCACCATCTTTATCCCAACAGTGCAAGAAGTGGTTTCAAAAGCTATCAGGTTGATTTTGCCTGGTATTACATAAAATTCATGCACATGATTGGCGGTGTAAAATCTTACCGCGATTCCAAACAGCAGTTTTTTGACGAACATTATAAACCCTATGTGCAGGGCAAAACTTCGGTAAAAAGGGTTCTTGAAGAAGCGAACCAGTCTTAAATAAAATATTGAATAAGGAAAAGAAAAATAGCTTTCTTGCTATTTTCTTTTCTTCATAATTTTCGTTGGTCTCACTTACTTAATCACATACAAACATGTAAAAAAGGTTTCCTCTACCTTCATCTTCATTTTGAATAAAAAAAATAGATGAAAGACATGGCGGATGTGAAGAATGACAGCTTTTTCATGGTTAAAAAAATCATCTTTTCGGCTCTCATTATCGCTGTTGCCATTCCTCTTTTTTTTCTGTTCAATCCTGCAACTTATTCAGGTTCGTTTTTTAGGTTCTTTTTGCTGTATGTAGCTCTGTTGCTGCTGTTCAATGTTTTTAAAAGCAACCATTTCGCAAGATTTTTTCTGAAAATCTTGTTGATGCCAGGCATTCTTCTCATCACTTTTTACCCTTTTTTATTAGCTATTCTCAGTGTTGTCTTGTCGTATGGCATTGTCTATGGGTTTGCCATCTTTCTTTTTGAAATTATTCCCACAGACCTGTTTCATGTTCACCTAACAAAAGCTGTGATTGTTTATTTTGAAATCACCATTTCCTCGTTGGTTGTTGCTTATTTCTACGACAAAGTGATTGCCATAGGCGACTATATTTTTTTTAGAAAAAACAA
The DNA here is from genome assembly GCA_043733905.1 of Segetibacter sp. Lineage (GTDB taxonomy): Bacteria > Bacteroidota > Bacteroidia > Chitinophagales > Chitinophagaceae > Segetibacter. The sequence continues at coordinate 4,199 of JAYTGA010000088.1, forward strand.
TGATGAACACAAAAAGCTTTCGCAGAAAATAATGAACCAGTCACGGGCAAAGTTTTCTATTTACTTCTTCTATTTTGTGGCCTTACTCATACTCAATTCCACACGTCTCAACGGAAGTCCTGTTATCGAATCGCTCAGTCTTGAAAAAGCAATTTTAGAATCGTTTGGGACTTTCCTTGCTTTTGAGCGTGTCATTTCCAACTGGAAATTTTTTATGGAAGAAAAGGCGCACCGGTAAGTGAGATGGAATTGCAGCATTCCAAATAGAGGAATTTTTCAGAAACAATTTGTTTCGTAAAAAACCAACCTATACATTTGCAGCCCCGTGTGGAATTAGCTCTGTTGGTAGAGCGTCCCGATAGCAATCGTGGAGGTCGAAGGTTCGACGAAATTAAAAAGGGGAATTAGCTCAGTTGGTAGAGCGCTTGCATGGCATGCAAGAGGTCAGCGGTTCGACCCCGCTATTCTCCACTTCCTAATAAAAACAAAAGACCCGGATAATTTCGGGTCTTTTGTTTTTATTCAATATTCCGTTTTCGTAGGTACAGGCCGCGGCCTGTACCTACGGTGGTCGTACCTACATTACCAAATCATTCCAGCGGGTCTTGCACCTGGGTTTGTGTACTGTTCTTAAACACTGTTCCAATCTTCATTCCCGAATAAATAACCTTGTTGAATTTGTTGCCAAGAATGATGATGGTGGCAGTGTCGTCTATGAGCCGTGTGAACACATTATTGTTGCCGTGCCACCATCCGTTGTGATACACAATTTTAGTATCGGGCAGCATCATCAGCCGCCAGCCCATGCCATAGTTGTGCGTTCCCGATTTTTCAAAACTGGAGGGCTTAATGGCTTCTTCATAAGTAGTTTTGGACACAATGCTGTTGTTGTACAATGCCTTGTCCCACAGCAGCATATCCCTCACTGTACTGTACACATTTTTATCTCCATAAACTGCATCCATCGGCTCCAGCCTGAATGGCCTGTTGTTGGGTTGAAAACTCGGTTTGTATGTGGCCGAATCTGCAATGGTGAAGACAAACGAATGTGTCATTCCCAGAGGGGTAAAAATGTTGTTTTTGAGAAATTCGGGATAGATTTGGTGCGAAACTTTCTCAATAATCAAAGCCAGCAAAGCATAGTTGGTATTGCAATAGTTAAATGCCCTGTTGGGATAGCCATACCAGGTAGGTTTTTTATCAATTAGAAACTGCAACATGTCCTGGTTGCTGGCCAGGCGGTGTTTCCACGTAGGGTCTTTCACCATGGCATATACATAGTTGGGCAACCCGCTGCGGTGGTTCAGCATCATCCGCACTGTGATATTGTGGTAGGGAAAATTCGGAAAGAAAACCTGCACCGAATCATCAATGTTCAGCTTCTTTTCTTCCCACAGTTTCAGGATGGAAATGGCGGTAAAAGTTTTGGACACAGAGGCCAGGTGAAAAGGGGTGTTGGGTGTAATGGTGTCTTTGGTGGCAAAGTCTGAATAACCCTGGTAATCTTCCAGCAAAATCTCGCCGTTTTTAGCAACAATGATGCTGCCGTTAAAATGGCGTTTCAGCAAAATGGTGTCATACATATTGCGAACCTGCCGGCTGTAGAATGATTTTGCTTCGGGTGTGAGGGGCGTGAACTTGTAAGCGTAGGTTGAATTATTTTTTTCATTCTCTTTTTCTTTAGAAGAACGTTGCTTGCACGCCAACGCTAAAGCAATCAAAAGTAGGTAGGATATGGTTTTCAAGAGATTTTTATTTTAAAAACAGAAAGTGGCAAAAGTAAAGGATTGGATTTTTTAATACCGTGAATGTGAATTACTGCATTGCAAAAATTTTCACAAAGAAGAGAATGTTAAAAAACATAAACAGAGGGTCATTTTATTCGACCAAAGCAATGTTGCGCAATCCATCCACAGTTCATTCATCCACTGCTATCCGCTATCTTCTTATTTTCGCAACCAAACTCAAAAAAATGACCCATGAACCGACCAGTTATCCCAAAGAGAAAATAAACATCCTCCTACTCGAAAATATAAGTTCATCTGCTGTAAAAATTTTCAATAGCAATGGCTACACAAACGTTCAGAAACTGAATGGCGCATTGTCGGAAGAAGAACTGATAAAAGCCGTGAAAGACGTGCATTTGCTTGGCATCAGGAGCAAGACCCACATCAGCGAGAATGTGTTGAAGGCTGCTAAAAAACTACAGGCCATCGGCTGTTTTTGCATTGGTGTCAACCAGGTAGATTTGCAGGCTGCCACCCGTGCCGGTGTGGCTGTTTTCAATGCCCCTTACAGCAACACAAGGAGTGTGGCCGAACTGGTCATTGGTGCCGCTATCATGCTCATTCGCCGCATACCTGATAAGAACAAAGCAGCCCACGAAGGTCGCTGGCTGAAAGAAGCCAAAGGCAGCTACGAACTTCGTGGCAAAACACTCGGCATTATTGGCTATGGCAACATCGGCAGCCAGTTGAGTGTGTTGGCAGAGTCGCTGGGCCTAAAGGTTGTTTTTTACGACATAGAAACGAAGATGCCGTTGGGAAATGCCGTGGCTCTCAAATCATTGAGCGAAGTGGTATCTCAGTCCGATGTCATTTCACTTCATGTGCCTGAAAACACAACCACAAACAATCTGATGAACAAAGAGCTGCTGGCCGAGTGCAAGCAGGGAGCTATTTTAATCAATTATGCCCGTGGACACATTGTAGATTTGGAAGCATTGAAACACAGCCTCGAAAGCGGCCACCTGGGTGGTTGCGCCATTGATGTTTTCCCGATAGAACCGGAGAAAAACGGTGACAAATTTGAAACGCCTTTGCAAAATTTAAGCAACGTGTTGCTGACCCCGCATGTGGGCGGCAGCACCGAAGAAGCGCAGGCAAACATTGGTGAAGACGTGAGTAACAAACTGTTTCAATACCTTGAAAAAGGCGTGACCAACGGCTCGCACACAGTGCCGCCACTGGCTTTGCCGCCGCAGGAGGCCACACACCGCATCCTGCACATTCACAACAACGTGCCGGGTGTGCTCAGCGCCATCAACACAGAGTTGTCGGCCAACGACATCAACATTGTTGGTCAGTATTTAAAAACCAACGACGACATTGGCTATGTGGTGCTGGATGTGAACAAAGAACTTTCTGCACAAGCTGCCGATTTGCTGCGTGAAGTGAAAGGGACGATTAAAGTGAGATTGTTGTATTGATTTGGCGTTGTTGCATGAATCAATTTGATCCGTATTTGGGAACAAAGCCTGTCCCGATTTTTCTTCGGGAGATAACACGGATTAGAAGGATTAGCAGGATATTTTTATGGATTGATAATGCCGGCCGTCCGTTCAGGCGGGGATTTTTTGCTTCGCAAAATGATTTGTTGGCTATTCATGCAACGCCACCTATTGCTTTTATGATTTTGCTACCTGCTTTTTTAATTTTTTCATGAACACTAATTTTCAAAATGGATAGTTTCACAATTACAACATTGATTACCAGGAAGGATTATACAAATTACATGATTCATGAAATTTATCGCAAGCCCTACTACCTGATATTAACTTTCATGGGTCTTATTTTAATTGCCATGATGGTTTTGCAAAAAGCTCATGTTGCAAATTTTCATTTTGGTATTGAAATGTTGTTTTACGGACTTGTTCTGCTGGTGATACCATTGGTAAATATTTTGATGGCAAGAAAAATTTATAACTCAAGTGAAAGCCTGAATAACGAAATAAAATTCACATTCAGCGAAGAAGGAATTGCTGTCACTGCCTTTACTTACGATGGTTTCCTGAAGTGGAACCATATCATTATGTCAAAAGAAGTGGGAGATTTTTTGCTTTTATATTCAAGTAAAAAATCGGCCAATTTTATTAAGAAAGACAATTTGACAAAAGACCAGATTGATTTTATTAAATCAAAAATTGGTTAAAAGCGATTGATGCAAAATCAACATTGAGTTTGCACTGGTTTTTTGGTTTCTAAAAAATGTGTTGTTAGTTTTGCTTATCATTGCAGAAGCAGAAATGACAACGAATTCATTAACGGCGTTTACCCACAAATAAAATGACACAAACTATGGATATTGACAGCTTTAAAAAATTGGCCTCACACGAAAAGCTGAATGAAATTAAGTACCACGGTACCATCCTTGGTTCTTATGAACGAAATGCAGAAAACGGCGGAGCCAAAACTCCCGGCGACATTTATGCTGTACATGATTTTTGGGTTTACCTGAGCGAGGATGAATCCACCATCATCCCATCCCGCAGAAACCCGCTGCCGTCTGAGGAAGAGGAAGAATAATTAATTTGGTCAATCATGTTTTATGATAAAGGTTCGGGACTAAATGCCTGAACCTTTTCTTTTTAGCCCTATTTTGCTTTTATACATTCACGTCAACGGTGCAACATTTGTAGTTTTGCCCACAAAATAATTCATCAAAAAATGAGTATTGTTTCAAAAATAAAAGAAGCCACAGTGATTGCCATCGCAGCATTGTACAAGGTGGAAGTGGCATCAGAGGGCATTTTGGTCAATGCTACCAAGCCCGAATTTGAAGGTGAATATACAATTGTGACATTTGGTTTTGTAAAGCAACTGAAAAAATCGCCGGAAATTTTGGGAAGTGAACTGGGCAACTATTTGGTGGAGAATAACAGGGAATTGCTGACTGGTTTCAACGTAATCAAAGGCTTTTTGAACCTGTCGGTTTCGCTTTCTTTCTGGACAGATTTTTTGCAGCAGGAATCGGCCAACCAATCTTTTGGTGAGTTGCCTGCCACGGGCAAAAAAATAATGATGGAATATTCATCGCCCAATACCAACAAGCCGCTTCATCTTGGGCATTTGCGAAATAATTTCCTGGGATGGAGTACCGCAGAAATATTGAAATTGTCTGGCAATGAAGTGGTAAAAACCTGCATTGTCAACGACCGTGGAATCCACATTTGTAAAAGCATGTTGGCCTGGCAAAAGCACGCCAATGGCGCAACTCCGCAATCTCTGGGGCAGAAAGGCGACCATTTTGTAGGCGATTATTATGTGAAATTTGAAGCGGATTTAAAAGAAGAAGCGGCTGTTGTGATTGATGAAATTCTCAACAACAAACTATCCGGTTTTTCTGGTGACGAACAAATAAAAATCACGGGTTTACTAACTGCCCTTGACAAAGCAGGAAACGAAAACAACCAACAAAAGCAGGACGAAATAAGGGATGAAATAAAAGAGATTGCCCGCAGCCATACACCCATCATGCAACAGGCAAAAGCAATGCTGCTAAAGTGGGAGCAGAGCGACAAAGAAGTGGTGGAGCTATGGCGCACCATGAATGGTTGGGTCTATGAAGGCTTTGCCGAAACCTACAAAAAAATAGACAGCGATTTTGCCAAAACCTACTACGAAAGCGACCTTTACCTGCTGGGTAAAGACATTGTGGAAGCCGGCTTGCAGAAAGGAATTTTGTTTAAAAAAGAAGATGGCAGCGTGTGGATAGATTTGACTGCTGATGGTCTTGATGAAAAATTATTGCTGCGCCGGGATGGTACTTCGGTTTACATGACACAGGACTTGGGACTTGCACAATTGAAGTACAAAGAATTTGGAACCGAACAAAGCATTTATGTGATAGCCGATGAACAAAACTATCACATGAAAGTGCTGAAACTCATTTTGCAAAAGCTGGGAGAACCTTATGCAGACGGCATTACACACCTCAGCTATGGCATGGTGGATTTGCCGACAGGCAAAATGAAAAGCCGCGAAGGAACCGTGGTAGATGCTGATGAACTGGTGGAAGACATGCTGGACATTGCGAAGCAAAAAACCAAAGAACAAGGCAAGACAGACGGCTTTACAGAAGACGAACTAACAGTGCTTTATAACACCATTGGATTAGGAGCTTTAAAATTTTTCCTGCTGCGGGTTGACCCTAAAAAGCGAATGATTTTTAACCCACAGGAAAGTATCGATTTTCATGGATTTACCGGGCCGTTTGTGCAGTATACTTATGCGAGAATCAAAAGCATTTTGCGAAAAGAACAACCGCAAAACACGCCATTAAGCAGTGATTTACTGCCTTTGGAAAAAGACATCCTGATTCACCTGGAGCAGTTCCCATCTGTCATTGGTGATGCGGCCAAAGAGTTTGACCCATCCAACGTGGCGATTTATGTGTTCAATCTTGCCAAAATTTTCAACTCGTTTTATGCGGAACACTCTATTGCCAACGCAGAGTCAGCAGCCAAAAAAGAACTTCGCCTGCAAATGGCAAAATTGATAGCGCAGGTTATTAGAACCTCGATGAAGGTTTTAGGAATAGAGGTGCCGGAGAGGATGTAGTGAAACTGCCCCGAGAAGAATTGAATGTTTTAAAATAGTTGCAGGCATAAATAGCGGAAAATTTTTCCATTCCTGCACTTATCTTTTACAAAAACCTCATTCTTCTGTTCTTTCTTTTTAAATTGCATTTAATAAAAGCGGTGTGAAGTAAAATTGTAATGAAAATGAACAGCTTTAGAAAAATAATTGAGTTCCAGATTTTTGGTGTCTGCAATGCCATTGGCGAAAAAATGGGCATAGCCACGGCTCGCATTAGAATGTGGTTCATTTACATTTCTTTCTTAACTTTTGGATCGCCTCTAATAATTTATATGATTCTGGCGTTTTGGTTGAATATCAAAAACTACATTTATTCTGCAAGGAGAAATCCTATGCGTTATTTATAGTCAGATTCTAAACTAAATGAACCGTGCTTGAAATAGATTATAGTTACACAAACTACGCTGAATTGTTACAATTTTTTGCAGCCGAGTTCAAGGTAAAGCTGAAAAAAAATGTTCTCCATTTGCCCGAAACAATCGGCAAAGGATATATGAAACTCATTGAATTGCCCAATGGTCTCCAGGGCATAGTGTCTGATTATGTGGTGTATGAAGACATTCGCTTTAACTGGTTAAAGATTAACCAGGATTGTTTTATTCTACGTTTTGATGAAGCCAACATTCCCAAAAAAGATTTGGTGGCCGAGACCGAAATGATGCCTGACATTGCCATGCAGGTCCGGTCGGCTGTTTTTTTGGCAAGCAGCCGCTACGATTGGATTTTTATCTGCAAAAAAGGAACATCTGTCAAAGGCGTCAACATATTGTTTACCAAAGAATGGTTAGAGCAATTTTTAAAAGTTGAAAATGTTGGAGATGTCATCAGAAAATATTTAAACCTGAAATTAACGGCTCTAAACCACGAGCCTATGGATGTGGAGTATAAAAGGCTGCTGAACGAAATTGTGCTGGTAAAAGGTGAACCCGATTATGAAACAATGATCATTCAAAACAGGGTCATGCTGCTTTTAGAGAGATTTTTTACCCGCACTTATTACAAAATGAGCGACATGCACTTCAATGTGAAACTAAGCAACGAAGTGATCAGCAGACTGGCGAATGTGGAGCGGGAACTGGTGAAAGATTATTCCGCAGAGCCAAAAGGAATTGCGGAACTGGCAAGAATGGCGGCCATGAGTCCAAGCAAACTGAAGAGTAGTTTTAAAGAAATTTATGGCTTGCCTGTTTACCAGTATTTTCAGAAAAAACGAATGCACAAAGCAAAATCTATGCTTGTGAGCAGAAAGTATAGTGTGAGAGAAGTAGGGATGGAAGTGGGGTATAGCAACCTCAGCAATTTTGCAAAAGCATTTAGAAAATCTTTTGATCAGTTGCCAAGCGATCTTTTATAAACAAACGATAATTTGATAAAATTTTACAAACGGGATTGCGATTTATGACTGAAATAAAGCTTGATAAGCCCGATTTTACTGAACTTCTGACTTCCTTTGCAGAAGGCTTTAAGACAAAAATGAATGATGGCCAGATTATGCTGAATATTGCCAGCAGCGGCAGAGGCTATTGCAGAGCCGAAAGGCTGCCATCGGGCATTACAGTAATGGTATCAGATACCATACTGAACCAGGAACTACAGGTAGAGAGGATGGATACTGAAGACCCTTATTTCGTTCTCCAGTTCAATGAAGAATTTGAAGACAAAGTGGTCGGCACAGGTAAGATAAAAAAAAATATAGATGATTTTGAATCGGTGGTAAAGCTAAGCCACACAATTACTTCCGAAGTTTATGTTTTCCCTTCTTCGAAAAGACTGCGGTCGGTTAAATTCTTTTTTTGTAAAGACCAGTTATACTCGCTGCTGGGCAAGACTGCTGTAGAAGTGTTGCTTAATCAAATCTTTCCCTCAGTTATAAAGGGCAATATTCAAATGCCTATTGCAACAGAGTATCGCATTATGCTCGACGATTTGTGGGCAGAAAAAATTGACCAGCCTCTAAAGCTGAATTATATTCAAAACAGAGTGTTGCTTTTGCTGGAAAAGTACATTTGCATGCTGTACGAAAAGAAAGATTTGCATGAAAGAAAAGCGAAAAGAAGTGATGATGAAACGCTGCGGCTCATGAAGGTTGAATCATTACTCATTAAAGATTTCGCTATTGCCCCACCCAAAATAAAAGACCTGAGCCGAATATCGGCCATGAGTCCTACAAAGTTGAAAAACGATTTTAAACAGTTGTACGGATTCCCTATTTATGTTTATTTTCAAAAGAACAGGATGCTAAAAGCCAAGTCCCTGTTGGTTTTAGGAAAATATACGATCAGAGAGGTGGGTATGCAGGTCGGCTACAGCAATCTCAGTCATTTTGCCAATGCCTTCAAAAAACAATTTGGCTACCTGCCCAGCAGCATAGATAATAAAGACGGTATGCTGGGATATGGGAGTTAACTATGAGGTGTGAATGGCGTTGTTGCATGAATAAGAGAAGATGCTGTTTAGAACTTATGCACTTTTAAAAAAGAACGGATATAGTTGAGTTATTTAGTGGTTACAACAACA
>JAYTGA010000089.1:0-2403 GCA_043733905.1 Segetibacter sp.
CACCGGTTGAATTTATTAATCCGTTTCCCATGTTAAACCAAAAAAATAAATGAAAAATTATACTTTTGATTGGACCGAATTTAAGGGGAGCTTACACAATAGTCTCTGAATTAATTTACGGAGATTGTTTTACTAAAAAGAGAAAGTTTTTTCACAGTCTGACGTCTGGGTATTTGCGAAGGCGGGGTTTGTTGCTGTGTCCGCCCACATGACGATGCACATAAAGGAACGAAATTTTGATGAAAACGTAAAGCCAATTACTAAACGGTCACGCCCATGACCAATGATTGGTAGCGAGCCGCTGCTGAAGAAAGTTTGTCAGCCCCCGCTTTTGCAAATACCATGTTAGCGGCTGGCAAATTACCAATGTTTAATGGAGTTCACTATATAGCAGCATATTTAATAAGTGATTTGTCACTAATTCGCTTGATTTCCTTTCTTGCTTCCAGATCAAGTTTAACCCATTCCATGTGCCACCCAAGAGAGCCCTCAAATTTTATTTTATGTTTCTTAAAATCTTGTGTTATTCCTTGTAAGATATATGCATGTGTTGATTCACCTTTTGTTTTAAGATGATTCAATATGGATTTCTCTAAAGTTTCATACTTTTTTTTGTCCATGCTGACTGCTTTTTTGCCAGAAGGATGTTTGAGTTGAATAGTTGTTGCCATAATTATTTTTTTTGTCCGAGTGAAAACCAGTTTCCTGAATCATCTTTGAGTAATGCTTCAATTCCGTAAAACTCTTCTTTTGGAGCTTTCGTAAATTCAACTCCCTTACTTTTCAATTCTTCATATGTTGCGTAAATGTCATTGCACTCAAATACTCCAAAGCCAAATGTTCCCTTTTTTACAAGGTTACGCATTTGTTCTGCGGTTTCTTTGGTAAACATCATTCCGTCTGTGATGGGCATCAAAGTAATTTCTAAGTCGGCCTGCTCCGGGGGGCAAACGGTGAGCCAACGCATGCCTGGCCCCATTGGTGCATCGGTGTGTACTTTAAACCCGAGTTTGTTCACATAAAAGTCATAAGCACTGTCCTGGTTCAGGACGTAGATGCTGACATGGTTCATTTTTGTAATCATTGCTTTTAAGTTTTATTTGTTAATAATGAAACAAAAGTCAGCAATGATTCATTATATCACTTCTTCAAAATTGCTCTTTTTTTGTCCAGCCTTTTTTGTCTGCAAAGCACCCGGGTATGAATTTTAGAGGAGTTTTTAAAATTTGTGCTTTGATTTGCAGCTGTTGTGTTTGATAGGCAGATGGGGTCAAGCCCACAATACGTTTGAAAAGTCCACTGAAAGAACTTAAACTTTCAAATCCTACTGAAAAGCAAACTTCTGATACAGGAATTTCAGTCCGCAATAGCTGCATTGATTTCTCAATTCTTACTTGCGTCAAATATTGATGCGGTGTCTTGCCATATATTATTTTGAACTGGCGGATAAAATGAAATTTAGAAAAATATGCTTCATCTGCAATATTGGCAAGGTCAATGTTTTCTGAACAGTTGTTATCAATGAAAAGTTTTGCCTGAACGATTCGTCTGTATAAGTATATTTTGGGATAATTTTCCATTGTTTAAATGATGCCACTATTGCTTGCCGCTAACGTTAGGGCTTTGCGTTCGGCGGGGCATTTGGAAAACGTCCAGCCCCGGAACTGAAGCCCATGTAAGTTACAAAAGTTGAAAATATATTCTATTGCTCATCCGTGTTTGGTCAGCCCGATATGCCGCTGATAGTAGCACTAAGATGAGGATTTATTTGTCGCCCCCCGCTGACGCAAAACCTCGCTGTTGGCTGCTGTCATTCTTTTTGAATATAGTTTAGATTGAATAACTACTTAGTCCAACAATATAAGTTTTAGTAATACTTTTTTGTAATGTCAATTATTATAAAAGAATTAGGGATTAGTTACCTGGAAAATGAGAAAGGATAAAAAAGAGTTTTACTTTGATAAAGCAATAACATCCATAGCTACCAAATGGCCGTCTGGCCACCGTTCACCTTGTATTGTCGACCGTGCTGGCGGATTGGTTTTAAAGAATTCAGCGTAAGCTTCGTTCATTTCTTTAAAATACTTCCAATCTGTAAGAAACACTGTCACTTTTACAGTCCGTTCAAGATTGCTACCCGCAGCCTCCAAAATAGTTTGAATGTTCCTCAATACTTGTCTTGTTTGTTCTTTTATTCCTCCTTCAACAAGAACTCCGGTTAATGGATTAAATGCACCTTGACCAGCTACAAAAATGAAGTCCCCTGCACGAATGGCTTGAGAATATGGGCCGACTGACTTCGGAGCTTTGTCGGTGGATATTACTTCACGTTTTATGTTTTGTTTATTTTGGTCTTGCGCAGATGCTGGTCTGCTTAAGAGTAAGAGTAGAAGCACAGCTAAA
>JAYTGA010000090.1:0-4067 GCA_043733905.1 Segetibacter sp.
TTCTCTGGTCATGATTTCATTTCTATCAGGTCCGGCATCAACATGACAATGCCTGCACGTTTGGTTGCACATCTTACCAATATTCACCTGAAAAATCTCCACTTGTGTTGGCTTTAGTGGATATAAGCCTGCTTGCTCTAATTTTTGTTGAAAGGGAACCAGTGCAAAATCACCCGTTTGCCCGTGCTCTATTATTTCCACTTGTGCATGAGCTTCGGCAAGGAAGCTATGTTGTGCTTTTAATGATTTCATATTTGTAAGCACAAAATGGGTTAGTTCATTATCGCGCTTTGAAAATTATTGCTTTATAAATCTTGAGATCATTTTCTCTTTTTTATCGTTGAGGATTAGGAGCAGATACAAGCCGGGAGAGAAATTATCAACCTTGAAATCGAAGTTTGAAGAACCGGCGCTAATAGAGAGCATCTTGCTTTTCATAATTATTCCACCCTGGCTAACGATGGAAGCAGTAAATGCCTGCACGTGATCGCTCACTACAGAGAAGTGTAATACATCTGAAACAATGGTTGGATACACAGAAAGAAGACCAAAACTCTTTTTATCCAGCGAAACTACCCTGATGGCAGAATTATAGAATTTTCCATCAATGTTTCCTGCATTTATCCGGTAATAAACTTTTCCCTGGCTTTGGCTCACGGTATCAATAAACTCAAATGGTTGCTGGCACCTGAGCTTATCTGCAGAAAATGTATGAAGCGTAACAAAGTCTTTCCCATTCTTTGAAAGCTGTATCTGAAAAGTGGCATACTCCAGAAAACAAACTGTTTTCCAATGGAGCTTAGGGGCATTGTTTATAACCGTTGCTTCAAACGAGGAAAGCCGAATTGTGTAAAATGCGCTATCAGTTTGGGCAAACAATGTCTTGAAAAATAACACTGCAAACACTGTGAGTAATCGTGCTTTCATTTTAATTTATTAAAGCATCAAAGCAATATTTACATCGCTACTTCTTTTACCTTGTTCATCATCTGTACACCATGTACGAGAGATGCGCCTCCACGGATGGCACAGGCAACATGTACCGCTTCCATCATCTGCGCTTCACTCCACCCTTTTTCAAAAGCATCGTTGCTGTAAGCATCAATACAATAAGGGCATTGCACGGCGTGTGCCACCGCCAAAGCAATTAACGATTTCTCTCTTGCTGATAATTCACTGTCTTTAAAAACTTCGCCATAATAAGCAAAAAATTTTTCACCTAAGTTTTTTTGAAAGTCTGATACATTCCCAAACTTTTTTAAATCTTCGGGATTATAATATTGATTATTCATATTTAATTGTGCTTTTAATTATTGAAAAAACCGGGGGCTACTTTCAAAGTCCCCGGTTGTAAGTTACATCTTGTCATGCATGGGGCAATCTGGTCCACACATGTGACCTTTCTGACCATGTTGGATCATAGATACTTTGCCCGTTTTACCAATCTGATAACCGTTCTGCAATTTCATCGTTGTGCCATCAGGCTTGGTAACTGTTCCATCCGTGGAAACTGTACATCCATCTTTACAGGTGTACGTTTTGGCAAGCGGTGTACACTTGCTGTGGTTGCAAAGCATTGCCTTGTTGTCCATCATCATTACGCCTTCTTTCATTGCCATACTTTTTTCTTTCATCTTCATTTTACCTGATGATTGAGAAAAAGAGGTTACTGAAATGCTCATGATGATAACTAATGCTAAAATAACTTTCTTCATTTTTTTTAATTTAGAATGATTGTAAATGATTACAACCAATAGTCGCAAAAAAGGTAACAACCTGACAGGACACTAATAATTAGTTATCCAATTTTTGCAATGATATAAGTTTCCAGCTCTTCTGTATTTTCAACTTCAGGTATAACAGAAAGATTTTTATGCAGCAGTTGATTTATTAATTGGCTTTGTTTCATATAATTTCTGCAGCCGGAACACATGGCTGTATGCATATGCAGTTGGATTGTTTTTATAAAACCCAAAGGAATAACTTCCTTCATCTCCATTAATTGAGTTGCCTTAACACAAGACAACATCATAGCATTCATTATATTCATAATAAATTGATTCTATCTTTCAGAACGAATAATTTGTTTGATAAATAGTCGCACAGTTATTTCAATCCTGACAAAAGACTTTAAAAAATTATTTAAACCATTTTAATTCAAGGCAGTTTCTTAATTGGAGTTTAGCCCTGTGAATAATTTGCCAGAAGTTTGTTTTGGATATTTCCAGCCTTGTACAAATCGTCTCCGCATTATGCCCTTCCAGGTATTTTAGTTGAACAGCAGATGACCATTGCGGCGGCAGTTTATCAAAGCACTCTTTTAATGCTTTTGCAAAATCAGGATCATCCAATAATTCTTTTTCATTTCCCCAGCTTACCGGTATGTGTTCAGGTTTCCATCTTTCGTTTTCATTAAAAAACTCTTGCAGTATACCGGATGAAGTTTCTGTATTCTCTTTATATTTCAAACGGTAATAATCTGCAATCTTATGTTTTAAAATAGAAAACAACCATGTCTTTACATTGCTTTTACCTTTGAAGTTTTCGTAGGACTGATGTGCTGAAAGAAATGTATCCTGCACCAAATCTTCGGCTATTTCTTTTTGATGCACTTTAATAATGGCATAACCAAGTAAATCTTTAGTGTAGGTTTTTATCCATGAAATAATATCGTTTGTTACACTGGTCATGTTTTATTTGAGATTAAAGTTACTCCGATTCAGTTGTTTTATATTTGTTGAGAGATGATTTGAGCGTCGGCAAAATTTTGGCTCTTTTGCAATGTTGGCACCTCTGTGATGGCTTTCTGAGCCTTGCAAATGTGCCAAAATGTTCGTTGGAATTTTAGCTTGCCTGACCATTAGCGAAATGTCTGCTGGCAGGGTGACGTACAACAATAAGAAAAGTATCCGCAAAGCCCCTTTACAAAGCCCCGCATAATTTAAGGTTGCGGGGCTTTGTGGTATACTTTTAAGTTGACTGACCTCGCCGTACGACTGCTATTGGGAGGTAAGTATTCACTTTACTTTTCGTATTGCAGGTTGTTGATGTTTTGTTTGGCTATTTATGTTTGTGTTTTTTTATCAATTTGATTGGTTGCAAAATAGTTTTGAGGGCTAAAATTAGTTTTTTATTGATTAGTTTATTCTTTTTTTATTGTTTTTGAGCTGTTTTTTTCTTTGCTGCACATAGATTGCCTTATGCGTTGGTCAACGCTTGTTTTTCTACTCCTTTTCTTGTTTTTTTTAAGCCGGTTTTTGTCATCATCCATCGTCTGCTTTTGGTTTTGGCGGCTGGCAAATTTTGATGAGTTGCATGAGGTAGGCGGGGTGGTCGGAGAAAAACTTTTTGATTATGGGGTTTTTGGCAAAAAGTGTGCGCCCTGTGGAGGGGTTGCCGGGCTTTTAGTGGTTGTTTGAGCAGGTAGACGGTGACTTTAAAGCCCGGTTTGTCCAAATCAAGCTTGTCAATAAAAGCATCTATGAGCCGGGCCGCATTGTCGTGTGATACCTGAGTATCAAGGGTTACAAATAACATTTGGTAACGGTAGCTGCCTGTTATAAATTGCATTTGCTAAAATAGACCGAACTTTTTCTTAAATCATTTTGTGTGTATGTTTGTGGAAGGCGAGAGGTTTTTTTACAGACTCTCGTTGTGCGTCACCTTATATGAAATTCCACTTAGTTACTCACATTACCCAGATTTATAAACATATTTTCAGGCGGCCATTTTCCTTCCAATTATTTTTAAGGCTACCCATGCGGCTCCTGCCATATTGATGGTTATCAACAATTTTAGCCCCCATTGCAGTAAAGTGACCCGCAACTGTTAAAATTCTCTATTCCCCCTTTTTTTCCTGACCATATTCCATAGGAGGTATGAAGCAAAATGATATGCTTACCGATAAGGTTTTAATCGGTAAGCAGGACACTGGCGGTGTTCGTTTTACTGCAGAAGAATTCAGTCTACCGATAGCTGAATCCCCAATGATGTTTTGCACTTATGGTTCCTACTCTTGTTTCTTTCGCTTTTTGTTCGCTCCGGCTAGCCGAAAAAAAATAATCGGA
>JAYTGA010000091.1:0-4353 GCA_043733905.1 Segetibacter sp.
ACATTTTATTAAAAACACATTGAGTCTCCATCATTTCACAACAGTTAATTTTTACTCGTGCCTGCCAGGCGGATGAAACGAATATTCATCTGCTCAAGAATATTAGTAAAACCTACCAAAGCCACGCCCAGCAAACCTCCACCTTTTTGAACAAGGTTCACATATTGATGTCCGTCGCAATCCAGCACGTCAGACACAAGCAGCCTTTCGCCCTCATTTCCAAATTTTGTTTTCAGTCTGTTCAGGCAATCATTTACATCCTTATTCTTGAGAAAACTATCAACATTTACCGCCATAAAAGTTAGTTTGATTCTTAAATGTAAAACATACTTTTTTGAATAAGAAACACGACTATTTTATTACCTTTTGGCTATAAGTATGCCCGTCTTTCGCAAGCAATTGCAGCAGGTAACTGCCCGATGAAAGACCCGAAAATTGAAGAGATTGATTTCCTTCGGTTGCTTTAAATTGTCGGACCATTTTTCCTGAAAAATCATACAACTGCAAGCATGCTATTTCTACTGATGAAAGGTGAATAGCAATCTGTAGATCATTTTTTACAACATTGCTGTAAACCTCTATAGGATTTGCTTGAGGCAGTTTTACAAACAACATTTTTGTGTAGGAAATTTTCCCATCAGCATCCACCTGCTTGATGCGATAATGATTGATGTACCGGGGATTGTTGTCAGTAAATGAATACGTTTTTCTATTGCTGCTGTTACCAGCCGCATTGATCTTTCCGATGGTTGTAAAATTGACACCATCACTGCTTCTTTCTACTGCAAAATATTTGGTGTTGTTTTCAGAAAGGGTTTCCCAGTTTAGTTCAACTTTTTTATTAAGAATTTGGCAAGAGAAATTGCCGAGTGCGATGGGAAGAATGATACAAGGATTAGGGTAGCCAAGTGTAGCAGGCTTGCTTTGTAAACTCCAGGTTGGGTCATAATAAAATCCGCAGTATGTCAACGAAGTGCCTAAAGGTGTATTTTCATTTTCACCAGCAGAAAAATGGCGGCTTTTGAGAACTGTACCCTGGCAACAATATTCCTTTTCATCCACAGCAGTGTCACTATAGGTTGTTATTTCAATAGTATCTAGTAAAGACCAAAAATTTATTCCAAGAAGAATTATTTTTCCTTTATCTGCAAAGTTTTCATTTGCCAAAAAATTATAGTAGTATCCAACACCATTGGAAATGCTCTGCATGTCCGATTTTAAAAGTGTCTTATAGATATTGCCGGCACTATCCATCAACAACACTTTGTCTAATGCTGGTCTTCCACTAAGCTGTCCACTGCTTTCATGTATCTCCAAATATTCCCCAACATCTGCCCCTGCGTTGTTGTAATGAAACTCCATGACAGCGCAAGGCCAGTCACCAGGATACCCTGATTGTATCAACGCCAACTCACCTAAACTCAATCCTGATTCATTAGCCCAGTCCATCAATTTGGGATGGCTGATGTCTTCGAGGTAACTATAATTCTGTGTTTGGTGAATGTCCCTGGCCATATCTTCGGCACCGGTTTGCTGCATCAGGTAGCCAACGGCACAGTAGGTGTTGTTCTTGTCAATGAAATATGGCTGCCGGTTTTGGTGTCTGTCGTTGATTGGAAAAACTCCACGCTCTTCATAACTGTGCAAAGTGCTTAGATTGGTTTCTCTTTGCTTTTTTTGCCCAGCAGATAAATTTTTATCAGCCCTTTTGCGTAGCATTTTTTCTGTTTCCAACAGGTGAAACTGAATGAGTTGTTGTTCGCTCAAAGTCTTGGCAGGTGTGGCTTTAAGCGCAGGATCCACATCAGGCTGCCGCAGCCATTGTTCATTTACATTCACCAACTGGTCAAATTCTGTTTTGATTCTTTGCGCAAATGTGGAAATAGAAATCATTCCCAATAAAACGAGTAGATATTTTTTCATAAACCTTGCTTTAGTAAACTAAAATTAAGTAAAAAATGACGCATTAATTTTTAATCGAAAAACGCGGGAAGTGATGACTGAAAACACTTAGCCTAAGACAAGACATTTGTCATTCAAATTTTCTCAAATCACCGGATGCCTCTCCACTACTCTACTCCTATCAAAACTATATCGGTAAGTGACCATCCTCCTGCTTTGGGTGCCACCAATCGCTTTGTAGATGCCAACCATTTTTGGGTTCCAGTCCCCGGCCCAGCCCATTTCTATCAGGTCGTAGCGGTTTTGTTTTCTGATCAGCAATGCCCCTTCGTAAATCATAAAAGCATCTATGCCCAATGCCTGAAATTTGGGGACGATCCCAAATGCGAGGCCATTTATCTTCCGGCTGTTTTTAAATTTTTGCAACCATAGCAACCGCAGCTTTTGCCACCAGCCAAACTTGCCGTCGAAGTATTTGAAATATTGATTCAGATCCGGGATGTTCACCCACATGCCTATTGGATCGTCTTTGTAATAAGCAAACCAGACAAGGCTTTCATCCATGACAGGCTTCATTTTGTTGAACAGTTTCAATGCTGCTTCATAGCTGATGTCTTTACCTTCGTTGTGCTGTCCCCAGGCCATATTATAGACTGTTGAAAAATCTTTTGCAAATTTTGGCAGGTTGCTTTTTTCTACATGAATGGCTTTGTAATCATTTTTTGCGGCAAACCTTGCATGACGTTCAGGGTATTTGTCGCCCAGTGTGCCGTGTGCCTTTAGTATGTAGTAGTATTGGTTGTAGAAGTTATGGAAACCGTAGCCCTCAAACAGGCTTTCGTAGTAGGCAGGATTGAATGAAATTCCATAGAGCGGTTCTGCCTCAAACCCTTCTACCATCAGGCCCCACCACTTGTCTCGTTCGCCAAAATTGACCGGGCCATCCATTGCCTCCATTCCATTTTCTTTTAACCATGTTTTTGCCATGTCAAACAGCAGCTTGGCAGCAGCCTGGTCATTGATGCAATCAAAAAAACCGCAACTGCCTACCGGGTATGTGTCCCCGTAGTTTTTATATTTTGAACTAACAAATGCTGCAATGCGCCCAATCAGTTTTCCATTGTCATCTTTCAAAATCCAACGCCGGGCTGTTCCATATTTAAAGGCTTTATTTTTGGCAGGATCAAACACATCATTCACTTCATTGTCTAATGGTTGAATATAGGCAGGGTTGCTGCTGTTCATCAGCACATTCACCTTAATGAAATCTTTTGCGGAGGCTTTGTCGTTCACTTCTGTCAGGCGCATCTGTCGCTTCTTTTTTCTTTATTGAAATAATGAGTGGCACTTTTTTAAGACTGCAATAGGTATTGAGAATTGCAAGGAAATTTTTTCTTAAACAAGTATGCGAAAGTAAGCAGGCAGCCGTAGTCATGTTTGTATTCGTTCAAAACAAGTTCCCCTTTTTCTAAAATTATCTTACTAAAATCATCTACCCAAACTGACAAAAAAAATCAATCATCTCTTATTCAACCAAAATAGCAATAATGGACACGAAACTATAAATATGATTCCAAGCCTTATCTTCGTTTCAAATTGAAAATTGACCATGCGAACGCTTACATTGTTGATTGTATTTTCACTCTTTATTTGCTTTCATGCAAATAGTCAGAAAAAATGGGGAATCAATACCGGAATCAATTTGAGTACGACAACAGGTTACCAGGGTTTGGGAATCGAAACGGGAACGCTTATTTCATTTCGATCTTCTTTTTTTGGAATGTTACCTCTTCACAAAAGTATTTATTTCAATCCCTCAATCGGATTTTCGCCAAAGGGCATCAGGTTAGAAAAAGTAAACATTACTGATGGAGAAGGAAATGATTTAGGAAATGCAACTCTTGCCAGGCGGCTTAACTATCTCCAGCTTAGCCTTCCTTTTGCGTACAAATTGCCAATGGGTAAAAAAACGTATGGATTTGCAGGTATAGACCCTTATTTAGCTTATGCGATTTCAGGCGCAAACAGCGTTTCAAACTTTGCGCCTTTTGAACCTGGCACTCCCAAACCAGCTTCTGAATCAATCAATTTTAAACAGGCAAATCTCAATAGGTTCGATGCAGGCATTGCTTTGCACTTCAGTTTTGTTTTCTCACAACATTGGTGCGCCGGTGCAAATGTGGACTTTGGTCTTAGCAAAATCAATTCTCTGGGATCCATCGTTGCCCATAATCAGAATGTAGGCATTACCGTAGGATACATTTTCTAAAAATAATACTTTTCATCAGTCTCAATAAGAAAAAGACTTTTCATTTTGCTCCGCAAATCAATGTCATCAACTTAGGCTTTTGCGGGGACGAACAATTGTCCTTTATTCAGCTCCGGTTGTGTCACTCCTATGTAAAGGCATCCGCTGCACGCATCCGCACAGAAGTTTTTGCTGGTGTTAAT
>JAYTGA010000092.1:0-29052 GCA_043733905.1 Segetibacter sp.
GGTTGAGTAGAAGAGTGGGCATATTGTGATTTTGCTTTTACAAAATTGCCCCTCTTTTTTTAATCCGGCAACTCATGGTTTTATGCCTTGGGAAGTATAGACAGGTGTTTGTTTACAACTTATTACTCTCTAAAGCGTTCATTCAACTTTCATCCCCGTTCTTTCGTACATCAAAAAAAGAAAACGTTTGTGGGACAAGTCAGCAAAGAATAATCAGAAATGGCGAACCTTTCCTAACTTTGAAACGGCTGCAACACACAGTTGGCTTTTAACATCATACAGGCAGCAAATTAAGAGCAGAAAGCATCTGCCCTATTTAATAACTATTTTGAAATTGATGTAACCTTTGACAGAATACGAAATTATCAACGGGTGCCTTAAGGAAAATCTTAAGTGCCAGCGTTTGCTGTTTGAGCAATATGCTGGTAAGATGATGTCCGTATGTCTACGTTATACCAAAACCAAAATGGAGGCTGAGGATATTCTGCAGGAAGCTTTTTTGCGGATTTTTAAATACATCCACCAGTTCAAGTTTGAAGGCTCGTTTGAAGGTTGGATAAGACGGATTGTGGTGAACACTGCATTAAAAAATATTTCTAAGAGAAAAATAAATTTCTCGGAAATGACAGACTATACCGATTCATTAGCCACCATTGAACCTTATGCTTATAACAACCTTGGCGAGGATGTTATTTTAAAACTCATCAGCCAGTTGCCGGAGGGCTATAAGCTGGTTTTTAATTTGAACGTGATTGAAGGTTACAGTCACGAGGAAATAGGCAATATGCTGCACATCCAGGCAAGTACCAGCCGAAGCCAGTTGGTGAAAGCCAGAAAAATATTGCAAAATAAAATTTTGAACATGCAAAAAATAGCTGTGTAATGACTGATAAGCTGTTTGATAATTATATCAGGGAAAAGTTAAAAAATCATACATCGGATGTCCCCGCTGGCATGTGGGATAGGATTGCTTTTGAAAAAAAGACCAATAAAAAAGGTATTTTTTGGTGGGAAACATTGGGCGCAGTGATGTTACTGGCATGTATGGCGGCATTCTTCGGTTGGTTTGGACCGTTGGACAATCATTCTGCTGATAAAAAAATAGCAGAAAATGATGCAAATGTCGCTTCCTCAAATCCCTTTTCAAAACCAAATCAACCTTCACCTGCTACAAGTACTGTGGGAAAGCATCAAGATAAAAATCAGGATGCAGCCAAAAATGATGTGCAGTTGGTTGGCAATCATCCGGAAGATAATGTAATTGAGAATCAGAAATTTTCTGTAAAAGGAAAAGAGGAAATGTTGACTTATAAACCAGTTAAAAAAGCTGATTTAGAAAGCCATGTTTTTTCTCAGTCAAACACGAATCGTTCAAAAAAACAAAATAATTTGCCGGGTCAAATTGCAAAAGCAGATCGCCAGAACAATGTGCAGGATTTAACTGTGCTTTCTTCGAAACAATCTTTTTCAACCAATACTATATCAAATAGCAATGAAGACCAAACCCAGGCTAATGAATTTCATTTTGCCGACAGGCTTTCTCTTTTAGCTGCAAAGCAAAAAGCCTTTTGGGAAAATAGTTTTAAGACAACAGAACAGAAAAGTTATAGATCAAGCTTTTCCTCGGTTGATTGTCCATCTGAAAGAAGGGGCAAAAGTGGGTTTTATGTAGAATTTTTTGGTTCGCCTGATGTTGCTTTTAAAAACATGAAATACAAAACGATTGCCGGCACCAACTATGGCAATATGAAAGATAGCACAGAGACCAAACAACTGTCTTACACAATTGGCATGAGGCTGACAAAAGAATTGGGAGAAAACCTGGTATTTAAAACAGGTTTGCAATATTCCCGCATCAACGAAAGGTTTGATTACAGAAACGAAAATGAACGAAATACAACCACCGTTGTCACTATCAGAACCATTACAAATTCAGATGGAACCACAACAACCATCCGCGATACATCTATTGTTGAGCAGGTTGGTTACAGGGTTAAAACTACTTACAATCACTATCGCAGTTTCGACATCCCGGTACTGTTTGGCTATGAATATGCAGCCGAAGATTGGAAGGTCAACCTGAATGGCGGCGCGGTTTTCAATCTTTCCTCGTGGCAGGAAGGTGATTTTTTGGATACCAGTTATTCCCCGGTTTCATTTACAAAATCCACCTCTCCCATCTTTAAAAAGAAAACCGGTATCAGCCTATATGGAAGTATCAGCCTAATAAAAAGTATTGGTGAACGCACAGATCTTTTTGCCGAACCATATTTGCGTTATAGCCTTACTGACAGAACAACTTCGGCAAGCCCTTTTACAGAAAGGTTTCACACCGCAGGAATGTTGCTGGGCATCCGGTTCAAATTAAACGCAACAAGGGCAGCGAAATAAAACAATCCGGTATCTCTCACCAACAAAATAGTGCATTCTTTTGATGAAAAATTACATCCTATTCTTATTCATTTTTTGTTCCGTTTTCATTGGTTGTGCCAAAGAAAATTCTGATTTATTCATACCCTATAAAGGTAATCCTGCAAACGATACTGCATGGACTTCTCACCTGACGGCTAATTCGGTTGCCAATCATTTGTTTGACAGCTTGGTTTATGTTCCATTTATAGACTCTTTCAATGTAACAGGTAGTGCGCTGTTTCATGTAAATTCAAACCTCGATGTTGCCATTCCCGCAGGCAGCATCACCTACACTAATGGTTCTGCCATTCCTTCGGGAAAAGTGAGGGTGGAGATCAGGCATTTGCTGCATAGCGGCGATTTTATACGCTACGCAAAACCAACTACCAGCTATGGAAAATTAATGGAAAGTGCCAGTGGCATCCAGATCAGGTTTTTTAAACAAAACCAGGAACTTGCACTTCAGCAGGGGAAAAAATTATTTTTCACTATCAAAGACCCAAACCCGGATGGCGATGCCAATGTTTATTTTGGAAACATAACACCACAGGCTCCTTTTCCAACAGGCACCAACCCTTTTTTCAACTGGACACTATCCACCGATTCTTCGTTTGTTTCACCTTTTGTACACCACGACAGCACAGGTGTTACCAAAGGCTATCAAATGTTTGCAGGAAAAATAAACTGGATCAATACGCAATATTTTATTGATTCCCTAAGTCTTAAAACACAGGTCACCTCTACACTTCCTGCGAATTTTACCAATACAAATACAACCATGTTTGTCATCATAAAACAGCATAAAATTGTAGCCCAGTTAAACGGCGACTTCAGTTCTCACACTTTTTCTGCTCCCAACATTCCCACAGGTAGTTCCGTCATATTTGTGTCGTTGTCACTCATCGGCAATCAATATTATCTTGGTGCGAAGGAAGCAACTGTTACCAAAAATTTAGTGACGATTGTAAATCCTTCACCAAAAACAAAAGCCGAAATCAATCAGTTTCTGGATAGGCTTTAACCTTAACGGATACTCAGGTTTTTGCTTTCTTAACAAAAGACTCTTCCAATAATTTTCCGCCCTTTGACCCGCATCGGACTTCTATCAGACACGCATGGATACCTCGATGAATCCGTGTTTCAGCATTTTGAGAAATGCGATGAAATATGGCATGGCGGCGATTTTGGTTCCGCAAATGTCGCTGAACGATTAGCGGCTTTTAAACCATTACGAGGGGTTTATGGAAATATAGACGGGCAGGACATTCGCAGCCTTTATCCCGAAGCTAGCACCTTTGTGTGCGAAAGCGTAAAAGTATTGATAGTTCACATTGGTGGCTATCCCAATAAATATTCCCCATTAGCCAAAGCGGCCATTATAGAGCACAAACCCAAGTTGTTTATTTCGGGCCATTCTCACATACTCAAGGTAATGTATGACCAAAAATTTGAGTGCCTGCACATGAACCCCGGCGCAGCCGGAAAACAAGGCTGGCACAAGGTTAGAACGCTTATTCGCTTTGCTATAGATGGCACTGAGATAAAAAATTGCGAGGTGATTGAACTGAAAAATGGCTGATTTGAGGATGTCGGATGTCGGATTTTAAGATGTCTGATGTCGGATTTTCAATGTAGCATCCATATCAGACATCCTACATCAGACATCAGACACCCTTCATCAATTCCCAATCCCCAACGACTTTAAGAAAGCATCGGAATTTGGCTCACGACCCAGGAAGTTTTTCAGCATGTCTTTCTCTTCCATTGTGGAGGCTTTTTCAAGAATATTTTTTCGATAGCTCAAGCCGGTTTTGGCATCCATCACGCCATTTTTCTTAAACAATGAAAACATGTCTTCTGCATACACTTTTGACCAGAGATAGCCATAGTAATTGGCTGCATAGGCATTTAGGTGTCCAAAGCTGCAAATGAAATGACTGCCATCTACATAGTTCACCTGCCGCATAGGTGTAAGGTCTTTGGACACTTCCGTAATATCTCTGCCGTGCAGGCTGTCGTATTTGTCTTCGTAAGTGAAGTCAAGAACACCAAAATAAGTCTGCCTGATATATTGAAGTGCAATGCCCACTTGTTGGGTTTGTTTCATTTTGTCAAACAAGGTTTTAGGCAATGGCACTCCTGTTTTGTAGTGTTTGGCAAACATGCTCAGAGACTCATATTCCCACACCCAGTTTTCCAAAAATTGTGAAGGTGCTTCCGTAAAATCTCCTTTTACAGAAAAAGGCCCTTGCGAGGCAATGTCTGAGCGGCCAAGCATGGAGTGAACTAAATGTCCAAACTCATGAAACAGCGTGACAACATCTGAATGATAAAGTAAGGAAGGTTGCTCTGTTGTCCCTTCGGGAAAGTTGCAGATGAGCGCAGACACAGGCACCACTTCTTTGCCATTGGATGTGCGGTAAAGGCTGATAGGAAAGCAGGCAAAATGTGTGTATTTATCAGCCCTGGGAAATAAATCAAGATAAAAATTGCCAATCTTCTGACCATCCTTGTACATTTCAAAACTCTTTACCTTGATATACCATACGGGGATGTTTTTCACTTCCTTTATCTGGATACTGAAAAGTTTTTCATAAACGGTGAACATGCCCCGCAGGGTGTTATTCATTTCAAAATATTCCTTCACTTCATCGGTGCTGAGTTTGTATTTTGTATCCAACAGTTTCTTTTTGTAGTAAGAAATATCCCAATCATTTATTTCATCACCATCCTGGGGATGAAGCGTTTTTTTTAGTGCTTTCAACTCATTCATTTGCACAGTTACATAAGGGGTTAGTTTGCTAACCAGGTCATTTTCAAACTTCCAGACATTATCCGGCGAAGCTGCCATTTTATCTATCACTGAGTATGCAGCATAGCTTTTAAAACCAAGTAGTTTGGCATATTCATTTCTATAAAAAAACAAACTGTCTAACATAGAAATATTTTTGGGATAAGCTCTGTTGTTGTAATGGATATACATCGTTTTCCTGGCCTCGCTGCTGTTGGCATTGCTCATTACCTCATTATAGTTAGGACCATTAATGACCACCATGTATGTGTCATTAGCCCTATGCCATGGATGTTTGGTTGCATCCGGCACACCGGCAATGTCTTCTTCACGAAACTCAATGCTGTCTTTTGATTCAGCAATATTTTTATCGAACTGTGTGCCAAAACCAGTAAGCTTTTCGCTAAGAGCCTGTAGTTGTTTGCGGCCTGCATCATTCAGTTTCATTCCATTTTTTTCAAAAGAAAGAATCGTTTCTTTTAAGAATTTTTTCTTGTTTTCAGAAAGGTTCTTTGCTTCTATAGTTGTTGCATAACCTTTGAGGGCTTTGTACAAACCTTCGTTCAAAAACAAAGTAGTGGCATAGTTTGACAGTTTTTCATTTTCTTTGTTAGCCGCATTTCTTGCAGCATCGTCGGTAGATGTGCCGGCTATTAAACCCAGCTTCATACCCAGGTCAGACAGGTAATAAGTGATATTGTCGAGGGCAAGTAATGTATTGGCAGTTGTGCGTTTGTCCGATGTGATTGCGATCATTTTGTTCGCTCTTTCATCAGACTGCTGAATGGTCATGTCCACCGCTTGTGTAATGCTGGCGGCATTGACTTTGTCAAATTGTATAGGATCATTACTATGAACCAAAAGAGGATTGTCGCTTTGCGAAATGGCAGCAAAGGAAACAAGCAGCGAAGCAACAAAGCCAATACATCTTGATAACATTTTTTTAGTTTAAAAGGTGAGTGGCAAATATAGGGTGAAGGCTGCCTTACCAAATGATCCGAAATGACGAGTGGATGTAAAGCATAATAAGCGGTATGAACAACTTTGCAATCAATAAAAGTTATGTTCAGTTTACTTTTGGGTTTGCCATTCACCAGTGTTTATAAAGCCCTCAACAAGAGTTTAAATAGCAAACTTTATTTTTTGATAATTACAACGTAATTTTCCTGAAAATTGTAAGGCAACCCCGTTTCTACTTTCAATCTTGCAACACTAACCTGATGGCACAACACCTAAGATTCAGTTTAAGGAGGTTTATAAAAAGAGCCGCTCTTATTACACTTGTGCTGGCTTTGGTCGAAGTGTTCATTATTTTCTTTTTGATGAATGAAAAGAAAGACATTATATCATCTCCTTCGCCGGAAATAAAAAAAGTTAATCAGCCTGCCATTGCTGATACATTTAAAGTCGTTGACAAACTGAAAGCAGATACTTCTGAATATATCTCTAAACTTTCTAAAGATAGGAATTTACCTTTGGCAAATGAGAGTTCTGCCAATTCAATTCAACCGGCAAAAGCAGATACAAATACTGGGTCTGAAAAGACGTTACCATTAGCTGATAATTTACAGAAAAAAAAGAAACCAGTCGTTTCTATAGTACATCTGAGCAAAGCCGGAATGGTGAATATATTGAGGTCTGTTAACAATAAAAAACGCCAGGCTCACAACCGCTCAAACTGTGTGCAGATCAGGAAAACGACCACAAGTAATGTGGCCAATGCCTATGACCTGGCTGGCTACCTAAAGTCGAAAGGATATATTATTTCGGGTCGAACCACGGTTAGTGGAAATGTAAAAGGTATATCTATTAATGCAAGCGGCGCCTGCCTTTCAGTCACCATTGGAAGTTTATGATACATTTGATCTGATGGATCAACACAGCATTAAAGACCCATTAGTATTGCTGATGTGTTCTCATGAATAACTCACACTTTTTTCATTCCAATTCACCATTTGCCCCATCAAAATACCCGCTGCTACAGCAGCATTCAGCGATTCGGCTCTGCCATTTTTTTGAATTGTAATAGGGTTGGTAATTTTACTTAGCAATGGTTCCCGTATGCCTTTTGATTCATTTCCAATCACTAATAAACCTTTGTTGATTTTTTCAATAGAAAAAATATTTTTCCCCTGCAACATGGCACCGTAAATGGCCACATCTGTTGGAATATTCCACTCGTCAAAGTTTTTGTACCAGCAGCGCACCCGGACAATGCTTCCCATGGTGGATTGCACCACTTTAAAATTGTAGATGTCTGCACAATCGGGGCTGCATATTATTTGCGAAAAACCAAACCAATCTGCTGTTCTGATAATGGTACCCATGTTGCCGGGATCCTGAATGCCGTCAAGGACAAGTGTGATATGTTCATTTAATTCGGGTTCTCCAATGGGGCGTTGTTGTTTTGCCAACACCACCACTTCATTAGGCGTTTGCAGTTGGCTAATCCGCTCCAGTTCCGTGTCGCTGATTTCAGTAAAAGGATGATTGATTTCCCTGTTGTTTTGCCTCCATTTTCCCAAAGCATAAATCATGTCTATTTCCACATCACTGCTCATAATTTCGGCAGCTATCTTAGGCCCTTCGGCAATAAAAAGACCTTGTTCTTCTCTTTGGCCTTTGTGGTATAAAGATTGAATATCTTTGATTTTATTTTTAGTCAGCATACATCATGTTTTATACCCGCAGGAAGGCAGAATTTTACTGGTTTTTACTTTTTGTTTTTTTGTTTGCTTCCTGCACGGTTGTTAAAAATTATCCTGCAAATAAACCCTTTGTTTTTGCAAACAAAATAAATCTGAAGGGCGATGTGTCCAAAGATGAGAAAAAACGCCTTCAGTTAGAACTAATGAATTATTGGGACGACAGCACCAAAGTGAACAGCGTGCTGACTTATGGAATCAGAACTGTGATCAAAAATCCCCCGGCTTATGACAGCACTTCTGTTTCCAAATCTGTTTTGTTTATGAGTTCCTATCTCATAAGCCAGGGCTATTACAATGCAGATATAATTGCTGATTCTATTAAAATTGATTCGGCGAAGAGCGACCAGGAAAGGGCTACAGTGCAGGTTAGCATTGACCTGCATAAAAATGTGACGATTGATTCCGTCTCTTACGATTCCATACTTAATCCACAACTGAGACAGTTGGCTTTGGACAATGTGAAGGAAAGTTTTTTAAAAAAAGGTTCTCCATTTAGTAATGCTCTTGTCAATAATGAACTGGACAGGCTGGTGACATTATATCGCCGAAATGGTTTTTATAAACTGAACCGCGAATATCTGTATGCAGAAGTGGACACCATAGATGCTTCGCTGCTGGAAGTGACATTTGACCCGTTTGAACAGGCACAAAAAATAGCTGAGGCCGCCAGCCGCAGAAAGGTAAGCCCCACCATTCATGTCTTGATCAGACAACGCCCCAACACCGACACGTCGACTCTTTTGCAATACACGACAGGCAACATTTATTTTTACCCGGAAACAGATATCAGGCTCAGTCCTGATTCCTTACTGACTTCACATTTTAAATATGAAGACCACGAAGGGTATTTTTATTTAAAACAAAATGGTTCTTTTATTAAAATGTCGCCATTGCGTGAACACTCGTTCATGAAACGGGGCAATTTATACAACGAACAGAATTATGTAAAAACAGTGAATGCCCTGTCTGGCCTTGGCCCCTGGAACCAGGTAGATGTGAAAGTGGTGGAAAGAGTAGATTCACCACGCATACTTGACTATCATTTTTTTATGACACCTGCACCCAAGTATCCTTTTGGCTACGACCTGGAAGTGAGCCGCAATAGCGGAAGCATTATAGCGGGCAACCTGCTGGGCATCAGCAATGTGCTGACACTACGCAACCGCAATGTGTGGAAACGGGCCATACAAAGCAGCACCGTCATCAGGGTTGGTGTGGAACTGGGTTTTACCGACACTGTGCTGCAAACTATACAGGCCAGCATTTCGCAGACTTACAGCATTCCTAAAATACTATGGCTTTGGAAAATAAAAAACCTGAAAACATTGGATGATTATAAAACGCTGGTCAATTTCAACCTTTCTTATACCGACCGCAGAAACTTTTTCAGGCTTCGGTCAGGGGTGGCATCGTTTGGATGGGATTGGAAAAAGAAGAACAGGAACTGGATTGTCAGGTTTCCTAACATTGAGTTGTATAGCCTTGATACATTAACCGGTTTAAAGAATGCATTTGTGACCAATCCCTTTTTGCGAACGGCTTTCAACACCGGCTATGTGACGGGAGAAAACGCAACATTTACTCTAAGCTGGCCCAACAAACGCAAACCTAACATACTAAACAACTTCCGTGTGTCTGCCGAAGAGTCGGGTGGAATAGTGGGTACTTTAGCAAAAAGTTTAAAAGATAAAATTTACCAGTACATCAAGCTGGAAACAGAATACCGGAAGGTGATTCAATGGCGCAAGACCTCTATTGCATACAGGGCATTTGGAGGCATTGGCATTAACTATAGCAACGACCCTGTGTTGGGTAAATCGCTTCCCTTCTTTAAACAGTTTGTAGCAGGTGGCCCCTATAGCATGAGAGCCTGGGGAGTGCGGCAGTTGGGGCTTGGCTCATCACTGCTTAGCGATACAAACACGACGTTCAGAGACCGTTTTGGCGACATTCAACTGGAGGCAAATATTGAATACAGGTTTTCCCTGTTTGCCGTTGGCTCTATGAAAGTAAACAGTGCAGTGTTTGTGGACATTGGCAACATCTGGAACCTGAAAAATGATGTTGACAACCCCGACAGCAAACTTGCCCTCAACAAGTTGTACAACGACATTGCCATTGCCGCAGGCATTGGTTTGCTAAGGCTTGACTTCGGCTATTTCCTTATTCGTGTTGATTTTGCCTACAAGGTAAAAGACCCCACAAGGCTGGCAAACAACGGCTGGATGAGCCTTAAAGACTTTGAGTGGCGCAACCACGAATTTGACATTAAAGACGGCAACGGCAAAGAACTGATCAGGAACAATTATTCCTTTCAGTTAGGCATTGGGTTGCCCTTCTGATTTGGAGTTTAGGGTTGAGGGTTTATTGTTTAGGGCAGATAGTAATTTGAGGATTACAGCTTATAGTTTATAGCTCATAGATAATTGCTCATAGCTGAGCCGCTGCCTCTTGTCCATCCTCCATTGCCTCTTTCACAAAATTTTCCATGCTGAAGGCATTGGCTGCCTCAAACACGCCAATTCGTGTGCGACGGAGGCTGCTGAGGTAGGCACCGCACCCAAGCTGTTGGCCATAATCGTGGGCAAGGCTGCGAATGTAAGTGCCAGTGCTGCACACCACTTTAAAATGTACAAGAGGCCATTCAATTGCCGTGATCTCAAAACTTTTGATCGTAATGGTACGCGGTTCCAGTTTCACATCTATGCCTTGTCTTGCCATGAGATAAACGGGTCTTCCATTTTGCTTAATGGCAGAATGAATAGGCGGCACTTGCTGAATGGTACCGGTGAAAGGAAGTGTAGCCTGCTGAAGCTGCTCTGCGGTGAGAGTACTGATGTTTTTGATGTCTTCAGGTTCACTTTCTAGATCATAGGTAGGCGTGGTAGCACCCAGGGTAAATGTGCCTGTATATTCCTTTTCCATGCCCATGTATTCATTGATCTTTTTGGTAAATTTTCCTGTGCAAACAATCAACAACCCGCTAGCCAGCGGATCAAGCGTGCCGGCATGTCCTACTTTTTTAATGCGGATAGTGTTGCGGATTTTTCTTACCACATCAAACGAAGTCCAGTTTAGCGGTTTGTCTATGAGAATGACTTGTCCTTCTTCGTATTTGTTGGGTTGATTTTGCATGGGGCTAAAGGGGATAAAGATAGGCGTATCTGTACCGAAAGGCTTTTCTCATCTCAAATCGGTCTTGTGACACCCGAATTTTTAATAGGTCGAGCTGCTTAAAAGGATGAAAATGATCAGTTCAATTGAATTATTCCTGTGGCACATGAGTCGTACACTTTACTTTGCTAAAAAAAACGCCCATTCGTGTTAAGAATGAGCGTTTATTAATGAAAAAAAGATCAATCTATTTAGTGACAACCAACTTCTCCATGTTAGAAGAGTTGCCTTGTTGAACTTTGACGTAATACAAACCTTCAGGCAATGTAGTGATGTCTAATTTTGTATTCATCTCATAAATGTTCGTTGTTATTTTTTTAGAAAGAACCCGAACACCTGATTGATTGATAACAGTCACTTGGGCATCTCCTTTCTCATAACCATTTATGGTTAGAGAAACTGTTCCATGAGCTGGTGAAGGATAAACTTTCACTGAACTAATTGCTTGTTTTGCAGCATCGGATGAAACATTGGCAGAACGTCCGGTTGATGCAAACTTAAACGGACTAGTTCCGATCTGAGCTTGCATGGTATAACACTTGGTAGCATTACGTACACCTTTATACCCATAAACATAAGCCTTGTAATTACCAACTACAGTTGTATTGTAGGTAATTGATTCCGCGGTCATGCCACTGTTTGAGGATGTGTTTAGCAATACGCCTGACGGGCTGTACAATTTCAGATCATAATCGGCTGGAAGATTGGAAAGTGATACTTTAATATTAGGTTGGTTCGCTGTATTACTGAAGCTAAAGTAATCATTGTCGCCGGTAATACCGATCAAACCTACAATAGCGGTATTGACAGGTATAGCTGCTGCTGTCGCTAAAGTATTGTTGTTTTCGTAAACGTCAACACAGTTTGTATTGCTGTTAAGTGTTGTAAAGTTTTGAGGGGCAGAAAAAGCACTTGTGTCCGAAGGGCAAGTTGCCCGAACTTGAAAATTGTAAGTCGTAGCAGCAGTAAGCCCTGTCAGGTTATAAGAAGTACTTGTAATACCCGTTACATTTGTATAAGTTGTTGCCGCAGCAGTTTTATATTGTAGTACATAGGATACAGCATTTGATGCAGCCAACCAGCTAACATTTGCACTTGTTTGTGTGATTGCTGATGAAGTTAATCCTGAAACAGATCCGCAACCTGTAATAGAAGAAATAGTAAAATTAGTATTGGAAATATCAAAGAAAATATTGCCTACTGACTCTATTTTTATTCTTGCAGTTGCAGTCGGAACATTGGGAATAGTTACAGTATCAGTTCCGTCATTGGCTGTGTTGGCATCCAAAACAGTGGGGAATGTAATACCACCGTCTGTTGACAAAGAAATCTTTACATTAGAACAGCTAACAGGCGCAAGTGTTGTATTGGCCACAGACCATGTGATCACCTGTGAAGATCCCCCAGCCCATGTTACGCCTGTATTAGGAGAAGTAACAGCAAACGGACCGGAAGTATTGGTGACTGTAATTGCTACGTCTGTAAAAGCTGTTTGTCCGACACTCACAGGAGGAGTTGAGGAATAAACAGCATTGTCTCTTACTGTAAGTCTGAAGTTTAAAGTTCTGGAAACAGAACTGAGCGCCTCAATAGTTGTACCTGCATCACCACCAGGCAAAGGACCTGAAGTTAAGCCACCAGCCAATATTGTTTTTAATTGAGGAAAATATTTGGTTGGAGAAACGCTAGGGCTGAATGATAGCCAGTTAGGGCCGGTCGCTTTGGTTGGCTTTGCGATACTATTAGCAGCTGTTTGCGATGAAGACGCGTTGTCATTTTGCTCCCAGCAATATGTAAGTACATCATTTGGATTTGCATCAGTTGCAGAACCAGTCAAAGCAAACGGTGTGCTGATAGGAATTGTGTGTGCTGCAACGGTTGCAACAACAGGTGTTGCGTTGGTAGCAGAAACAACGGTTGTAACAGGGCAGGTTTTGCTGGTAAGATTTGTTTGAATCTGTGCAATTGTTGCTTCGTGATAAATATCAATTGAGTGCGGAGCAACATCCTGGCTGGTAATGCCTGCATAACCCATGATAGTGATACCGGAACCAATTTCTTTATTTACGCCTGTACCTTCATTGCTCATCGAAAAAGTGTGATTACCTCCCATTTGGTGGCCTACTTCATGCACAACATAGTCAATGTCAAAATTGTCTCCCATAGGAATACCGTCAGCAGGAGAAGTAATACCACTTCCCTTTTGTCCGTTTACACAAATGCAACCAATACAACCTGCATTTCCACCACCACCATTTGATCCAAACATATGACCTATATCATAGTTCGATTCTCCAATTTTGGCAGTTAGTGTTGTTTGTAATTGTGCATTCCAATCACTGATCCCATTACCTACGTTATAAGTTGTATATGGATCTGTTGAAGCTTTATAAAAAATAACGGCAGTATCATTGGCAACAATGTTCAGATGCAAAGCCAGATCTTTTTCATATACACCATTGCAACGTGCAAGGGTTGCGTTGATAGCAGCAAGAACCAACCCTACCTGGGCAGCACTTGTGGCTCCGAAATAGTTGGAGTATTCAGCATTTACAGATTGAGCAAGGCGCATTACTTTTAAATCGCCGGTTGATCTGCCTGTAATGTGTGAATTTGAAATCTGCTGATTTAGACCAGTCACAATTTTTGTTTCTTCAGTACTGCAAGACCATGGTAACATTCCCTTTTCTCTGTGAGAACTATAAACTGCATAGACAGCATGGTCTTTTGAATAAGGCTCCATAAATTCGTTGTCCTTTTCAGTCCTGAAAACCATACTCTGCACGCCTTGCGGAGAAATGCTTAGTTTCAAAGTGGCATACTTATCGGTGATACCTTTACCTGAATAAGCTCTGATTTCAGGGAAGCGGGCTTGCAATGCCGGCTCAAAATTTGAAGCCTCAAACACTTCGAATTGCTCAATTGTTCCTCCAGCATTTGGCAGTGAAATGACTGTTGATGTCTTGGAAGATTTACCAACAATAGAATGCAATTGGTTTCTAAAAGATTCAAAATTAATGTTGAACAATTTTATCGCTTTTGGATAAGACTGTCTTGAGACGGCTTTATCAGCAATGATATTACTGCGGCTTTCATTGTTGACAGACCAAAATTTGTCTGCCTGTGAAAAGCCTGAAAAAGTAAGCATTGCTAATAAAGGTAATAGCAGTAATAATTTTTTCATACTTGAAAGGTTTGTTTTAGAAAGTTGTTTAAATTTTAAAAAAAAGAGTAAATATAGGATATGTCTTTTGTAAAATCAAATTGTAGAAAGCATTCAAACAAGTATTTTTCAGCCTCATGTTTTCTTATTTAGCCATGATACAGTTTAATTAACTTCTGATGCTTTTTGTTTTCAATTTTTTTAATCAATGAGTTGTTTCATAATACAGATTTTAATGGTTGCTAAAAAAACAGAACCCCTTCATGTATTTTTCAACTCCTTTCATGTATAACAGTTGACAAGCTGTAACCCACCCTTATACTTTTGGATTGTTAATTTTTTTTACAACAATTTTAAAACAGTTCAACATGAAAAAACAACTACTGAAAATCGCAGCAATTGCAATTGCTACTTTGACTGGCTATTTTCAAGAAGCCAATGCACAAACAAACACCTTTCCTGCAACCGGGAGTGTAGGTGTAGGTACTTTATCTCCAAATGCTTCAGCATTAGTGGATCTTACATCAACAACCCAGGGCTTCTTGCTACCCAGAATGACAGGAGTTCAAAGAAATGCAATTGTAACTCCGGCTACTGGTTTGCAGATTTATCAAACCGATGGTACCAAAGGCGTTTACATGTACAATGGTGCAGCCTGGGTTCCGGTCACAACATCCATTTCAAACCTATCGCTCAAAACTTTGGGCAACCTTTCAGGAGTGGCCATTAATGCAAGTCTGACCCCGGCTGTTACAAACAGTGTTGACTTAGGCTCTGCAACAAAATATTGGAAAGACCTGTACTTGAGTGGCAATGCAAATGTCAGTGGCAATACTCAATTTACCGGAACTGTTAGTGTTGGTGGAAATACCGTTTTAAATAGTGATGTGTACGTTTCCGGAAATACTACTTCTGCAGGTAACATAGGATTTAATAATTCCGCTGCAAATACAATTCAGTTTGCAACGCCTTTGGAAAATGGTAATGCAATGATAAACATGTTTCCATCTGGTTTTTCAAATCCTAACAGAATGGTGATAGCACACTCTCCAGCTTATCAAAATTGGGGTCTTCAATACCAGGATTCTATTGATCAATTTAATTTTTTAGGTGCCGGAAGTCCTGTTTTGTCTGTAAAGCTAGGTTCAAATACTGTAGGAATAGGCACAAGCAATCCAAAAGTTGCTTTATCATTTCCTGCTGCAACAGGAAAGAAGATTTCTTTGTATCCGGGCGGATCAGGTGATGTTGGGATGGGTGTTTATGGCAATGAATTCCGACTTCATACAGACTATTCTGGTGCTGATATAACTTTCGGATATGATAATTTTACAAACGGTTTTACAGAAAGAATGAGAGTAAAAGGAGACGGAAAAGTTGGAATTGGTACCAATGCACCTGGCTTTTTGCTTGATGTAAACGGCAGATTAAGATTGAGAAATGAAGGAAATGGTACAAATTTAACAGCAGGCATTTGGTATAATAAAATGGACAACTCCGGCGTAGCAAACTTTGTAGGAAATTACAATGACAGCTTGTTTGGCATCTATGGTAGCACTTCTGGTTGGAGATTCTTTTTTGATCACAAAAATGGCAACCTGGGAATAGGTACAGGCACTCCAAAAGTTGCGCTTTCATTTCCTGCTGCTACAGGAAAGAAAATTTCACTCTATCCAGGTGGGTCAGGTGATGTGGGAATGGGCGTTTATGGCAACGAATTCAGGCTTCATTCAGACTATTCGGGTGCAGATATCACCTTTGGATATGATAATTATACAAACGGTTTTACAGAAAGGATGAGAGTGAAAGGGGATGGCAGGGTATGCATTGGTACTACGAGCCCGGCTAATGGATATTTACTTTCTGTAAATGGAAAAGTAATTGCAACTGAAGTACGTGTAGATGCAAAAGCAAACTGGCCCGACTATGTTTTCAGTGCAGACCACAAATTGCTTCCTTTAGAAGAGCTTGAAACGAGCATTAACACCAACAAACATTTACCAGGCATTCCTTCGGCTACCGAAGTGAAAAACGGCGGTATTATGCTGGGTGACATGCAAACCAAAACAATGGAAAAAGTAGAAGAACTTACACTTTACCTGATTCAGTTGAACAAAGAAAACAAAGAACTGAAAGCCCGTTTAGAAAAATTAGAGAACAAGTAATCTTTTCATAAACACAATGTTTAACCATTTTAAAACGTACAATTATGAAAAGTAAAATAAAACAACTCATTTACTTTGCGTTTTGTCTTCCGGCTATCACGCTACTGATAGCATGGCCTGCTAACAACGCAAAAGCGCAAAAGGCTGCAAAGCTGCTCAATCCAAAACTACAGGCTATTGCCAAAGGTGGGAGTACACCTGATTGGGTTGATTTCAGAGAAGGAACAATCATTAATCCTGCAACCATTTTCACAGACCTGAAAGACGGTTTTGATCTGTCAACCGACGATCAAATGAAAGTGGCAAAAAAACAAACCGATGAAATCGGATTTAATCATTATCATTTCCAGCAGTATTACAAAAACCTGAAAGTGGTTTATGGTGAATTTATTGTTCACCAAAATGCTGAAGGATTTACACAATCGGCCAATGGTCGCCTCATCAAAGGTTTGAAGTTGGGTAATACGCCTTCGCTTTCAGAAAGCCAGGGACTTACTTATGCACTAGGTTACATGAACGCAAATAAATATCTGTGGCAGAATCCTTCAATGGAAAGCGAACTAAAACGTACGGAGAAAAACGAAAAAGCCACATACTATCCCAAAGGCGAATTAGTTTATGCGCCGGGTGATATTGATGGTTCTTACAATGCTGCAGAATACAAACTTGCATGGCACTTTAAAGTTTACACCGATGATCCTGCTGTGACAGCCAAAAGTGTTTATGTAGATGCACTTACAGGAAAAGTCATTCGTCACAGTGATATTGCCATGAATTGTTCTGGAGGCAGCGGTGCTTCAGGTTTTAATAACAATGTTACGATTTCTACGCAGTTAAGTGGTGGGAGCTATCGCTCATTAAACGATTGCCAGACTACTCAAATTTTTGTCTACAACTGTAACAGGGGGTCTGCCAGCAACACTTTTTATACAGATGCTGATAATGCCTGGACAGACGCATCAGCAGTACAGGCACAGTGGGGAGCAGCACAGGTTTACAGCTACTACAACAGCCAACATAGCCGCCAAAGCTGGAACGGAGCCAATGCTGATATGGTAACTTATAACAACGCCGTTTACGGAAGCCCTACCCCGACTGCCAATAATGCTTGCTGGGGTTGTTTTGGAAATAATACCATTTTTGGTGCAGGCAATTCGACCGCTGCTACTGACGATTGGAACACAGATGATATTATGGGACATGAATTCACCCATGGTGTTACACAAGCCTCGGCTAATCTTGATTATAACAAAGAGTCAGGTGGTTTAAATGAATCTTACAGCGACATTTTCGGCGAAATGGTAGAAAGCTGGGCAGAAGGAAACTGCGACTACCTCGTTGGCGGTGACAGAGGGGCTATCAGAAGTTTTATAACACCAAAAAGTTATGGACAACCTGATACCTATCTCGGAACCAATTGGTTTAGTACAACAGGTTGTACGCCCACTGGCAACAATGACAATTGCGGTGTACATACAAACAGTGGTGTACAAAACAAATGGTTCTACCTTCTTTCCGAAGGTGGCAGTGGTACAAATGATTTTGGTACAACGTACAATATCACAGGCATCACCCGGTTCAAAGCTCGTTTGATTGCATACCGTGCGCTAACCATGTATGAAACATCTACTTCTGCTTACATTGATGCAAGAGCAGCCACACTTCATGCGGCTATTGATCTATATGGCGGATGCTCTGCAGAAGCTATTGCAGTAGGCGATGCCTGGCATGCAGTGGGAGTAGAATCACAATCTGCCCAGTATGTAAATGATGTCTGCGGAGCAGTGGCTTCAGGTGATTTCAAACAGGCGATTTCTGCACTGGCGGGCAATGCCTGCGGCTTAGGGAATACTATAAACATTGGTTCTTCAATGACCTATTATGCAGCCCGTGATTATGTTGTTTTGTACGCAGGTTTCAGAGCACCGGTTGGTTCCAGGTTCACGGCTTATCTTGAACCGTGTTCTTCTACCATGTACAAAAGCAATGGCACAGATCATGTGATCATGAGCGATGCAGAAAGAGGAATTAAAACACCGATAGTAGAAGTTCAAAAACAAGCTACGGAAACAAGCATAGCAGAACGTTCAGGCATTTCCATGTCACCCAATCCTTTTGTTTCCAACTTTGAATTGTCAATCAATTCTAACAAGGAAATGAAAGCACAGGTTTCAGTCTATAATTCTCTTGGGATAAAAGTGAAAGGAATGGAAAAAATCAGCATCAATAAAGGCTCAAATAAAATATCTGTGGATGGTTCTCCTTTTGCCCGTGGTGTTTACATAGTTGAAATAACTATGGTGGAACAAAAAACAACCAGGAAAATCGTGAAAATGTAAACAGCAACTTTTTCTCTAAAAAATCCGTTTGCCTTCATAGCAAACGGATTTTTCTAAACTTATTATTTCTTATTCCGCAACTCATTTTCTAACAAAATTCAAATGTGCTTGTGTACAACAAAGTTTAGCACTTCAGAATCTTTAACCGTAATTTTACTAATTATTTTTTAACCAAAAATGTTTTTATTATGAGAAAATTTAACCGAAGCCTTACGGCTATCGCAGCTATCGTAGCAAGCTGCACACTTCAAAATGCTACTGCGCAGTGGGCTGCAAACGGCACTCACATTTACAACACTAATACGGGCAAAGTAGGCATTGGCATCGGTGCCACCACACCCTCAGGCACACTGACCGTGAAGGGTTCAGGTGGTGTTCCTTCTTCTGTTTGGACAAATGCAGGTGCGCCTCTGTTTGTTGGTCTTGGAGAAAATGTAGTGGGCAATGCCGATTATATTCTTGGTATTGCTTCAAATCTTGCGAATGCCCGTCCGGTGTTTATTGGCCGCAGGAGCCGTGGTACATTGGCCGCACCAACCGTGGTCGTAAACAATGATCAGCTTTCATCAAATCTTGTTTCGGGCTTTGATGGATCTGCATTTCAAAACCCTGCTGCTGTTGACTATTTTGTTGATGGCGTGCCTTCGGCAGGCAATGTTCCTGCACGTATTTCTTTTGTGACAGGAAGCAATGGTGCTAACCGTTTGGAAAGATTAAAGATTGGCAGCAACGGCGATGTTACTAACACAACAGGCAACCTTAATATGGGCAGTGATTTAAAAACTATCCAATTTGCTTTACCTACAGCATCTTCATTACCAATGATGACAATGTTCCCATCCGGTACACAGAATTATGACCGCATGGTAATAGCGCATTCACCATCTTACCCTAGCTGGGGCTTACAATATTCTGACAGTCTTGATAAATTTAATTTCCTATCAGGAGGCACACCGGTTATGACAACTGATCTTGGTAGCTGGAGAGTAGGCATTATGAATTCAAGTCCGGCTGCAAGATTGGATATTGCAGGAACCGGCACTTACACACTTGCTTCAAGTGCCGGCGATTTCAGGTTAGGCGATCCTACTTACAACCTTAAAATGGGTGTGGCAAATGCAGGCGGCGGCGCAGGCGATGCCTACATTTCTGGTTCAAACCGTTTGTATTTAGGCGTGTCTAACAATGCTACAAACACGGGTTTAATGAGCCTAAACAGCAATGCCACGGTAGGGATAGGCACATTCTCTCCCACTGCCCGCTTCCAGGTTGTTGGTGATACTTTCACAGTTCCGGTCATTTCTGCAACTGTCAATTATAGCGGAAATTCTCAGGTAAGAGGCATTCAATCTTATTCTATTCCTGCTGCAGGTTATGGTTATGGTATTCAGTCAACAGGTGGATTACTGGGAGGCTATTTTATAGGCAGTGGTGGTGCTTCTACAAGCACTGTATATGGTGCATTTTGCACAGCGAACGGATCAGGTGCAGGCGACCGTATGGGCGTATATGGCTCTGCATCGGGAGCTACAACCGGAAATGAAAACTGGGGCGGATATTTTCCTACAAAAACTTACACAACTGAATTGCGTGTAGGTACCACAACAGGTGCAACCGGTTATAAAGTTTCTGTAAATGGAAAAATAATAGCTACAGAAGTACGTGTAGAAGCTCTTGCAAACTGGCCTGACTATGTGTTTAGTGCAAACCACAAAATGCTTTCTATTGAAGAACTTGAAGCAAGCATTAAGGCCAACAAACATCTGCCTGGTATTCCTTCTGCTGAAGAAGTGAAAGAAGGTGGAATTATGCTGGGTGCCATGCAAACAAAAACAATGGAAAAGGTGGAAGAAAATACCCTTTACATTCTTCAGCTTAACAACAAAATCAAAGACCTTGAAAAGAAAATTGAAGACTTAACCAAAATGATCAAATAGTCTTTCATCAAACTATTGTTTAACAATCTTAAAAATGTAAAGACTATGAAACGTAAAATAAAACAACTACTCTACTTTGCCGTAGGGGGTGTTGGCTTAATGCTGCTGACAGCATTGCCACATACCGGGCTTATGGCACAGAAGGCAGAGCAGCCCCTCAATCCTGCATTGCAGGGATTGGCGAAAGCGGGCAGCACTGCCAGATGGATTGAATTCATGGATGGCACAACCATTAATCCTACCACCCTCTTTAAAGAATACAAAGCAGGCTTTGAATTAACAGCAGACGATGACATGAGAATTGCAAGAACCGAAGGTGATGAAATTGGATTTCATCATTACCGCTACCAGCAATACTACAAAGACCTGAAGGTGGTGTTTGGCGAATTTATTGTTCATCAAAACAAAGACAATTTTTTAACCGTGGCTAACGGCAGGCTTATCAAAAGTTTGAAGCTTGATAAAAGCGCTTCGCAAACGGAAAGCAATGCGTTGAATGCAGCATTGCATTTCATGAATGCTAAAAAGTATTTGTGGCAAAACGAAGCAATGCAACAAGCGCTCAGGAGCCAGGAGAAAAACCCAACTGCAACATACTACCCTAAAGGAGAATTGGTGTATGCACCGGGTAATTACAATTCCACATTTCTTGCACAGGATTACAAGCTTGCATGGAGCTTTAAAGTTTATACCGACGATAAAGACGTTCCTGCAAAAAATATTTTTGTAGATGCACTTACGGGAAAGGTGCTGTTTTCTTATGACATTTCGATGAGCTGTTCAGGTGGCTCAGGCGGCACAGCCTTTAATGGCACCAAATCATTTTCCACTGAACTAACGGGAGGCTCTTATCGTTCTCACAACGATTGCCAGGCAACTGACCTCATCGTGTATAATTGCAACGGTGGCGGTGCAGCCAATAATTTTTATACTGATGCTGATAATGCCTGGACTCTTACCTCCCAGGAATCGGCGGCACAGGCACAATATGGTATTGACAGAACACACAATTATTACCTGGTCGAACATTCACGCACAAGCTGGGATGGACCAACAGGAACAGCCGACATGATTGCCTACAATAATGCTTTTGCAGGCTCCAACAACGCATGTTGGGGATGCACAGGCAACTCCACCATTTTCTATGCAGGCAACACTTCCGCATCTACCGATGACTGGAACACCGATGACATCATGGGGCATGAATTCACCCACGGGGTAACACAAGCCTCTGCTGGATTGGTTTACAACAAAGAATCAGGCGCACTGAACGAATCGTTTAGCGACATCTTCGGCGAAATGGTTGAAAGCTGGAGCGAAGGAAATTGTGACTATCTTGTTGGAGCAGACCGTGGCGCGATCAGGAGCTTTATTACGCCAAATACTTATGGCGACCCTGACACTTATCTGGGAACTAATTGGGTGAACACAGTAGGTTGCACACCAGGCTCAGGTAATGATAACTGCGGAGTACACACCAACAGCGGCGTGCAAAACCATTGGTTTTACCTGTTGTCAGAAGGCGGCAGCGGCACCAACGATAACGGCGATGCTTACAATGTTACAGGAATCACACGCTTCAAAGCCCGTGATATTGCATACCGTTCTTTAGAAATGTATCTCATATCCTCATCTGATTACATTGATGCAAGAAAAGGTTCGCTTCGTGCAGCTTTTGATTTGTATGGCGGATGTTCAACAGAAATCATTGCTGTTGGGGATGCGTGGCATGCGGTGGGTGTGGAATCTTTATCACCGGCTTATCTTATTAATGTTTGCGGAGTGGTTGCTTCTGGAGATATTAAGCAGGCTATATCTGTGCTTACTGGTGCAAATGGCTGCGCCAACAGCATAGCCACAGGAGCCAGCATCACTTACTATCTGGCACGTGACAGGGTAACGCTTTATACCGGATTTATAGCGCCTGCAGGTTCACGCTTCAGGGCATATCTTGAGCCTTGCTCTTCAACCCGATACAGGGGCAATGGTACTCAAAACAATGACATTGAAGGTGACGGCGGCATAACCATGAGCGATCCTGAAAAAGGAATTAAAAATTCTTTTGCTTCTGCTCAAAAAACAACCCCGGCCACAAGTGTAAACGAACGTTCAGGCATTTCCATGTCGCCTAATCCTTTTGTTTCAAGTTTTGAATTGTCAATCAATTCTAAGCAGGAAGTGAAAGCACAGGTTTCAATCTATAATTCACTCGGTATAAAAGTGAAAGGACTTGAGAAAGTTAACCTCAACAAAGGAAGCAACAACATTACTGTTGACGGCTCGTCCTTTGCCCGTGGGGTTTATATGGTTGAAATAACAATGGGCGATGTTAAAACCGTCAGGAAAATAGTGAAAATGTAAACTGCATTTTTCAAATTCTTTATTATTAAAGAAACCGCTTGCTGTAAAAAAGCAGGCGGTTTTTTTATTACAGAAAAATACAATACCTCTTTTCAATCTCTATCCAACCATGATTATTTTTCTCCACCGGCTAAAAGGAAGAACACAGAGTTCACGCAGAAAAGATATTTCCAAACTTCCCATGCTCTCCCTTTTATCACAGAAATATTGACATATTTTGTGGCTTCAATATTGAATGATTATTGACAATGAAAATTTTATCCGCAGGTCAGATCCGTCAATGGGATGATTATACGATAGCGCAGGAGCCTGTTTCACCGCTTGACTTAATGGAAAGAGCAGCGGCGAAATGCACGGACTGGCTTGTGCAAAAGTTTGGCAACCGACACGCTTTCAAAATCTTTTGCGGCAAAGGAAACAACGGTGGCGATGGTCTTGCAATTGCGCGGCAATTAGCCGAAAACAGCATAGTTGCCGATGTCTATATCCTTGAATTAGGCAACCCCGGCACGCCAGATTTTCAAGCCAATCTTACACGGCTTCATGGACAAATTGTCCGCATACATTTCATTCAGGATAAGGGCTTTCTGCCTGCAATCAGCAACACCGATATAGTGGTAGATTCACTACTTGGTTCGGGACTTAAAAGAGACCTTGAGGGCTTGTATGCCGACACCGTTGAACACCTCAATCAATCAGGGGCCACTGTCATTGCGATAGACTTGCCGACTGGTATGTTTGCCGACAAATCATCCGCCAGCGGCATTGTCATCAGGGCAAATCATACGCTTAGTTTTCAAACACTAAAACTGTCTTTTCTTTTTCCTGAAAATGCAGAATATACAGGGAATGTGGAAGTATTAGACATTGGATTAAGTCCGGGGTTTCTTTCAAATACCCACTCTATTTTTCAACTTGCAGACCAGGAATTGATCGGACAAATTTATAAACCACGCAAACAATTTTCGCACAAAGGCATTTATGGCCATGCACTGATAGTGGCAGGTGAACAGGGTAAAATGGGCGCAGCCTTGCTATGCACCAAAGCCTGTCTGCGGTCGGGAGTCGGCCTGGCAACTGCCGCAATTCCCAATGAGCAATTTTCTATTTTGCAAACTGCTGTACCCGAGGCCATGCTTATTTCTCAATCTGAAATTAATATGGTTGATTGGTCAAAATTTTCAACTATTGGCATTGGGCCGGGACTAGGAATATCACAGGTAAGTACACAACTGCTTGAAACTGTTCTGACATATTTCAACAAACCAATTGTGGTGGATGCTGATGCTTTGAACATTTTGTCGGCTAATAAAACTTTGCTTAACGACCTTCCTCCAGCAAGCATCCTGACACCGCATCCCAAAGAGTTTGAGCGTTTGTTCGGAACTTCGGCAAATCATTTGGAGAGAATACAAACTGCCAGATACTATTCGCAAAAATTGTTTGTCTATATCATTGTCAAAGGCCACTACAGCACACTTGCCTGTCCCGATGGCGAAGTTTATTTCAACAGCACCGGCAATGCAGGTATGGCCACCGGCGGCATGGGCGATGTGCTGACAGGCGTTATTACAGGCTTGCTTGCCCAGGGTTATGCCCCGAAAGATGGGTGTATATTAGGCATGTACCTCCATGGTCTTTCCGGCGATATTGCTGCCGCTGAAAAGAGTGAGGAAGCACTCATTGCCGGGGATGTGGTGGATTATTTAGGGAAAGCATTTTTACAAGTAAAAAAGTATTGACATGGCCGCCTGGTTTTTTCATCTATCCGGTAGCAACCTTGCCGCCTTTTGCCTACATTAGCACATTAGTTATGGCTGAAAACACGTCCAATCCACCACTTCTCATTCCCGATGTCGAACAATTTGTTTTTGCAGAAGTGATTATTCCTTTGGCTTTGCCAAAAAATTATACCTGGGTCATTCCGGCTGAGTTCAGGGAAAAAATATCGGTGGGTTCAAGGGTGGAGGTGCAATTGAAGAACAGGAAATATTCCGGCATAGTCAAAACAATCCATCACAACAAACCAGAGGCATTTGACCCCAAAAACATCCTGAATGTGCTGG
This sequence comes from Segetibacter sp., assembly GCA_043733905.1. GTDB lineage: Bacteria > Bacteroidota > Bacteroidia > Chitinophagales > Chitinophagaceae > Segetibacter. The sequence continues at coordinate 25,117 of JAYTGA010000092.1, forward strand.
ACGAAGAGCCGTTGGTGTATGAACACCAATTGAAACTGTGGCAGTGGATGTCGGCCTACTACATGTGCAGCGAAGGCGAAGTGATGCAGGCTGCATTGCCCTCTCACCTGAAACTGTCAAGTGAAAGTATCCTGGCTTTCAATGAAGAATTTGGCGAAGATTTTTCCAGCCTTGACGATGAAGAATACCTGGTAGCCGAGGCATTGCTGATCAAAAAAGAACTGAAACTGAGCGAGGTGCAGCAGGTGCTTGATTCGTCTCACGTTTACCCGGTGATTAAAAAACTGGTGGAGAAAAATGTGTGCATTGTTTGGGAAACGCTGAAGAATACTTACAAGCAGAAAATGGAAACATACATCCATCTGCATCCTACCTATCACAACGAAGACAACCTGGAGACACTGATGAATGAGTGGAGCAAAAGCAAAGCACCTAAACAACTGGAACTGCTCCTCTCCTACCTGCACCTGCTAAAAACCGAAGGCGAGGTAACACAACCCAACCTTCTGAAAAAAGCAAACGCCAACGCCGCACAGCTCAAGGGTTTGGTGGACAAAAACATTTTACGATTAGAGAAAAGATCAGTGGACAGGCTGCCTGCATTGCCACGCCACATCCACATTGATTTTCAGTTGTCATCGGCACAGCAAACAGCCGTCGATGCGGTCATTAACTCACTCAATCAAAAGCCGGTTTGCCTGCTGAAAGGGGTTACATCAAGCGGCAAAACCCAGATTTACATTACGCTGATTGAGCAATACATTAAGGCGGGAAAACAGGTGTTGTATATGCTGCCGGAGATTGCGCTGACGGCGCAAATCATCAGGCGGCTACAGAAATATTTTGGCGGCTACATCGCCATTTATCATTCCAAGTTTAACCCCAACGAGCGGGTGGAGATATGGAACAAAATAAAAACCGGCGAAACAAAAGTGGTACTTGGCGCAAGGTCTTCTTTGTTTCTCCCTTTCAAAGATTTAGGGTTGATTGTGGTGGATGAGGAACACGACACATCCTATAAACAACAAGACCCTGCACCCCGCTATCATGGCCGCGATGCCGCTATTTACTATGCTTCATTGTTTGGGGCAAAAGTGTTGCTGGGCAGCGCCACGCCTTCCATTGAAAGCTATTTCAACACGCAAACGGATAAATACGGACTTGTGACCCTGGAAGAAAGATATGGCAATGTACAAATGCCTGTGTTGGAAACGGTGGACACAAAAACAATTATAACCACTGACAAAACAAAAGTGATCCTGTCGCCGCAAATGGTGGAAGCCATTCAGAAATCGTTGGATGAAAACAAACAGGTCATCCTGTTTCAAAACCGGCGGGGCTATTCGCCTTACCAGATTTGCGGTACCTGCGGCTGGATCCCGCAATGCAAAAACTGCAACGTTTCTCTGACATACCACAAAGCTAAGAACAAGTTGCAGTGCCATTATTGCGGCACTGTTTACCCGGTGGTGCTGACTTGTGCGGCATGTGGAAACCATCATTTTGTACAGAAAAATTTCGGTACAGAAAAGATAGAAGAAGTGCTGGCAGAAACATTTCCGCAGGCAAAAACAGCCCGTATGGATTACGACAGTATCCGTGGAAAAAATGACCACGACAATCTCATCAAACTGTTTGAGCAACAACGCATCAACATACTGGCAGGCACGCAGATGGTGGTGAAGGGGCTTGACTTTGAACATGTGAACCTTGTGGGCATTGTGGATGCAGATGGTATCCTCAACTTTACCGATTTCAGGGTCAACGAACGGGCTTTTCAACTGATGGAACAGGTGAGCGGAAGGGCTGGCCGCCGCGAACAACAGGGCAAAGTGATAGTGCAGGTGAGCAACACCGCCCACCCGGTCTTGCAGTTTGTGAGAGACCACAACTACGAGGCCATGTACAACTTTGAAATAGGGAACCGCAAATCATTTTTCTATCCACCCTTCTCCCGGATTATCCAGATTGTTTGCAGGCACAAGGAAAAATACATTGCCGAAGAAGCTGCCAACATTTTAGCGCAGTCACTCACAAAATTGTATGGCCAATACATCAGCGGCCCCGCCGAACCACCGGTAAACCGTGTGAGGAATCAATACATTTTTGAACTGCTGCTAAAGCTGCCGAAGGATGCAAAGTTTCTGCAAAACTGCAAGACATTTATCCTGCAACAGATCACCATTATTCAATCGCAGAAGCAATACAGAAGTGTGACCATTATTGCCGATGTGGATGCGATGTAAAGGTTTGTGTCTGAATAATTTTCATTACTCTTGCACTTAATCTTATCATTTATAATAATTAGAATTTCAATGAAATTTTTAATCACCCTTTGCCTGTTTGTTTTTTGTTATCAGCTTACAGTTGCGCAGTCAAATGCCAAAACAGTTTATTTTGAATTGGGTGGTCCTGGATTGGCTTCCATAAATTACGATATGCGCCTATCAGGTCGCGATGATGGAATTGGCTTCCGGGTTGGTGTCGGAGGTTTTTCAGTTAATGATGATTACGAAAACAAAACGACAGCTCTTTTTATACCTACAGGATTAAATTATTTGGTTGGCAAAGACGGTAAAAATTATTTTGAATTTGGCGGAGGTTTTACTATTGTTTCCATTTCACAAAGTTCCAGCAGCAGGAGCGACGGCACATTTTCAACCTCATTTGGCTATCTTAATTTTGGCTACCGGCTACAACCAAAAAATGGAGGCTTTCTTTTCAGGGCAGGTGTTGTTCCCATCTTCAACAAGTATGGTTTCATCCCATATTATGCCGGGGTATCTTTTGGGTATAAATTCTGATTTTCCATAAAATCTAAAAGGACATTCTTTCCTATTTCAACAGTGTTCCAAAAGACACTGAAATACAAAATGTTTGCAGGTCTCCTAATGAAAAAATTAGGACAAGCTGTGACCGGCAAATTTTTAGCGTGTTCAAAGATAGCAAACAACCTGATTCCCTACCGGATGAGTCCTGCGTTTTATAGAAAATTGAAGTTACGCTGCGCTTAAACTTCAACTAGCGGGGGTAAAACGATGTATAGGCATTACCGTTTACTCTTTTGTTTTATACTACACACATTCAACATCATCAATTGCATATCCACCATAAAAAATGGGTCAACAAATATTACCTTCAATTTTCTAAAGCTTAATCATGATTAAAGCACTGTTGGTAGATGATGAAGATAATAATTTGAAAAGCTTAGAATTTCTTTTGCATCATGATTGTGAAGGTGTAAAAGTGGTAGGTAAAGCAAAAAGTGCAGAGAAGGCAAGAGAATGGTTAGCGGAGCAAAGTGCCGATGTCATCTTTTTAGATATTAAAATGCCTGGGGAGGATGGTTTTCAATTTTTGCGCAGCCTTTCAATCCGAAACTTTAAGGTAATTTTTGTTACAGCCTATAACGAGTATGCGCTACAGGCTATTAAAGCAAGTGCATTTGACTATATTTTAAAACCAGTAAGTATTGTTGAGTTGCAATTAACTGTAGAAAAAATCAAAGCTTCACTAAGCAACCCGTTAGCAGCCGATCAAAATCATCTGCTTCTTGAAAACCTATTACAATCTGTAAATAAAAAATCATCACCTTCAAAAATTGCATTACCTCACCTTGGAGGCATAAACTTTATTGAAGTAGATGATATAATATCATTGCAAGCCGACAGCAACTATACTATCATACACATGAAAAACATGCAAAAATTAGTGATTACTAAAACACTGAAGGACTTTGAAGAATTGCTTGATCAAACACAATTTGCCAGGATACACAAATCTTACATTGTAAACCTAAAATACATAAAAGAGTACAGCACAAACGACGGAGGCATTGTGAAAATGACGGATGGAAATGAATGGAGTATTAGCCGTCGGCAACTTGATCTATTCATTGAAAAAATGAAAACATCTAGTTTAATGTTTGGTAAATAA
>JAYTGA010000093.1:0-17366 GCA_043733905.1 Segetibacter sp.
ATAATTTGCCATAAAGTGAATTGGCGATAAATCAATTTTCATCGTTTTTGGCAAATATCTGATTTAAAAGCATGATTACTTGTGTGTACAGGGTAGCTTCCATTTTGGCGGGGCTTTTTGTTTTTTTATTGTCCGGGCAGTTTTGCTATGATTTAGCATTGTTGTGTCACTCCCTTGTACTTTTCAGTTCTTTATTCAGCTTTTTCCATGTTTTGTTGCTTCCAAAGTTTCTTAGCTAAATGATATTGGTCAAAAGAGAGACAGAAAGTCAAAAATTCATTTGCAAATGCGAATGACTCTTTTTATTATTTAATTTTAGAAAATTTCATTCTGAAAAACTCATTATCATTTACAGCAGTCTTTGAAAAAGCCGAGGAGGGCGGATACATTTCTAACATAGAGGAGATTGCGGGTGTCAACACACAAGGCGAAACCCTGAAAGAAGCCAAAACCAATTTGCTCGAAGCTTTAAAGCTCACCATAGACACCCAACGAATGATTTCAAGGGAAGATTATTCCACTTCTTACGGGAATACTTTATAAATATCTTTTCGATGAACGAATCGTGCCAGTAAGATGGCAGTATTTTCAAAGAAAAAGCCCAACCGATAATCATTTACCCGAATTCTATACGCTGATTTATGACCTTTTAATTTTTTTATGTTTCCTATTGCTTCAAGATTTTCTGCAGCTTCCAAAGATTCTATCACCCGGATTAATGATAGCTTTATATGCGTTGTTTCAATAGCATCAAGATCCTTATAGAATTTCTTTGAAAACTCAACTTTCATGCGCCACCGAGTTTTTTCATAATTGACTGGCGGTCGACTTTTTTAGATTTGTCGACCTCTTTCATCATTTTCGATAGTCCTATATCTTCCAATTCTTCGGTGGAAATTGCAGATGATGAAACCCCTAATTTTTTCAATAGATCCGCAACAAACTTATATTCGCTGCCATCTTTAGTAGTAATAACCATTGCTTTCATAAAACAAATATAATTCAAAACAAAAAGCCCCGCCCACTTTCGCAGACAGGGCTTTTATTATTTGCCAAGGTCAATTTTGTGACGATTAATAATCCATTCCACCCATGCCGCCTGGCATTCCACCGGGCATTCCTGCACCAGCACCTTTAGGCTCTGGTTTGTCGGCAATCACCGCTTCGGTGGTCAGCAACATTCCGGCAATAGATGCAGCATTTTCAAGGGCTACACGGGTTACTTTGGTTGGGTCAATAACTCCGGCAGCAAACAGGTTTTCGTAAACCTCTGTGCGGGCATTGAAACCAAAATCGCCTTTACCTTCTTTAATTTTCTGAACAACAATAGAACCTTCAATGCCGCTGTTGACAACAATCTGGCGAAGCGGTTCTTCGATCGCTCTTTTAATGATTTGGATACCGGTTGTTTCATCGTTGTTGATACCAGTCAGGTTTTCAAGACTTTCAATCGCACGGATGTAAGCGACTCCACCACCTGGCACTATTCCTTCTTCAACCGCAGCACGTGTTGCATGAAGCGCATCGTCCACACGGTCTTTCTTTTCTTTCATTTCTACTTCAGTAGCAGCACCTACATAGAGGACCGCAACACCACCGCTCAACTTGGCAAGACGTTCCTGCAGTTTCTCACGATCGTAGTCGGAAGTTGTATTTTCAACCTGTGCTTTTATTTGATTTACACGGGCTGTGATGTCGGTTTTCTCACCTTTTCCACCAACGATTGTTGTGTTGTCTTTGTCAATAGTGATGCTGTCGGCTTGTCCAAGATAAGTCAAATCGGCGTTCTCCAATTTGTAACCTTGCTCTTCGCTTACGACGATTCCTTTAGTCAAAATGGCAATGTCCTGCAACATTTCTTTTCTGCGGTCGCCAAAGCCAGGAGCCTTTACAGCAGCTACTTTCAGCGTTCCACGTAATTTATTTACAACCAATGTAGCCAATGCTTCGCCTTCAAGGTCTTCCGCAATAATGACTAAGGGACGGCCACTTTGTGCAACTTTCTCCAAAATGTGAAGAATGTCTTTCATCGTGCTGATTTTCTTATCGTAAATCAGGATGTATGGATTAGCCAATTCAGCTTCCATTTTTTCGCTGTTGGTCACAAAGTATGGGCTGATATAACCACGGTCAAACTGCATACCTTCAACAACATCAACTGTTGTGTCAGTGCCTTTTGCTTCTTCCACAGTAATCACACCTTCTTTACCAACTTTCTCCATTGCCTGAGCAATCAGCTTACCAATTGTTTCATCGCTATTGGCAGAAATGGTCGCCACCTGCTCAATTTTGCTGCTGTCATTTCCAATAGTCTGGCTTTGCTTGCGCAGGTTCTCAACAACAGCTTTTACAGCTTTGTCAACACCACGCTTCAGATCCATTGGGTTTGCACCGGCAGCTACGTTTTTTAAACCTTCGCTAATAATAGACTGAGCCAACACAGTTGCAGTCGTTGTACCATCACCGGCAATGTCAGCGGTTTTAGAAGCAACTTCTTTCACCATTTGGGCACCCATATTTTCAATAGGGTCTTCCAGTTCAATCTCTTTAGCGACTGTCACGCCATCTTTGGTCACACTCGGTGCACCAAATTTTTTGTCAATCACCACGTTACGACCTTTAGGTCCGAGGGTTACTTTCACGGCATTTGCCAAAGTATCCACCCCACGTTTCATCTTATTTCTTGCTTCGATGTCGAAGAAAATTTGTTTTGCCATTGTATTTAATTTGAAAATTTGAAAATTTGAAAATTGCTCAATGAAGTCTGTATTTCATTTTCACATTGAGCCATTTGCTAATTGAGCAATTAAACGATTGCCAAAATGTCGCTTTCTCTCATAATGAGATAATCGCCGCCTTCTACCTGAATTTCTGTTCCGGCATATTTACCATACAAAACAGTGTCACCTGCTTTCACAGTCACTGGTTCGTCTTTTTTACCAGGACCTGCAGCTATTACAGTTCCTTTTTGAGGTTTTTCTTTGGCAGTATCAGGAATAATAATTCCTCCTGCTGTTTTTTCTTCCGCCGCATTCGGTTTTACAATCACCCTGTCGTGAAGTGGGGTTACTTTTAAATTGTCCGCCATAGTTTTAAATTTTATTTTTAGTAGTAAATGAGTTTGCACCCACAGCACGACAATTGTGCCATAGCACTAAAAGAAGTCAAATTTGCAGGATGTGGCAGATTTGGCAAATAACGGGGGAATATTTGGCAGAAATGAATAACGACAACAATAAATACTAATATTCCAGTTCATTTCCACAACCCAACAGGCAATATAAACTCCCACTGATTCGGATTTAGCCTAACTAAATCTGCATCCAACAAACGGCTGTAGCGAATGCCAAACGTCACGTTCTGCTGATTCCACCAGCGGGTGTCGAAGAACATTTCTGCACCGGTGGTGCGAAGTGAAAAGCTGTTACCAGTACGAAGACTTTTGACATACGAATAGTCATAAAAGCCATTTGCCCTTATTCGTCTGAAATAAACAATACTGCCAAAGCCCCAATCGGGATAAATTAACGGAAAATGATAGTTGCTGCCAAGCCGCCACATTTGCGGATAGTTGAGACCATTGTAGCCACGGCTGAAAGGGAAATTATTTCCAAACGAATATTGCCCGGATGTGTCGCGGCTTTGCCAGGCAGCGGACAGCACAATGCTGTGCGAAGCCATGAACCCAGGCAGGTACAAAACGCCTGAAGCCAGGAACTGGTGAGCGGTATATTTTTCAATAATATTCCGATATTGCAGTAACAAAGTCTGCCCCCAATGCGGGTAAATGTGTTGCCTTGCCTGCTGTATGGAATTGCTGAACTGCAGACTGTTTTGCCAGTAGAAAAAACTTTGGTTTCGCAGCAGTTCTTTGCTCAATCCCTGCCACTTTACCTGTTGGTTATTCAGCGTGGTGTTCAGCGTAAGAAAAGTAGAATGTTTGCCTTCGGAAAAGTTGAGCGGAAGCCGCAGACCAACATTGGCATTAAACTCATTGTAGTTGAAAGTGGTGTCAGCATTGTAAGCCACATTCCTGCTAAAAGTTTGGCTAATGCCCCCAAACGGTTGCACATACCATCCTCCATAAATAGCGTTGAAACCAAGCCGGTGACTGCTTTCGTTGCGGTTGTAGGTATAAGAAAGTTCGCTTTGCAGGGTGTTTAAAATGTTCTCGCCCAGCAATGTAAACGACAATTCCGGGTCATCAAAATTTGGCCGCAGGCTGTGGAAGTGGAGAAGGTTGTATGACTTGCTGTATTTGCTGATGGCAAATGTTCGCAGCGGAATATTTTCAAGTGTGGCTTTGTTTTCCTGCCTTAATGCGGTGGCAATGTAGAGGTCTGGCAGGGCATTTTCTTTTTCAGAAACAGGTTGCCAGTGCAGGTCACTTTTGCTGATGGTCACCAATCTATATCCATTGGCGGAGAAGTTGGCAGCTATTAGTTTTCCACTCACATGGTCATACACCGGGTGATACAATCCCGTAGGGTTAGCGGCCAGGCGATAGGTTTCTTTTTTGCTGCCGATGTATGCCCATGCTTCATCGCTGCCTTTGTAGGAACTGCTAAAAAAAACCGTGTCACCCTGCACAGTCGGCAGACCGATAATGCGGTTGGCAAATGGCAGCACATTGGTTTCTTTCCCTGTTGAAAGTTCCAGTTTCAGCAGGGCCATGTTACCATCTTCATTTCGAATGGCGGCATACACAAACCTGTCGTTGGTTGAGAATTTTGGATAAGTGTAAATCAGTCCCCTTGCGGCTTTGGAGCGATAGGTGACTTTGCCTGTCAAATCCATTGCAACAAGCAAAGACTGCTGATTGGTACTCATTTCCACTGCAATGATTGTTTGCCCGTCATGGGAAATGTCGGGTGAAAAATACCTTCCTTTTTTTGTTATTTTTTGAATGGTTTTGGTAGAAATGTCAAGCAGTTTAATGTCGCTGTATTCACGGTAACCCCAGCGGTGGTCGGCCATGAAAGAAGTGAAAACAATCTTACCATTGTTGCAGGAGAAATAATCATCGTTGGCAATGTCCCTTACTGCTATTTTTTCTTCTTTTCCCTGCGGGGAAATGACATAGAATGCGGGAATGTGACGGTAACTTTTTTTAAGAACAATGGTTTTGCCCACACTGTCTGCGTATGGATATTGGTAATCGGTTACATTGTTTTTGTGAGCAGGTGTGGTGATGGAAAAAGGTGTCGCCTTTGCCTGCTGCCTTTGGTTTTGGTAGTAAGTAAAGGCATCACTTACAAACTGGTTAAAAGGTTTGCCGCTATACTTTTTGACTGCATTTTGCCACGGATAAATGAGTGGTTTAAAACGGGCTGCATCCTGCGAAACATTTTTCCAAAAATCAACACCATATTTCTCCCTGCCATAGCCCACCAGCAAGTAGCCCAGCGGATAATGATTGGGCACATAGTCTTTAAGTGAACCATTGCGCAGCTTCATGTATGAATAGTTTTTCTGCTGTTGAAACAGGGATACATAACTGTTGAAAAAGTCGGGCAACCTTCCCCTGCCCTGCCTGCTGAGGCTGGTTTCGTTGAAGACTGCATCGCCTTCAAAAAACCAGTCGGGAATTGCTGCTGCATTGGCAAGTGCCTGTCCTTCTTCGCCAAACAAAGTCCTTGCAAATCGTGACAAACCCACATTGAAATTGTTGTACTGTTGCACATGCCTGAACTCATGAATGCTTAGGTTTTCTGCCCACGGCACAGCACCCAGTTCAAAACTATTTTGCGGAGCGAATAAATAAAACTCGCTTCGAAAAGGCCCTAACGCAACATAGGCATTGGAAACGGTTGATTGGTTTTGCAGCACAATATTAATCTTCGCCAGCCTGCTGCCAATGGTGGCTGCATGGTTCTTTTGCAGTTCATGCACAATGGATGACACCCGCCGTGCCGCATCGCCTAGTTCTTCAGGAAAAATGATGCGGGCAGTGTCGGTGTTTATCTGCCTCCATTTTATAGACGAAGGATTGCCGCCAAACTGTTGAGAATAAGCATTGATAACTATTGCGAACAAAATTGTGGAAAGGAAGATTTTCATAAGAACTTATTTAAACCAAAACAGCCTGTTTTGAAACAGGCTGTTGAATCATATTTTGAAAGCAAAGCTAATTTAACACTTTACACCTAACACTTATCACTCCCCTTTAGCAAGCACCACCTTGGTCATAGCCATATATTTGTTCTGAAAATCGTGAACAAAAATGGGTTCGCTGATGTGCCGCTGGTCTTCGCGGTACCACATTTCAAAGGTGGAGAAATTGCCGGGTTTGTGTAGCAAAACCCTGAAAGCTCCTTTTGAATACTTCACTCCTCCTTCGGGCAACTCCTGCTTTTGAAAGCCGAGATTAAACAACTGCCCTTCATCGAAAGAAATGGGTTTGATATGCTTCATGTCGTACCAAAATTCCTGGTCTTCGCTGGTTTTTACCAACACTTTGTCATCGCTTCTGTCCACGTTGATGATCTCGCCTTCATGCCATTGATCGTCGTATTCGGCCATTACAAAATCGCCCGTTTTCATTTCATTTAGTTTCAGCATAGTCGTTATTATTTTAGGTGCATAAATATCCTGTTTTTTTTGAAAAGAGAACAGTTTATGTTGAAAGATTTTTTCAACTGAAAAATAAACCCCGGATTTTATAACTCATGCAATCATTCATGCTAACAACAGTGCGCTTCATTATTACTAAATGTTTATTGAACGTTAAATCAACCGCAAGAATCAGCTTTTTATCGAAATGATGAATGGAGATAAGCATCATTTCCATAAGCTGAAATGTCTGAAACAATTGAATATTAATTCATAAAAAATCAGAAAACATGAAAAAGATTGGTTTTACACTTTTATCGGCAATGCTAATGAGCCAGGTATTATTTGCACAGGCGACTTATTTTGCAGGTGTATCAGGTTCGGTCAACACGGTTGGCTACACTTATCAAAACAATTACGGACAAACAAAATTGGGTTATGACGGTGCCCAAATTTCTCCGTTTTTCAGCTTGTTTGGCGGCGTTGATTTCAACAAGAGCAGCCAGTTGATACTGGAAGCATCGTTTGCCAACTATGAAACCAAATACAAAGACGATATCACTGCGATCAGCACCACACCACTAACTTACAAAAAAGAAGTGAAGCTGAATTATTTTTCCATCCCATTACTCTATCGTTTTGTAGCTGGTGCAAAGAAAGCAAGTGGAGCGAAATTTTTTCTTACCGTCGGACCTCAGTTTAGCTTTCTTACTTCTGCTAGCTATTCATTAACAATCGCAGGTGCGAATGCAAGCTTTACCGACTTTGCTTACAATCCTTACAATCTAAGTGCGGATGCTGTTGTAACCGCAAATACCAATGGTGGTACAACGCAGCCTGCGGCAAAAGATTTATACAAAAGCAGCAGCATAGATGCAGTGTTTGGATTTGGCGCATTGTTCCCGCTGAGTGATGCTGTGAAGCTAAGTGCTGAACTGCGCGGTGGATACGGCTTGGGCGACATTAACGCTGATAAATGGCACACGCAGGGCTACGAAAGTAAAGCTGTTGTTGATTACAAAGCCTCACACAGTTATTTCGGTGGTCTTCGCATTGGAGTGCAATATTCTTTTAGTAAGAAGAAGTAATTTTTCCTGGAAAGGAGATTTTTCAAACATGAAAAAATACTCCGGGGGATGATTCAATAAAAAGAGGCTGATTCAAACGTTTGAATCAGCCTCTTTTTATTTTCCAAAAATATCAATCGTAACAAATACTTACTTTCTGAAAAGATTGATAGTATTTTTTAAACTAAAATCTTGCTACTCCTACCCTTTTCTCAATCTTCCCAATTCAATGCCCCTTTCTTGATGATGTAATAAAATCCGGCAAGAAAAAAGCCGACAAACATTCCAAGTTCTGCAAAGCCAGACCATCCAAGCTGTCTGAAATTGACAGCATAAGGGTAAAAGAAAATAACTTCCACATCAAACAAAACAAAGAGGATGGCTACCAGGAAATATTTAACCGCCATAGGCTGTCTTGCATTGCCCACAGCTTCAATGCCGCTTTCAAAGTTTTCAAGCTTGTCGCTCGTATTTCTTTTGGGGCCAAAGAAATGGGTAAGCCCCATCATGGCTCCAACAAAAAGGATGGCGAATATTAACTGAATGCCTATCGGCAAATAATTAGTAGCGGAACCACTTTCTGCAAACGCATCTAAAAGGATCATACAATTCATTTTGGGTGTAAAAATAAGGACATTGCGCAATTGATGAAAATAAAAACTCCCCATAAAGTTATAGGGAGTTTTGAAAATTTTTATGATGGTTTTTATTTACCTTTTTTGGGAGTAGCAGCAGGTTTCCTGGCAGGTGCGCCCCCACCTTTTGTGTTTACCGCTTTTTCCAAAACAGGTTTGGCACTTGTGGCAAATGTGTTAGCAGGGTCAATTGCCAATATCTTATTTACAACATCAAGTGCTCCTGCATAATCTTTTAAAACATCAGCCGAAGTAGAAGCGATAAATGTGTATTGACTTACAATTTTAGAAGCGTTTGCAACAGGGTCTTTTCTCGTAAGAAAATCAATGTATTGTTGCGAAGCCGCAAATGCGCTTACACCCGTGGTATCGACTGCTTTCTTAGCCCTAATGGCAAGCAGGTAACCATAATCCTGGTCGGGATATTTGGTAATGTAAGCCCGGCTCATAGTGTCTGCCAAAGGAAAATTTTTGGTTGCAATAGCAGCATCGGCCATGTTGAAAATGTCAATATTATTTGGGTTAGGATTGATGGCAAAACTTTTTTGCAGCCACTCCATCCTGTCATTTATTTTGCCCAGTCTTTTGTACAAAAATGCAATGGTATCAATGTATTGCTTCCTGTTTGCACGGACCGTATCAAAGTCCAAAGCCTTTTTCAAATAACTGATTGCTGCATCTTCTCCACCTTGTGATTTCTTTAAAATAGCTGCCGCAAACAAATAATCAGCAGGCTGAATTTTTTCAGGAGCGGCGGTTGACATGTAAGCCTGAATGTTCGATTTTGCCTGCACACTATCACCAAGGCGGTCATAGTTGTAGGCATACAAAACTTTCAACCGTGGAAATGATTTACAATCGCCGCTTTCCATTGCTTTTGTTTTAGCCAATGACTCGGCATATTTTCCGGAACGGAAAAGATAATCAGCATATAAAAACTCTGTGCTGCAATCTTTGTCGGAATTTGCAACATATTTCTGAAGGTAATCACCCGCCTTGTTCACATTTCGATTAGAGTAGTAATCGTACAATTCAAGGTAAGCTGGTGCAAATGATGGGTCAACTTCTATGGCTTTATTGAAGTTTTCCAAAAACTTTTCTGAGTTGCCCTGGCTCTGAAATATTTTGCCCAATCTAAAATATGCTCTTCCATTATTTGGGTCTGCCTTCAAAGCATTGGTATAGGCTTCATAGCCATTGGTGCCGTCATTTTGTTTTACGTAAATGATGCCCATGTTTATCTGAATGTCCGCATCGGTTGGGGCAAGTTCCGCTGCTCTTTTTAGCTTCTCAATGCCATAGGCTGGATCGCCTATTGCTGCACCACCATCAGCATTGGCACGGCCTATTGCATCAAGGATAGCCGGGTTTTCTTTCTTCTTGTTCATGGATCCCGTGATAGCAGATTCAAACCGCTGGCGGGCATCGGTTTTGTTGCCTTCAAGCAAAGCAATGTGACCCATGCCTACCCACAGCCAAGGGTCGTTAATGCCACCATTCAGTGCATCCTGGTAAACCTTTTTTGCTCCGGTAATATCATCTGCCGCCAGGTAAGATTGTCCCAGCCAATAGATGGCTTCTGCATTTTTGCTGTTGGCTGCAATCAGTTTTCCGAGTGTTTCTTTTGCAGAAATAATTCGTCCGTTGTTCAAACTTTTTCTTGCCTCATCAACAGTTTGCGCCAACAAAAATTGGCCAGCAAGCAAGACCGCCAATGACAAGGTTGTAAGTTTCTTCATTTTTTGAGTGGTTGTTTTGTTTATAAAGGTATTACTTTGATTGGGTTATGCTGGTGCGCCTTCGGGTAAAACTCATTTTTGCCGGAACGAGTGAAGCTCTTCTGAAAATGAGCTGTCCACGTTCGGTGCTTAAAAAAAAGATGACCCTCGAACCCATCCCTGCATAATTTTCTTTAAGCACATAATACAATCCCCGTACCAAAGGATATTGACCAAATGTTATTGTTTGTTGTGAAGGCTTTGCGTACTCATCTTTTTCACAATTCCTGTTGCATTCCACCATCGCCATTTTTACTTTTTTCAAAAGTTGTTCCTGCTCTTCTGTTTGCGGGTCGGTTATCCAGCTTACACCCACAAACCCAATGGCACCGGGCGTGTTGGCAATATATTTTACTAACTCTTCACTGTTTTTGGCACCCGTTATATTCTTTCCAAAATTGCCACCTTTCAGCAAACTATCTTTCAAATAGCGGACAGTGCTGGTGGCTGTGTTTCCGTCTATTGCCACATTTACTTTGCTATCGCCTTTGCCGCTCAACAGGTTTTTTAAATCGTTCACAGTAAAAGCAGAATCCTTGTTTTCTGTGTTGATGATGACTGCCACTGCATCCTGCGCCAGTTGTGCAAACTCTGGTTTGTAGGAAATTTTATTTTGGAAAAAAGCTGTTTCCTCCCGGCTGAGTTCTCTTGAGATTATCACAATCTTGGTACTGTCCTTTTGCATGTCTCTCAGGCACTCTGCCTCGGGCTTGTATTCTGCAATTAATTTCGCATCGGGATAGGCGGCTTCAAACACTTTTAACTGCTCTTTCATGACCGGTTCAAAACTTTCATCAATGCTGATGCGAACGGTTTTATTTTCCACAGAATCCTTGCCTTGCTGCACCTGCTCATTGCCTGCACACGAAGCAAACAATACAAGAATCAACGCAATGAAGTTCAGGTTTTTCATAGACTAAAAATAATCTTTTCTGAACCCTCGGTAAATGCGCCAAACACCATACAAAGCGCAAATGCCACCAAAAATATAGCGGAAAGATTTGTCGAAATTATTCATCTCGAAGCCTATTTTTTCTGCAAAAAATAAAAAAAACGCTGCCGCCAGATAAAGCACCCCCATGGTGAAATCAAGGATAGAGCGCATGTTTGAAAAGCTTTTCGTTCTTTTTTCTTTAAAACCGTTTTCCATATTTTATCCGTTCGCAAATGTTGAGCAATATAAATACAATTTCACACTCCATAAGTCCCGATTTTTATGTGAAACAAAACTTTGAAACAAACTTTGCAAGGAGCTAATTACTTTTGGTGAAACATTGTTGTCAAGGTGATTATCTTAAATATTTTTCAACAGTTGCCAACCTTTAAAAGGTTGGCAACTGTATTTTTTGGGATAGACCTAATCTTTTCCCTGGAAAGTGACAGGTAATGTAAAATAAACAGGCACGGCTGTTCCGTTTTGTATACCGGGTTTCCACTGCGGCATTTTTTTCATGACCCGCATCACTTCTGCATCGTAGCGGCTACCTTGGCCTAATATCTCTATGTTGTCAATGTCGCCGCCAGGTTCCACCACAAACCTTGTTTGCACGAGCACTTTTTCTCCTTCTTCCAAATCATCTGCTTCTTTCAGGTTGCGCAGCATGAACTTTAAAAAAGCCTCACTTCCACCCGGAAACTCCGGCATGATTTGAACCAGGTTATAAGGTTCTGTTCGTTCTTCAACAATTGGTTTTGCGGGTTCGGTTATGGTGCCAGTATCGCCGCCTACATTGCCCGGATGTTGCACAAAACCACTGTCATTGTTTCCGGTAGTCGTTACCAATCCTATTTGCGAATTTTCGAGGTTTTTATTTTCGGGAATACTGTCATTTGCTTTATCGTCGGGTACAATCACGATAGTTGGGCTGGCTATCTGTTTCATATTTTGTTTTGAAGCCGCTTTTTTGGGTTCTTCTTTTTTCTCTTTTTTGGTGTTGTCCTTACTAATGTTCACATCAATCACTTCAGGGGGCAAAAGGTTTTCTCCTTTTGAAAAGTAATTTGCCTTTACATACCACGACACACTCAACAGCAAAACCAAAGTGAAGGTGATTAAAATGGCTTTAGTAAGCCTTTGGCTGTAGTGGCTACGCAAATCATAAGCACCATAATCCTTGTTGCGGTTATGGAAAAGAATATCCAAAAGGTCGGTCTGTAAAATCATGTTGGGTTTCATAACAACTGTTTTTTGTGTTGAAAAATTTGGTTGGTAAAAAACCCTGCGCAGGGAATCTGATTACTAAGATGATGAACCTTTGCAGATTCCATAAAATGTCTGATGTCTGATTTTTAGATTTCTGATTTTATGAGAAAATGCATCCACCAAAATCTTTTTAACATCAGACATACTTACATCAGACATCATAAAATCAGACATCCAACATTATCTTTGTTCTCATGAAAATTTTGATGGTTTGTCTGGGGAACATTTGCCGCAGCCCGCTGGCAGAAGGTGTTTTGCAGCACAAGGCAAAAGCGGCTGGTTTAGATTGGATGGTTGACAGTGCAGGCACGGGTGGACACAATCCCGGATGTGCGCCACATCACCTTTCGCAGAAAGTGGCTAAGCATTATGGCATCAATATCAGTCAACACAAATGCAGACAATTTCGGAAAGAAGACATTGAAACGTTCGACAAAATTTATGTGATGGACGAGGACAATTATGATGAAGTAAAAAGGATTGCAGGAAATAAATGGGATTCAGCCAAAGTTGATTTCCTGCTGAATGAAATTTATCCCGGGGAAAACAAAGACATTTTTGACCCGTGGTATGGCGGTGAAGAAGGATTTTATGAAGTGTATGAAATGATTGAGAAGGCTTGTTAGGCAATCGTCACCAAGTATAGCGTTTCCTAAAAACGTATAAATGCTAATCAAGAGTTGAAAAGTATTGTTTTTAGTGCCGTTAGGCACGTTATATCGGTAGTAACCAAAGATGAAAATGTGTAAAAAGTGCCGTAGGTACGACATATCAATAAAACGGTGGTCAATGCAAATAATACATATCGTACCTATGGCACTTTAAAACCATCGCAAAACTTAACTACTACCGATATTTAGTGCCTAACGGCACTTCCAACCCTTGATTAGCATTATTAACCGTTTCTCACCGGAAACAACAAATTCTTTGCGGTCTTTACATTCGTTGTTTTCTTTGCGTGAAATAGAAAGCAAGGATGAAACCATCATTACCTCAAGGAACAAGAGATTTTTCAGCCGAAACCGTTCGCAAGAGAAATTATATTTTCGACACCATCCGCAATGTATTTGAGTTGTACGGATTTCAGCCATTGGAAACTCCCGCCATGGAAAACATGGAAACACTGATGGGAAAATATGGTGAAGAAGGCGACAAACTTATTTTTAAAATACTCAACAATGGCCTTGACAATCCTGCAAAACATGAGGCGGTAAGAAATGATTTTGAAAAAGTATTGGAAGGCAAATCACTAAAAGGAATTACTGAAAGGGCTTTGCGGTATGACCTTACCATACCTTTTGCCCGATATGTTGCCATGAACTACGGGCAATTGACCCTGCCTTTCAAACGCTACCAAATACAGCCCGTGTGGCGTGCCGACCGTCCTCAACGTGGTCGCTACCGTGAGTTTTACCAGTGTGATGCCGATGTGGTGGGCAGCAATAGTTTGATTAATGAGGTGGAACTGGCGAACATTTACGCTACTGTTTTTAAGCAATTAGGAATTGATGTAGAAATAAGAATCAACAGCCGGAAAATTCTTGCTGCATTAGCGGAATTATGTGGTGGTGCAGACAGGATGATTGACATTACAATCGCTATTGACAAGCTGGATAAAATTGGTTTGGAAAAGGTGAAAGAAGAACTTGAACAAAGAGGATTAAGCCATGAACAAATCAGCATCATCGAAAACTATCTTTCAATTAATGGCAATAATGATGAGAAAATTTCGACCCTGAAAAATCTTGTCGGACACCTTGAAACAGGGCAGCAAGGAATTGCTGAAATTGAATTTCTGCTCAACTTTAAACGATCAACCCTCAACTCTCAACTTTCAACTGACTTCACGCTTGCCCGTGGCCTCAACTACTACACAGGAATCATTTACGAAGTAAAAGCCAAAGATGTGCAAATGGGAAGCATCGGCGGCGGTGGCAGATACGATGATCTTACTGGTTTATTTGGCGTACCCAATGTGCCGGGAGTAGGCATCAGCTTTGGCGTTGATCGTATTTATGATGTTATGGAGGAGTTGAAATTATTTCCGAAGGAACTCAATATTAGCACCAAAGTTTTATTCTTTAACCTGGGCGAAAATGAAAGCCGCAAAGCTTATGAACTCATGCAGGTGCTAAGGTCAAAAGGTATTTCAGCAGAAATGTACCATGAGAATGTAAAGTTTGACAAGCAGTTTAAATACGCTGAAAAAAAAGGCATCGGCCACGTGGTGATTTTAGGTAGCAAAGAACTGGGCGAAGGAACCTGCATGGTGAAAAATTTGTCAACCGGTGTACAACAATCATTCAATTGGGATGAACTTTCGGACAAAATAAATTCTTAATAGTGATTGCTTAATTGAATTCATTAAGAATCACGATGGGGATGCTTGCAGAGCTTCCAATAGTCCAAAATAATTTTTAGGTTTTGTTTTAAATCTTCAAAAGTGTAGCTTTTTTTAAAAAAACCTTGTACTGTCAATTTGGTAAATGCCTCTGTAACAACTGGTTTAGCTGCGTCTGTCGAAAAAAATATAAATGGAATACTTTTCTTTCTCAATTCAGCATCGTTGTCTAGCTCAATTTTAAATTCAAAGCCGTTCATTTTTGGAAGATTAATATCGCATATAATGAGGAATGGTTGTTTTGACGTAGTCTTTAAAAATGCCAGGGCGTCAATGGCGTCACCAAAAAAGATAATTTCATGTTTAACATCCATTTCCTTCAATATTTCTTTGACAAATTCCTGATCATCCATATCATCTTCAATAATCACTATCGGATCTTGCTGTGCCATATATATTTTAAGGGTTTAACCGCAAAAATAATTGAATCAAACATTTGAAAAAGCTAAAAAATATTCTAACATATTGATGATGAATATTCCCAAAGTTGAAAGAAAAGTAGAGAAACAATGGTGGAAAAGACCGAAACTAAAGTGCGTAAAAGCTGCTGTTTTGTTGGTTTGAAATGGATATAACTTGGAAAAAGTTGCCATTATGTATGCCGATGAAAGGTTTGTGACACAACGATGATGCTATGAAAAACTGAAGCTGGTATCTAAAATGAATCGCTCGATCAAAACAGTATGCAATGAAAGTTTTCATTTAGCTTTGATTTAAGTTTTTATTGACGAATTAATATATTTGCTTAAAGAAAGATGAACCTTAACTAAAACTAATTTTTATGATCGCTTCACTCTTGTTTTTTATTGTCCTACTCATTATTTCAGGGTTTAGAATTGCACAGGAATATCAACGTGCCATTGTGTTCAGGCTGGGACGTTTTCAAAAGGTAAAAGGGCCGGGATTGTATTGGATCATTCCGCTGATAGAAAGGCAGCAGACCGTGGACATTCGTACTAAAACTGTGGACCTGGAGCAGCAGGAAACAATTACAAAAGACAGCGTGACGATTAAAGTAAATGCTGTGCTATGGTTTAAAATTACCAATCCCGAAAGTGCAATTATAAAAGTGGCTGACTACAACAAGGCTGTTTACCAGTTTTCAGTGACCGCCCTCAGAAATATTATTGGTCAGCATTCACTTGATGAAGTGCTGAGAGAAAGAGAACAAATTAACGGCACTCTTCAAAAAATAGTGGATACAACCACTGAACCGTGGGGAATAAAAATAGAAATGGTGGAAATGAAAGATGTTGAAATTCCCGAAGCCATGCAAAGGGCAATGGCAAGAGAAGCAGAAGCTATCAGGGAAAAAAGAGCAAGAATTGTAAAAGCCGAAGCGGAACTGGAAGCATCAATTAAACTGACACAGGGAGCCAAAGAAATGGAAGGCAGCCCAATAGCACTTGAATTGAGAAGAATGCAAATGCTCTCCGAAATTGGCATTGATAACAACACTACAACCGTCATTCTGATGCCATCCGAATTCACCAATGCAGCAAAAAGTTTTACAAACTTGGTTAACAAAAAGACGGCGGCTGAATAGGCTTTTGACCCGCCTACTTTACACTTACTACTTTACACCTACTACTTACTACTTGCCTTAAATGCTTCCCGTTCTCCCTCCATCCACGGCTATGCTGGCACCGTTTACATAAGCAGCGGCAGGCGAGGCGAGAAATGCAGCAACAGCAGCTATTTCAGCAGGTTCACCAAAGCGGCGGGCGGGTATCTCAAGCTGCATTTCCTGCTCTATTTCTTCTTCCGTTTTATTTTTCTTTTGGGCATTGTTCGCAATGATAGTTTCAAGTCGTTGGGTCCGGGTAGCACCCGGCAATACGTTGTTGACCGTGATACCAAATTGTCCAAGTTCATTTGCCATTGTCTTGCTCCAGCTTGCTACCGCACCGCGAATGGTGTTGGACACGCCAAGGTTGGGCAGCGGTACTTTTACCGAAGTGGAAATGACATTAATTATGCGGCCAAAACCTGCTTGCTTCATACCGTCAATCACTGCTGTTGTTAGCAAATGATTGGTCAGCAAGTGCTGGTGAAATGCCTGCAAAAACTGTTCATCTGTGGCTTGCACTACAGGCCCGGCTGCGGGGCCACCGGAATTGTTGATGAGTATATGAACAGGGTGCCTTTTCACCAGGTTGTCAATCCATGTTTTGGTCGCCGGGTGGTTGTTGAAGTCAATGCTGAAAAAAGAATGAACCTGGCCAAGCGAAGTATCAAGGTGTTGAATGGCTTCTTTTAAATTCTCTTCATTGCGGGCTGCTAAAGTGCAATTGGCTCCCATCAGAGCAAGTTCTGTGGCAATGGCGAAACCAATGCCCTGGCTGCCGCCGCAAATGATGGCCTGTTTATTTTCGAGAGAAAGATTCATCTTTGTAAACGTTGTTATTTTTTCAAAAATAATTCAAAAGACAAACAATCAATTATAAACATTCAACACTAAAATCTTTTCCATGCTTGCTCCTTTTAACCTGAAAAAATGGATTGACGAAAACCGTGACATGCTGAAGCCGCCTGTAGGCAACCAATGTATTTATAAAGATGCTGAAAACTTTATCGTAATGATAGTGGGCGGCCCCAATGCCCGCAAAGACTATCACTACAACGAAAGTGAAGAGCTTTACTACCAGGTCGAAGGTACGATTACGGTAAAAATTATTGACAACGGCACCCCCCGTGACATTGTCTTGAATGAAGGCGACATGTTTTTAC
>JAYTGA010000094.1:0-5646 GCA_043733905.1 Segetibacter sp.
ATTTTGGCGCAAAGATAAGGGTTGGAGGTTTAAAAAATGATTTGAAAAAGGAAAAAAATGAGGATTGTTCTCTGCGAAAATGAACGAAGAATAAAACAGAAAGAACAGATTGCAACCATGAAATGCTCACATTTGACTAATCATTTCTGAAAGCCATTTTAACTCTTTGTCGGAAATGGAAGCCTGGTCAGATTTGTCGAAGATGGCAGCGAAGTAAACCACTTGCCTTGTAATTTTTACAGAAACAATGACCCTTGCACCACCGGATTTACCTTTTGATTTTGATGTAATTGCAAGTCTGATTTTGTAAAAATCATTGCCTAAGGATGTGCCTTGTAACGGATTGCTTTTTAGCGAGGCAACTAAGTCAGATAAGTCATTTTTAAGTGAAGGATATTTCTTCAATAGTTTCCTTAACTGCTTTTCAAATGTATCAATGTATTCAATTTTATAGTTCATCCAAAAGAGATTCTATTGAGCGTGTTTTGATTTTTCCTTCAGATGCCAAATTTGCCTTTTGCATGCCTTCAGCTATTTCTTTGAGTAGCATATTTTTCTTTTTGTCTGCTTTGGCAACAGTGATAAAATCAAAGTTTTTTATCAGTTCCATAAAGAATTGATACTTGCTTTCTTCAACATTGACGACTATTTGTTTCATAGCATTTTCTTGAATCGTAAAATTAGTTTCTTTCACACAACGAACAAAAGAGTTCTGGTTGTTTCAGGGTTATTCTACTCATTTTCCATTTATCCTTGTTGGTTTAATTTCTTACGTAAATTTGAAAAAATAAATTTTCATCGCATGACACGGCAAGCAATCATAGACAAAACTGTTCAAATCATCAATCGATTGCCACAGGAAAAAGCATCTGAAATATCAGACTTTGCAGATTTTGTAAGCACAAAATATGAAGAACAACAAATGACTGAAAATATTCAAAAAATGGTTTCTGATAGTCAATCTTTCAGCTTTTTAAAGAACGAGGAAGATATTTATTCGCTTGATGAACTTAAAGAAAAATACAATGATTAAAGATGACATCATTCTTATTCCTTTTTGCCATTTAAAGTTTTAAAACGAGTGTAATTATTAGAATAGATTTGCATTGACAAACCATTTATTATGCCACAAGTTACTATTGACATACCGCAAGAAAATGTCCCATTGTTTATGGAGTTGACCAATGCTTTAGGAATAAAAGAACGAGATATTCATTTTGATGAAAGCCCCGAATGGCATTTGCCCATTTTAAATAAAAGAATGAAAAGTTACAAAGCAGGATTGTCGAAGGCGGAAAGCTGGGATGATTTTGAAAAAGAATTAAACGATTAAGAAAAATGCTTATCCAAAATTCAATAAATCAACTAATTGAATGGAACGAAAGAATTGTTGTCTTTATTCAAAGTTCATATAAAAATGGCGCAGACCAAACTATACTGGACTATATAAATTTTATAAAAAGCTCAGGTTCTGATTCAGCATTAAGTTTAGCCTTTGCAAATGTTCTTCAGTTCTGTAGTGACCCTGATTTAGAAGGGCAATTTGAAAATGCTGATATTGAGCGATTGTTTGATAGCTTTTTTGCATTAAGCCAATACAACTTATTTATTGACGCTGCCAAATTTTCGTATGAGAGATTAGGTAATCCCATTAAAGCAAAACAAATAGTTGAACAACGAATTAGTGAATTAGAAATGGAATTAGCAGGACTTAGACAATTGGCAAATGATATTTCCTAACGCAATATTCCTTCATCACTCACCAACTCCCCCCTTTTCTCAAACTGCATATTATACAGCTTCGCATAAAATCCGCCTTTAGACAGTAGTTCGGAGTGTGTGCCTGCTTCTTTCAGTTCTCCGCGGTCCATGACGATGATTTTATCGGCCTTGCGAATGGTGCTTAATCGGTGTGCTATCACTATAGATGTTCTCCCGGCTATCATCTTTTCTATGGCGTGCTGAATCAGTTGTTCGCTTTCGGTGTCTATGCTTGATGTGGCCTCGTCCAATATGAGGATGGACGGATTGTACAGCAACGCCCTGATGAAACTGAGCAACTGCCGCTGCCCCAGGCTCAGTGTGCTTCCCCGCTCCATTACATTGTAATCATAGCCACCCGGCAGGGTCATGATGAAGTCGTGGACATCTATCATTTTGGCGGCTTCAATCACTTGCTCTTTGCTGATGGCGGCATTGCGCAGCGTAATATTGTCCAGCACACTGCCGCTAAACAAAAACACATCCTGCAGCACCACGCCAATGCGGCTCCGCAGCACATCCAGCTTGTAATCTTCTACCGGCACATCGTCTATTTTTATCTCGCCTTTTTGAATGTGGTACAACCTGTTCAGCAGGCTGATGATGCTTGTTTTGCCGCTGCCTGTGTGGCCGACCAGCGCAATCGTTTCTCCCGGCTGCACGGTGAAGGAAACATTGCGAAGCACATACTGCTCATCGGTGTAGGCAAACCAGACATTGTCAAAAGCCACTTTGCCTTTGATGGAAGTGGGCGCATACGTTCCTTCTTTGGTTATCACGTCTGTGTTGTCCATGACCTTGAACACCCGTTCGCTGGCTACCAGTCCCATTTGAATGACGTTGAACTTATCGGCTATCACCCGCAGCGGCCTGAAAATCTGGTTGAGGTAAAGAATGAAAGCCACCAGCAGCCCGGCATCCAGGTTGTTGCCGGCAATCCACCACACCAGCAATCCCATGCTGAGTGCCAGTATGACCTCCACCACGGGAAAGAAAACAGAGTAGGCAAAAATGGCGTTGATGTTGGCGTTGCGGTGTTCGCGGTTGATTTTTTTAAACTTGTCAAACTCCCTTTCTTCGGCGGTAAAAGCCTGCACAATCTGCATTCCTGTAATGTGCTCCTGCACAAAAGCATTGAGCGAAGCGACCGCATTGCGTACACGCAAAAAAGATTTGTTGACACTTTCTTTGAAGTAATAAGTGGCCGCAATGAGAATGGGGAACGGAATGAGGCTGATGAGTGTCAGCCGCCAATCGCTGTAAAACATGATGGCCAGCGTGAAAACAATGGACAGCATGTCTGATATAATGGGTATTAGCCCATCGCTGAAAATATCGTTGATGCTTTCAATATCGTTGATGGTGCGGGTGGTCAGTGTGCCAATGGGTGTGCGGTCAAACTGGCTCAGGTTCAGTCCCATAATCTTTTGATAGACCTGCACCCGGATGTCTTTTATCACACTCTGCCCCAGCCACGATGTAAGGAACGAAAACACAAACCGCACCGCCGTTTCCACAAACAAAAACACCACCTGGAAAATGGTGACCGCAATGATAAACCGTGTAGCATCCGACAGGTCGGCATTGAACAGCAACGCCTTTAGCCATGCGGGTGCATGAATCGGTTTGCCCGTTGCCACATTCACCGTCAGGTTAATGAGATAAGGCCTCACCGGCGCAAAAATGGCCATGACAATGGACAATAAAATGCTGGAAACAAACACCGCCTTATACGGCCTCACAAACTGAAAAACCCTACCCAGCAACGAAATGTTTACCCCCTTCTTTTTAACCGTGTCCGACATAGAGGTGCAAAAGTAAGATAGTATTTAGTATCAAGTATTTAGTATTAAGACTAGCAGCCAGCGGATGTAGAGACGTTGCATTGCATCCTCTCTAACAAACGGTAGGTGACATTTCAGGAGTAGTATTTAGAAGTTAAATCAAAAACTGGATTAAACTTTCAGCCCTCAACTCTAAACTTTTATAGTATTTAGATTTTAGACAACCAGCCAACGGATGTAGAGGCGCACTAAACCTATAAGGTTTTAAAAACCTTATAGGTTTGACATCCATTGATAAACGGCCAGCAGGTTTATGTTGTGCTATTTGTTGTCCCGGCATTGGTTCTTTGTTGAGCTTCAGTGGCGTCGCACTCTTGTACTGCATCGCTTTATTGAGCTTTTTCCATGTTTTGTTTACTTAACCACAGAGGCAGAAGGAGTTTTTCACGGACCAAGTAGGAGAATTTTGCTAACCGCTTTGGAAAAAGCTCAATAGAATTACCCAAAAGTACAAGAGTGCGACGCAACCAAAGCCTCCACAAAGCCACCAATGCCGGGCTCATAAAAAAACCCCGGTGAACAAGTCAGCGGGGTTTTTCATTAGCACATTAGCACATTAGCACATTAGCACATCAGCACATTTTACAGAAAATGTACCTCTGCCTGGCCTGTTACCAGGTCGTTGGGATTGTGAACCTGCAGGTAGGCATTGCCTGGTGCGCCGAGGGCGGTGGCGGCTACGGTTTTGGTGGCGCCGGGGGCAATCAATATGCCCATGCCGGGCTTGTAGGTTGTCTCTTTTTTGTCGGTTAAAAAATAATAAAGGTCGGTGTTGCCGGTGTTATCCAAAGTGATCTGGTCGGCGGCAGCAAAGGTGTGTTTGACAATAAAAATAGTGGTGGCGGGTTTTACCTGGCGGTGATACTCTACCTGGTCGTGCTGGCGGATCAGCTCCAGCGGATAGTAGCCACCAATGCGGCTGCGGTCTTTGTAATAGAGGCCCATGATGTCGCCGAGGTTGTGATACATTTCGTCGGCGCAGTTGATGCGAGCCGCCTCCACATTGCTGCTGCCGGTGCCGGTGTTGGTTTTGCTTTGCTGCTGGCCGCTGCGTTCGTCGTGCAGTTGTGTCCAATGAGCCAGCACTTCGGCATACACTGCTGCCAGGGCCGCCGTGGGCTTGAGGGCCTCAGCCAGTGTGCTGAATGCCTGTATGCGGTTTTCGATAGAGCCAGTGTTGAATGTCCGCCTGCCCTGTGGAAAAAGATGAAGATAGCCGGGACTGTCTATGGGAAAAACGGTGGTGATGGCTGGCTGCCACCCGTTCAGCTTTTTGGTGGTCAGGGCCAGCAGTTGGGTCACCGTCATGGTGTCTTGCTTTTGCAGGCCGCCGCTGTTTTTCCACGAAGTATTTAGCTGTTCAAATATGTCATGAAACGGTTGATAGCGTTTCATGCAGAAGGCTATGACAGGGTTGTCACTACCTGCAATCAGCGCATTCAGGTGTGCTTCGCTAATTTTAAACATCAGGTCATAATTGTTGACCGTTACATTCAGCATCGAATTTTCTTCATAAGTCCAGGGTTTCATAATGGTATGTTTTAGACTACAATTTTATGCAATATTTTTAACGTGAAAAACAAATTGTGGAAAACACGTTGCATAATGTGCATTTCTTTTACCCCGTTTCATAAAAATACTTGCATAGATGCAAGTACAAGCTTGGTATGATAGTCATGCACTTGCATGGATGCAAGTACGAGCTTGGTATGACACCCATGCACTTGCACGGGTTCAAGTACGAGCTCGGAATGATACCCATGCACTTGCATGGATGTAAGTACGAACTTGGAATGATAGTCATGCACTTGCACGGATGCAAGTACGAGGTCGGTATGATAGTCATGCAGTTGCATGGATGCAATGCCGAGCCTGGTATGATAGCCATACACTTGTACGGAGGCAATGCCGAGCTTGGTATGATACTCATATACTTGTCTGGAGGCAATTCTTAAAGGAATGTTTCAGTAGTGAGGGAGGTTTTGTTTAATATTGTGTTTATAATATTTAGAGTATGAAGAATTTTTTCGCTTCGCTAAAA
>JAYTGA010000095.1:0-30728 GCA_043733905.1 Segetibacter sp.
AAAAGCACCTTCATCAAAGCTGTGGGAGTGGCTGTTTACCTGGCACACACAGGCATGGGTATTACGGCTGAAAGTCTTCACTGTAGCCTGTTTGATGGCTTGTTAAGTAACATTCAGGTGGAGGACAACATTAGCAAAGGCGAGAGCTATTTTTACAACGAAGTGCAACGGATCAAAAAGACGATTAAGAAGATCAACGATGGCCGCAACTGGCTCATTCTGATAGATGAACTGTTTAAAGGAACCAATGTGCAGGATGCCATGAAGTGCAGCACAGTTGTGATAGAAGGGCTTCGCAAAATGACCAACGCTTTGTTCATCCTTTCCACCCACCTCTACGAGATTGGCGAGGGGCTGAAGCAATATCCCAACATACGTTTCAACTACTTTGAGACAGACACCGCGAAAGGTCAGCTTGTGTTTAGCTATCAACTTAAAGAAGGCATCAGCAACGACCGGCTGGGCTACCTGATTTTGAAACGGGAAGGAGTGGTAGAAATGCTGGAAAAACTGTAGCACTTTTTTGTGAGTAATAAAAACGCAGCCATTAATTATTCAAAACTTTATCTACTTAATTTAATTGATATTCAAAGTTTAATTCTCCTTTTAAAAAATTGTTAATACATTTAACAACTGATCCAATTTTTTACGAATGATTATTGCAGAAATAGCACAGGCACACGATGGTAGTGTAGGTATTTTGCACTCATACATAGATGCATTGGCAGATACCGGCATTGATGCTGTTAAGTTTCAAACACATATTGCCGAAGCTGAAAGTAGTATTTACGAACCTTTCCGAATTCCTTTTAGCTATGTTGACAAGACCCGCTTCGATTACTGGAAAAGAATGGAACTGAGTGTTGATCAATGGGTAGAGGTAAAAAATCATTGTCACAAAGCCGGATTGCAATTCATTTCCTCCCCTTTTTCGTGCATGGCGGTTGATGTTTTGGAAAAGGCGGGAGTGGATATGTATAAAATAGGTTCAGGCGAGGTTTCTAATCTTTTGCTTCTGCAAAAAATAGCTATAACCGGCAAGCCTGTCATTGTATCAAGCGGCATGAGTACCATGAAAGAACTTGACAATGCGATTGATCTTTTCAAAAATAAAAAAGTAGATGTTTCGGTCATGCAATGTGTAACAGCTTACCCGTCAAAACCAGGAGAATGGAACATTCAAACAATAAGCGAGTTTAAAAAACGTTTTTCAATAAGAACAGGTTTTTCTGACCACAGCGGAGATATTGTCGCCTGCCTGGCTGCCACCGCATTAGGCGCAGAATTGCTTGAGTTTCACGTTGTGTTTGACAGGCGAATGTTCGGCCCCGATGCAAAATCATCGTTGCTGATAGACGAAGTAAGAACATTGGTAAAAGGTGTAAAAGATATTCGTGCTTCTTTAATCAGTAAGGTTGATAAAGACGAACAGGTAGCAGATAAATCTGAACTTAAAAAAATGTTTGGAAAATCTTTGTGTGTAAACAATCATTTGCTGAAGGGACACGTCATTACCTTTGATGACCTTGAAGCAAAAAAACCCGCCGGGTCTGGCATTGCCCCGGCTCTGTATCAACAGGTGATTGGAAAACAACTATTACTATCAAAAAAACAATGGGATTTTTTGAATAAAGACGACTTAAATTTTTGAATATGGATATAAGAAAAGTCTGTGTGGTCATAACTGCACGCCCCAGTTACAGCCGTATTAAGACAACCTTGCTGGCTATTAAAAATCACCCGCAACTGGAGCTTCAGATTGTGCTTGCAGGTCCTGCATTGCTTAATAAATATGGCAATATTGAAAACATTATTCAAGACGACGGATTCACAATTACAGAAAGAGTTTACACAGTGCTTGACGGCGAAAACCTGACCAGCATGGCGAAAACAGTAGGCATTGGACTTGTAGAACTTTCCAATGTTTTTTACCAGTTGAAACCGCATATGGTTGTTGTCATAGCCGACCGGTTTGAAACAATTGCCGTTTCCATTGCGGCAGCGTATCAAAATATACCATTGGTACACATTCAGGGTGGAGAAATAACAGGAAGCATTGATGAAAAAGTGCGCCATGCAAATACAAAATTTGCCGACATTCACCTGGTTTGCAATGAACAGGCAAGAAGAACCGTCATCAAGCTGGGAGAAGACCCTGAGTATGTGTTTAATACCGGTTGCCCTTCCATAGACCTTGCAGCTTCTGTACTGGAAAATCCCGTTCTGGATTTCAATCCTTATACTCTTTATGGAGGCATTGGCAATCAGCCGGATTATACAAAAGGCTATATAGTGGTCATGCAGCACCCTGTTACTACCGAATTTAATGAAGCACGGTTTCAGGCAGAAGAGACAATTGAAGCAATTAAACGAGTCAAAATGCCGGTATTTTGGTTTTCGCCAAATGCAGATGCAGGCTCCGATGCTTTTTCCCAATGCATTCGAAATGGCCGAAGCAGTTCAGACATGCAACATGTCCATTTCTTTGACAACATGATACCTACTGATTTTTTAAAACTGGTTTATAACTCAACATGTCTTGTTGGCAACAGCAGCATGGGCATTAGAGAGTGTTCATTTATGGGCATTCCCGTCATTAACATCGGCACCAGGCAGTCGGGTAGGGAACGAGCTGAAAACGTGATAGAAGTGAGTCATTGCAAAAACGAAATTCTACAGGCGATTGATTATTGGCACACGCACCAAAGGCCAACGCAGTCGTTCATATACGGCACAGGCGATGCAGGCGAAAGAATGGCTGCCGTGCTGGCCAAAGTATCACTCAGATTCAGCAAAATTTTACAATTCCAGGAAGATGAAAACGTTGTGCATCATACCGGCCCGGTGGGGGTCCAAGGGAGTACCGGGAAAAAATATAAGGTTGCTTAATGGCAGACCGCTCATTGCCTACACATTTGATGCTGCCATGCAGAGCAAACTGGCGGACAAGACGATCCTGACGACAGACTCTGTTGATATAGCCGCATTGGCATCTTCCACCATGATCGAAGTTCCGTTTATGAGGCCACAACACCTGGCTGCCGACCACACTCCTACGGCAGCGGTCATTCAGCATGCCATACGTTTTTTTGACAACAAAGGCGAACAGTATGATACCATTTGCCTGCTGCAACCCACCTGCCCATTTCGCAGCAAAGGCTTTGTGGACAAATGCCTGACCGCTTTTGCCAATTCCGGTGCCGATTGTCTTTTTTCAGTCAAACAAGTACCTCACGAATACAATCCTCACTGGGTGTTTGTACCCGGCAATGATGGTTTTTTGAAAATATCCACCGGTGACGAAAACATTATTCCCAACCGACAATTGCTGCCGCCTGCATACGCAAGGGACGGAAGCGTTTATGTTTTTAAAGCGGACAATATCCGCCTGCACAACAGCATTTACGGGCAAAGTATTTCCTACCTGGAATCGGACTGTCTGCAGCACATAAATATTGACATCCCCGAAGATTGGGAAAGAGCTGAAGTGATGGCGGAAACCTGGAAAAATTAAGCTTCTTCTATTTTTACA
This sequence comes from Segetibacter sp., assembly GCA_043733905.1. Lineage (GTDB taxonomy): Bacteria > Bacteroidota > Bacteroidia > Chitinophagales > Chitinophagaceae > Segetibacter. The sequence continues at coordinate 3,533 of JAYTGA010000095.1, forward strand.
CCACTTACACATTTTAGCAAAGCCAGACATGTTGTGCAGTCTTACTTGAAAAATGAATCTGGTTTTTAGAAATTTGAACAACTTTCAGTAAAAGATGATCGGATTTGGAGAAATTTCTTTTTCAATCATTTCAATCTTTTTCAGTTAATTGCCAATTATTTCAAACATTTTAGCATTAAATGGGATTTAATTTCAACCCTGCTTGTCTTTTGCGTAACATTAATATTGTTGCATTTATTATAATATGTTTTGCTAATAAAGTATTTGCCCAGCCACTTACTTTTGAACCTGTTAAGCAGGATTCAGTTCAACTTGCATCCCTTATCAGCAAGTTTGAGAAAAGCTACAGGCAAGATATAGCTGCACTTCCATCCCAAAATAAAAAAGATCTGGAAGAAGTGTATAAGATGCGTTGGGAAAACATAAAAGAAAAATTTGACAATAAAGAAATTTACACCTCAGCGCCTGCACAAAAATATCTTGATGCAGTCGTAGCAGAAATTGCTCGGGGTAACCCATCCCTACAAAGCAATGATTTTCATTGCTTTTTTTCCCGATCCGGTGTTCCTAATGCTATGTCCATTGGCGAGGGGGTCATCGTTTTTAACATGGGCCTTTTTCACAGGCTTAACAACGAAAGCCAGTTAGCATTTGTATTATGCCACGAAATTTCGCACTTCATTCTGAAACATAGTGAAAACAGCATTAACAAATATGTAGCAACCATTAACAGCGATGAAGTGCAAAAAGAACTTCGCAACATTAAACGGAAGCAGTATAACAAACGGGATCAACTGGATAAACTGGTTAAAGGTGTAACATTTGACTCAAGACGGCATAGCCGTGATCATGAAGGTCAGGCTGATAGTATGGCACTTGTCTTTTTGCATAATACCAAATTTGACTTAGCAGAAGCACTTACTACATTGACCCTTCTGGATTCGATAGATGTTGACACTTTCAAAATTGACAGCAGCCTTGCCAGTACTTTTAACTCACCTGACTTCCCGTTTAAAAAGAAGTGGCTGCAAAAAGAAGATGGTTTGTTGAGTGGCCACGCAATTATTAAAGAAGATAAGAAAATTGAAGACTCATTAAAAACCCACCCCGACTGCAAGGCAAGAATTAAAACCTTGGAGCCGATTGTAAAATCGTTACGGGTTTCTGTGGCAAAAAATATCATAAACCAGGCAACATTTAACCAATTACAAAATGCATTCAGATACGAAACAATAGAGTACGCTTTTGAAAACGAAAACTACACAAGAAGTTTATACTATGCCCTGGAGTTATTGAAAATGCACCAGGGAGACCCGTATATTGTTACCCAGATTGGTAAAATAATGAATGCCTGCTATTCAGGACAAAAGGAGCATACGCTGAGTAAACACATAGATTTGCCGGCACCTTATTTTAGACCCAATTACAATCTCTTGTTACAGTTTATGCAAAACCTTTACCTGGAAGATTATGCTTCTATAAGTTATCATTTCCTGAAACAATACCAACCTGTATTGAATAATTATGCTCATTTCAAAGCAGCATATGAGACCAGTATTAAAATAGCAAAAGACTGATCAATTTTTAATAAATAAATTTTCAAAAAACAAACAATTTCTAAACTAAAAAAAATGAAGAGAAAATTATGGATGGGTGCGGCGTTGCTGCTCATTGGTTTTGGCAACTTGCAAGCACAAAGCAAGTTAAGCGTTGACAAAGTTTACACAGCTTATATGCGCAATACAGGTACAATCATGGAAAACAACCAGATAAAAGGTTATTTCTTTTTGTATCAAAGTGATAAAATAGACAGGCATACGAATGAGTACACCCTGCAAATTCTTGATCAGAATCTTAATAAAGTAAAAGACATCAAGTTTGAAGATTCAAAGAAACTAAACTTGCTGGAAGCAGCATACAATGGTGGAAGTCTTTCGTTCCTTTTTAAAAATGATGATACCAAAAGCCTGGATATGAAAATATACAGTATTGATGGGAAATTGCTATACACCTATGGCCGCGATTTTGACAGAAAAACGGACGATTTGATGAAGCAATACGAAGCAACTCACACTGATGAAGGTACCAATCAAAATGTGTACAATGTAGGAACCGACGGTTACATAACCGTACTTCCCCTTCGCGATGGCAAGCAGCGTACCTATGAAGTGGATTATTTTTCTTCAAAAGAAAGAAGCCAGTTTTCGTATGTACCAGACGATGAAGAGGACAAATATGCTTATGCCGAATTCATGGGCAGCACCGATAGTCTTATCATTTTACAGGTCATGAAAAAGCACAGGGCACTCAGCACAACTGCAACAGCGCACCTGGTAGGCATTAATATTTTTACAAAAAAGAAACAGTTTGAAATTGAGCAGGACGATGACAAATATCAGTTTGTCGCCACAAATATTGTTTCCGTGCAGGGGTCAGGCGATATTATGATGATGGGTAGTTATTTTGATAAGGATGCAAATATTATGAAAGACTACAGTAAGGGCCTGGCCATATACAAAATAAATTCAAGAGGAAACTCCATCTCAAAAACATACAATTCCTGGACAGGAGAATTTGCCAAATATTTACCAACCAACAGCAAAGGCAAAATTGATGACATCGGCTTCCTCTTCATTCACAAAGTCATGATGACACCAGATGGAAAAATGTTTGCAGTGGGTGAAGGGTACAAAAGGCAGGCCAGTGCTTTAGGCATTGCTATGACTGTGTTAGGTGGTGGCCGTTCCAGTTTCGGTGTTACTAAAATGGTCGTTACCGATATGGTAATGATGGAGTTTGACAATAAATTCAAAGTAAAAAATGCAATGATTTATGACAAATCGCACAACGATGCTGTCACCAGCAGCATAAGCGATTACAATAGCCAGCACACCATAGCCCTTTTGATCAAAGCTATAGGAGGTTTTGATTATGAGTTTACGACAGGCGAAGCTGACAACTCAACATTCACCGTATGTTATAGCGACTATGAAAGAAGCAAAGACTATCATGGCCAAACTTTCAACTCCATTCATTACAATGGAAACAAGTTTAGCACTGATAAAATAGAACTAAAATCCAAAGCCAAAATGATGCGGGTATTTCCTGCCAAAGCAGGTTCTGTAATGATTATGGAATATTTCAAGAAAGATAAACGCCTAGATTTCAGGTTGGAAAAATTAGGATAACCATAAAATCTTTGGAAAAAAAGTAGCTATTGTAAAAAGGTAGCTACTTTTTTTTATTGGGGGAAATGGAACAAATCATTGTCTAAAATGACATACAGTCTAACAAATGCCAATCAAGGGTTGAGAAATGTGTGCTTTGTACCCTAATTCACAGCAGGTCAGTAGCAGAATGCCAGGTTATACGTTAAATCACTCACTATTTTCTACCGACATTTCTTGCCTAAAGGCACTTTCAACTCTTGATTAGTATTCATACAACTCAAAAACATATCCGAAAGGCTGCTACACCAAAAGGCGGTCTTTTTTTGTCTAAAGAACTGCTGGCAAAAGGCAGAACACCTCCAAAAACAATCACTGAACTGCCTTGCTGCGTAAAAAACCCACTCAAAAATGGCACGGAGCCGGTCCCCAACCATTTTTGAGTGATACTATAACATTTCTTTCTAACACATTGCTATTTTTGAGTGATACCATATCATTTCTTTCTAACACATCACGATTTTTGAGTGATACTATATCATTTCTTTCTAACACATCACTATTTTTGAGTGATACTATATCATTTCTTTCTAACACATTGGCATTTCCCGAAGGGGCAAAGGGTTGTTGAAGCGGTGCGGGTTCATTTTCCGAAGGGGCATTTTCTTTTTTGAGCAAAGTCCTGAAGCGACTGAAAGGTGTGGTGTAGCAGTGGGTGCTATGCTTATGTTTGAGCAATGGGGCGTTAACCCTGCATTGTTAAAACTTGTACCCTGCTCATCCGATTACCTATAACTTTGCCGCTTTTAGAAAATAATACGGCAATATAACAAATGGCGAAAAGCATATTCAACAAGACCGGGGCAAACGGGGAAGAAATGGCTTTTGTAGATCATCTTGAGGCGTTGAGGTGGCACATTGTAAGGTCGCTGGTTGCCATTTTGTTCTTTGCTATACTTATTTTCATCAAAATAGACTGGGTGTTTGACAGGGTCATTTCCGGCCCTTTGCAAAACGACTTTGTAAGCTACATTGGCTTTTGCAAACTCAGTCATTGGCTGCATTTGGGCGAATCGCTTTGCATGCCGCCAATGAATATTAAAATGCAAACGACAGAGTTTAGCAGCCAGTTCATGAGCAGTATTACGATTGCTTTTGTGGGTGGATTTATTGCAGCCTTCCCTTACGTTTTTTGGGAACTGTGGCGATTTTTAAAACCTGCACTTACCCCCGGCGAGCTGAAGAGTACGAGAGGAAGTATTTTTTACGTGTCCCTTTTTTTCTTTACAGGTGCGGCTTTTGGCTATTTTTTGCTGGGGCCGTTTACTTTCAACTTCCTTTCCAATTACACTCTTGGCACTTCGCATTTATTGGAAACAAAGCCTACGCTTAATGATTATCTTGAAAATCTTGTGGACATCATTATTGGTTGCGGCATTTCGTTTGAGCTTCCTGTTATTGCTTATGTACTCACCAAAATTGGCCTCATTACTCCCGATTTTCTAAAAACTTACCGGAAGTTTGCAATCATCATTATCCTGGTGGTGGCGGCCGTCATTACTCCCAGCCCCGACTGGACAAGCCAGATGCTGGTTTTTATACCGCTGTTCCTACTTTACCAGTTGAGCATTGCGGTGTCAAACAGGGCTTATAAAGAAATGAAAAAGAAGGAAGCCGAAGAGTGGAGTTGATGTTTGTTAATGTAATTTACAATCGAAAAAATTTCAAAAAAAGAATACGTTATGCTTCCCGATTTTGACCTTAGTAAACCAATCGCCATCGGTACCGATCATGCTGGTTTTGACTATAAAATGGCTTTGGTAAACCACCTGAACCAGGCCGGTTACCAGGTGTCTGATTTCGGAACATATTCTCCTGATTCAGTTGACTATCCCGACTATGCACACCCCACGGCCACTGCGGTAGAAAAAGGTGAATGTGGTTTCGGCATTCTCATTTGCGGCAGCGCAAACGGCGTAGCCATCACCGCTAACAAGCACGCCGGCATCAGGGCTGCCATTTGCTGGCAAAAAGAAATTGCTGAACTGACCCGCAAACACAACAATGCAAATATTGTCTGCATTCCTGCAAGATTTGTAAGTCTGCAGCAGGCTACAGACATCCTGGATACTTTTTTAAAAACATCCTTTGAAGGTGGCAGGCACCAGGCAAGGGTCAATAAAATAGCTTGTCATTAAAGAAAACTTATGAAGACATTTTTGCTGACGATTCTTACACTCATTACTTTACAAGCCATTTCACAAAAACAATCTGTTGATTTTGCTGATAAATATGCTCAAACCATTACTGCCACAGGTCTCAAAGAAAAGCTGACGGTCATAGCAAGTGCAGCCATGCAGGGCAGGGAAACAGCTACGCCGGGTCAGAAAAAAGCCGCCAACTACATCGAAGATCATTTCAAAAAACTGGAGATGCAGCCCGGCACATCGGGTGGTTATCAAATGTCATTTCCCATTTACCAGGATACACTGATTGATGCCGCTCTGACCGTGAGAAATGTAGAGCGCAAATACAATGAAATGTGGGATGTCAATATTTCATCTGCGGCCAGTGGCACCTATGAAATAAGGGAAGTAATCTTTGTATCCTATGGACAGGTGGACTCTATGCGCAACGATTATAAGGATCTGGTTGTAAAAGACAAATGGGTGCTGATGATTGAAGGAGGCCCGGGTGTGGTGAGTAGCCAGCGGAAAGGGGCGTTTGTTACGAAAACAAAAATTCAAAAAGCACTTGCACTTGGAGCAAAAGGCATTTTCATTATGACATCCGATTTTCCAAAACAGGATGAACTGCAAACAAAAGGTCGCATGTCGTTGAAAAAGCCTGAATTCAACACATCCGCCCCCGTCATTTATGTGAGCAGCGACCTGGCCCACGACATTTTGGGCATGAATCCCAAACAACTTCTGCAGAGTATCAAAAACATACCAACCGGCCCTTACGAAACAAGAGTGTCGCACAGTATTAACAAGCGAACACTCATGCTCTACAGTAGCAATGTGCTGGCAGTGATACCGGGTACTGATAAAAAGGATGAGTACGTCATGATCACCAGTCACTACGACCATCTTGGCACCAGGGGAAAAGACATTTATTATGGTGCTGATGACGATGGTTCTGGCACGGCCGCTGTGATGCAATTGGCAGAGGCATTTATGAAAGCCAAAGCCGAAGGCCATGGCTCACGCAGAACCGTCGTTTTCATGACTTTCAGCGGCGAAGAAAAAGGATTGTTGGGTTCAGAATTTTACAGCGAACACCCAACATTTCCATTGATAAAAACAAGTGCCGATCTGAACATTGACATGATTGGCCGAACAGACCCAAAAGTGAAAACCGATTCGCTCAATTACCTCTTCATTATTGGCGATGACAAGCTGAGTACTGACCTGAGAAAGATCACTGATTCACTCAATGGCCTCTATTCCAAAATGACCCTCGACCGCAAATACAGCAACCTCAACGATGTGAACCGCTACTATTACCGCTCAGATCATTACAATTTTGCCCGCAAAGGAGTGCCTGTTATTTTTTATTTCAACGGTGTTCACGCAGACTATCACAAACCCACGGACACAGTTGACAAAATCAACTTTGATCTGATGGCCAAACGGGCAAAGTTTGTATTCTATACCGCCTGGGAAATAGCGAATCGTGCCGCTATGCTAAAAAGAGATATTGCGCTGCCGCAATAAGATGAATTGAGCAGAGCTTGGCGTTATTGGGAGAATTAGAATTGAGTCGGCCTAAGCCCAATTGAAATACTGAAGTTGACGACAACAACTAAAAGCTAAATTGAAAAACGTAAAGATTGAACTGAATAGCGAATAAAAAGCTGATGATTATTCCGTCAGCCCCCATAATGCCAAAACCAATTTTGCCTGCTGTGCTTGTCCAAGAGTTAGTCGTCTTTGTTGTCTTTGCGATTTAGTAATGGTCTATGTTTTTTTATTAAAAACTCTTCAAGTTCGTAACGTCCGAAATAAGTTGGATAGAATGTCGCCTTGCACGATTTTAAAAACTCTGTCACTTTTTTGTCTTCAATAATTTCAAAATATTTTTTCTTTCCATTTCGTTCGTGCAATTCAAAGTTTAAAATCTCTGTTCCTATGTGTCGTCTAAGTGCAGAGAAATATGTCGTTTTACTGTGTGTATTAAATCGGTCGAAAATGTCTGAACTTTCTCCAATATAAATTAGTTTGTCAAGTTTGTTTCTCACAATGTAAAGTCCTGCCACCTTTTCTACATTGCAGTCAAACCAAAGATTGAATTTACCTTTTAAAATTTCCTGCTCGGCTTGTAGCAAAATTTCTGTTTTTGCTTTTTGAACTTTGTCCCAAAGTCCGTTTTGGTAATCAACATTGTGAAGTTTCCGTTTGCCAAGTTGAAACCTGTTTAAGATTGTAGGAAGGTTTGAGATTCCAAACTCTTCGATTTCCTTTCGACCAATGTCAGTTGAAATAGCTTGAACTCTAAAAGCCTCAATAGCCATATTGTCTATGGCTTTATTTGTCTTTTGTAGTTTGATTAAATTTTTATAGAAAGTTGAAGTTGTCGGTTTAAATTGTTGCTTTAAGCGCTTACTTAATTCTTTTCCTTCGCCAACATAATAATTTGTTTTGTTGTGAGATATAAGGTAATTGCCAAAACCTTTGTGTTCAATATCTGCAAATGATTGATAAGGACTTGTTTTAAGTTTAAACAGTCCGTCCGAAAGAATGATGTCAGAATTGTTTTGAGTAAATGGCCAATTGATTTTTGTCATACGCAATGATCGTTTAGGTTACAAAGCAAAAGGTTAACTCATTTCCAGTGCAAGGTATTTCCCTGTGTGACTTGTCTTTACATTAATTAATTTTTCGGGTGTTCCTTCAAACAATATTTTTCCTCCACCATCTCCACCTTCGGGGCCAAGGTCTATGATGTGGTCTGCAACTTTTATCACGTCCATGTTGTGTTCAATTACCAGAATGGTGTTGCCCCTGTCCACCAGTTTGTTCAGCACATCCAGCAGGTGTTGAATGTCTTGAAAATGTAAACCTGTTGTTGGCTCATCAAGAATGTAAAAGGTTTTTCCGGTATCTTTTTTAGCGAGTTCTGTTGCAAGCTTCACCCGCTGCGCCTCGCCACCACTCAGGGTTACAGCCGATTGGCCGAGTGTGATGTAGCCCAATCCCACTTCTTGCAGCACTTTAATTTTACGGTAGAGATAATGGATGTTTTGGAAAAAATCAACCGCTTCATCCACGGTCATGTCCAGCACATCGCTGATGGATTTTCCTTTGTAGCGTATCTCCAGTGTTTCACGGTTGTATCGTTTGCCATTGCACTTTTCGCAGGGAACATAAACGTCTGGCAAAAAGTTCATTTCAATTGTTCTCATGCCGCCGCCTTCACACACATCGCAGCGGCCACCTTTCACATTAAACGAAAAACGGCCTGCCGCATAACCCCTGATTTTCGCTTCGGGAATGGTAGCGAATAATGTTCTTATTTCTGTAAAAAAACCACAGTAGGTTGCAGGGTTGCTGCGTGGAGTGCGGCCAATCGGGCTTTGGTCTATTTCTATGACTTTGTCAATAAATTCTAATCCGCCAATGGACTTGTATTCCATCGGCACCATTTTGCTATTGTAGGCATGTTTGCTTAATATTGGATAGAGCGTTTCGGTGATCAATGTGCTTTTCCCGCTGCCGCTGACACCCGTCACACAAATAAATTTTCCCAGCGGAAATTGTACGCTTACACCTTTCAGATTGTTACCCGTTACGCCCTTTAGTTCCAGCAGTTTGCCATTGCCTTTTCTTCTTTCTTTGGGAATGTCTATGTTTTTAGTTCCGTTGAGAAAATCTGCCGTTGGTGAACCTGATTTAATGACTTGTTTTGGTGTTCCCTGCGCCACAACTTGTCCCCCATATTTTCCTGCTTTGGGGCCAATGTCTATCAGGTAATCTGATGCCATCATTATGTCTTTGTCATGCTCCACCACCAGCACACTGTTGCCAATGTCTCTCAGGTTTTTGAGGGCGACAATCAGTTGCTGATTGTCCCGCTGATGCAGGCCAATGCTCGGCTCATCCAGAATGTATGTGATGCCCTGTAGTTGCGAACCAATTTGTGTAGCCAGCCTGATCCGCTGACTTTCGCCGCCACTCAGGCTTTTAGATGGGCGGTTGAGGGATAAATAGGTAAGCCCAACATCCAGCAAAAAGCCGAGGCGTTCTCTTATTTCCTTCAAAATATCTTTGGCAATTTGGTTTTGTTTTTTTGATAAACGGCTTTCAATATCAGTAAACCAATCCTGTAGTTTTACCAGGTCAAGATGGCTGAGTTCAGAAATATTTTTTTCATCCACTTTGAACCACAGACTTTCTTTCTTAAGTCTTGCACCATTGCACGACGGGCAGTTTTTGAGTATCATAAACTTTTCCACCCAATCTCTCAGCGACTCGCTGCTGCTGCTGCTAAACCAGCGTTTCAGCATGTTGATGATGCCTTCGTACTCAGTAGCATAGATATTTCCCGGCAGGGGTTCAAATTCTTCCTGCACATCGGTGTCTGCGGTGGCATCTTCTTTTCCGTACAAAACAATATTAAGAGCAGCCTGCGGCAAATCCTGGATGGGTTTGTCTATGCTGAATTTATATTTTTTACTCAGTTGCACAATCTGTTTATAAATGTAGGCTTCCCGTTCTTCGCCCAAGGGTGCAATTGCCCCTTCTTTTATGCTCTTGCTCCAATCGGGGATTACAGCTTCCATGTTCACCTGGTAAACACTGCCCAATCCTTTGCAAGATGGGCAGGCTCCATAAGGCGAGTTAAATGAAAACGCATTGGGAGAAGGCTCTTCGTAGCTTAATCCAGTGTCTTCGCACATCAGTTGTTTACTGTATTGTACTAGAGTTTCTTCTTCTGACTTCACAACTTTATTGCCTTCTTTTGCTATGAGCAAAAACATTAAATCTTTGCCTAACTGCAATGTCTTTTGTATGCTTTGGCTTAGCCTCACTTTCATGTCGGCACTTACCTGCAGGCGGTCTATGACCAGTTCTATGTCGTGAACCTTGTAGCGGTCTACCTGCATTTTTTCTTTTAGATCTTTCACCTCACCATCTATCCTCACTTTCAAAAATCCTTTTTTGCGAACATCCTCAAACAACTCCCTGTAATGTCCCTTGCGGCCACGAACCAGTGGAGCCAGCAAGGTTATTTTTTGATTCAGAAATTTTAAAAAAATATTTTCGACAATTTCTTCTTCACTCCATTTCACCATTTTTTTGCCAGTATTGTAGCTGTATGCATCGCCCACACGGGCAAACAGTAGCCGGAGAAAATCATAGACTTCGGTTATGGTGCCAACAGTAGATCGTGGATTTTTATTAGTCGTCTTTTGTTCAATAGAAATGACGGGGCTAAGACCGGTTATTTTATCAACATCAGGCCTCTCCATGTCGCCTATAAACTGCCTTGCATAAGCACTAAAACTTTCCATGTATCTGCGCTGTCCTTCGTTGTAAATGGTATCGAAAGCCAGGGAAGATTTTCCGCTGCCGCTTACACCGGTAATTACAACAAGCTGATTTTTTGGAATAGATATGTCAATATTTTTCAAGTTATGGACACGTGCTCCAAATACTTCAATTTTTTCATTTGGTATAATAGTTGGTAATCCCTTTTCATTAAGTATATCCATAGGCGTAAAGATAATAACAGGCTTATAAAGGGAAATTGTAAAATTAATATTTACAACACAAATTGATTAGAATTATGAATGTGAATAATTATGAATTTTGGATTTTTTAATTAAGATAGGTTATACGGTAGAAAAATAAAATTTAGTTTAACACAATAATATGAAAAACTAAACGTTTCCAATTTTCGTTAATTAATTTTTACCATCATGAAAAGCATTGGTGATTACATCGTTGACCTTGAACAACTTTTACTCTTAATGTTACTCAGTACATTTTTAGTAAAGACAGTTTTGTATTTCAGTTATGAGAAATACTGGGATTCTCTTAAGTTTTTTCATTACTCCAAAATTGATTTGAAAATGACAACCTTCCGTCATTTAAGAACATGGAGAAAGCGACAAAACAAAATGACAACAGCAATGGGCATTTTGTTCATGCTGTTTGCCATGGTTTATGTGTTTCAAAAAATGGTGACTGTCAGCTAATAAGCCACTAAGCTGCACAGTATTTTTAAATTTTAAAGCCATTACCCTTTATTAACTTAAAGGTGTAGAGGCTTTTTTTATTTGGTAAAATGACTGTTAATACATCTGTAACAACTATGATTGTCATGTAAGTCCTGGCTAATATTCCCCTCTAATACTTATTTTTGCTAGCATTTTCTAAGGTTCTTTTCAGGATCAAAAATCAATATTTGATTTGATTTTAAAGGCTGGAAAAACATAGATAAGAAAGGAGAAATTAAAACATGATGAACAGAACAGAAGAGGTTTTACAAAATATCGTTATCAAATTTGCCGGTGACAGTGGCGATGGAATGCAACTGACAGGCAGTCAGTTTACCAATAATACTGCAATGCTTGGCATTGACCTCGCCACTTTTCCTGATTTCCCTGCGGAAATAAGGGCTCCTATTGGTACACTACCCGGCGTTAGCGGCTTTCAGTTGCATTTTAGTAGCAGCCGGATTTTCACCCCCGGAGATGACTGTGATGTACTGGTAGCCATGAATGCAGCTGCGCTAAAAGTAAACCTCAAAAATATCAAAAAAGGCGGAAGGATCATTGTAAATACTGAAGGGTTTGATGCCAAAAATCTTCGCCTTGCCAACTATCCCGAGGGTATTAACCCAATTGAAGATGACAGCCTGACCAACTACGAAGTCATTAAAATAGATGTTACCAAACTGACCCGTGAAGCCCTGAAAGAATTTGAAATGGGTACCAAGGAAAAAGACAGGGCAAAAAATATGTTTGTGCTTGGCTTTTTGTATTGGATGTATAACCGCGACATGGATAACACCGTTTCTTTTCTGACGGAAAAATTTGGCAAAAAAGACACGATTCTTCAAAGCAATATCAAAGCATTGAGAGCAGGTTATAACTATGCAGATACTACTGAGACGTTTACCACAAGATACCGTGTCAACAAGGCCAAAATGATTCCCGGCAACTACCGGAACATCATGGGCAACCAGGCACTTAGTTATGGGCTGATTGCCGCCAGCCAGAAAAGTGGCCTCAAACTTTTCCTGGGTAGCTATCCTATTACACCAGCTTCAGACATTCTTCACGAACTGAGTAAACACAAGGCTTTTGGAGTCAAAACATTCCAGGCGGAAGATGAGATAGCCGCCATCACTTCCGCCATTGGTGCAAGCTATGGAGGGTTGTTAGGTCTCACCACCACATCGGGGCCGGGCATGGCTCTCAAGGCTGAGGCAATGGGTCTTGCCGTAATGCTCGAAATACCCTTGCTGATCATTAATGTGCAGCGGGGCGGGCCAAGCACAGGTCTGCCAACCAAGACAGAACAGAGTGATTTAATGCAGGCATATTATGGGCGAAATGGCGAATGCCCCATGCCGGTAATTTCGGCATCTACGCCAAGTGATTGTTTCAGTGCTGTGTATGAAGCTGTCCGTATTTCTGTGCAGCACATGACCCCTGTAATCTTTCTAAGCGATGGTTTCATTGCCAATGGTTCAGAGCCGTGGAAATATCCTCAGAGTGAAGATTTGCCAAAAATAGAAGTAAAGTTTAAAACCGAACTGGGCGACCACGAAGAAAAATTTCAGCCTTATCTCCGCGATGAAAAACTGGTGCGCCCATGGGCCATTCCCGGCACTGCCGGGCTCGAACACAGGGTGGGCGGTATCGAAAAACAAAACATTACCGGAAACGTGAGCTACGACCCCGACAACCACCAACTGATGGTGAAAATAAGGGAAGAGAAAGTAGAGAAGATAGCGAGCTACATACCCGATCAACACCTTGACAACGGCCCGGCAAAAGGGAAAGTGTTGATCCTTGGCTGGGGCAGCACTTACGGTGCCATCAAAAGTGCTGTGATAGAACTGCTGGAGCATGGCTATGAAGTAGCACATGCCCACCTGCGCTACATCCGCCCTTTCCCTAAAAACCTGGGCGACATTCTTAAAAACTATGAGCACATTCTGGTGCCGGAAATCAATAATGGACAACTCATCAAAATCATCCGCGACAAATATCTGGTGGATGCAAAAGGCTACAACAAAATCATGGGCATTCCCATTACCAAAGGAGAGCTGGTTGATGAAGTAAAGAAGATGCTGGCTTAAAAATTAAAGTCGGTTTGCATTTTTTAAAAAAGTTTCAAAGCCTTCTTATCCGAAGGCTTTTTCTTTTTCCAGATAAGAGAAGTTTTGTTTTTATTTTCAATTTTTAAAAAATAAATTGCTTCTAAAATTATTAGCACACATCCATCATCCCATGAAAAAAACAATTGTCATCTTCATCACAATCATTGCGGTTTCAATATTAAGTTTCAGTTTTTTTTCTTTTAAGGAAATGCCTGAAAATGAAAACCACGCAACAGAAGACACCACATTGGGCAAAGCCGCAATCAATTATCAAACCTACTGCAGCGGCTGCCACGGCGAAAAGATGAACGCTTTTGCTGACCGCGAATGGAAACATGGCAAAAGCCGTGAAGATTTGTTCAAAGCCATCAAAATTGGCTACCCGAATGGCGGCATGCCAGCCTTTGATTCTGCATTTAGCGATAACGATATTTACCAGCTTTCCGACTACATTATCACCGGAATAAAAAATGTTGACAGGTACACCAGTTCAGACAAACCATCTTCGAACATTTTCAAAACAAAGACCATAACCATCCGCCTGGATGTTGTGGCCAAGGGATTTAATAGTCCATGGTCAATAGCGTTTTTACCTAACCGGGAAATGTTGGTGACAGACAAAAGCGGCAAACTATACCACATTAAAAAAGACAGAAGCAAAATCATTGTGAAAGGTAGTCCTGACGTGCTTTTTGAAAACCAAGGCGGCTTGCTTGACATTGCTTTGGACCCTGATTTTGTCCACAACAAGTTTGTTTATCTATCCTATTCCAAACGCAGCCCTGCAAACAATGGCGAGGCCACCACGGCCATTATGAAGGCTCGTTTTGAAAATGAAAAACTGCTTGCGACCAAAGATATTTTTGTTGCAAAACCTTATGCACCCACCCGCCACCACTATGGCGGCAGAATGCAATTTGGCAGAGACGGATACCTTTATTTTTCCGTAGGCGAAAGAGGAAATGAAAAAGAAAATCCTCAGCAAATTATTAAAAATGATTTGGGGGAAATTCATCGCATTAAAACAGATGGTTCCGCTCCTGTTGATAATCCTTTTGTGAAAACACCCGGCGCATCTCCGTCCATCTATTGCTATGGAAACCGCAACCCGCAAGGGTTAACGATTCATCCTTTTACAGGAAAAATTTGGGAAAATGAACACGGGCCACGTGGTGGCGATGAAATCAACATTATTGAACCGGGCAAAAATTATGGCTGGCCTGTCATTACTTATGGCATCAATTACAACGGAAAACCAATGGCCGCCGGTACCAAAACTGCAAGGGAAGGAATGGAGCAACCGCTTCATCAATGGACACCTTCCATTGCGCCAAGCGGCCTGGCTTTTGTGACCGGAAAAAAATATAAATCCTGGGAAGGCAACCTTATGTCAGGCTCGCTGCGGTTTCAATACCTGAACCGGAGTGTAGTGAAAAACAACAAGGTTGTGGAAGAGGAAATCCTCTTTAAAAACATTGGCCGTGTCCGCGACATCCGCATGGGGCCGGATGGCTACCTCTATATGTCGGTTGAAAGTCCCGGCATCATTTACAGGCTTGTTCCGGTTAGTGACTGATGTTTTCCCGTTTGCTGAAACAGGGAAATAGTTAACCGATTTTTCAACGTGGCTCAGGCAAGAAATTATTTTGCATTGCGCCACCCACAATCCCTCACCGCGTGCCGCGAATGTTCGTTGCGGATGGCGTAATGCCTCTCCGCGTGCCGCAACCACCCATTGCGCAAGCCGCAATGCCTCTCCGCGTGCCGCGAATGCCCGTTGCGGATGGCGCAATGGGCATTCGCGTTATTTTTTTAGGACAGCTTAGTGCTATTTGCTTTCCACATTTAGCGGGGGAATAATCTTTGTTGTTTGATGCCAGAACTCATTCAATTTATTTTAACCAAAAAACAAACAACAATGGATAGCATTAACAACCAGCAGGAGGAGGAAAACCGGAAAGACCTGGAGGGGATGAATGGAGGCAAGAAAATAAAGGAACTGGCAGAAAAGGCGGAATCTTGCTTTTTTTGCACCAGTATTGCAACGGGCAAGGCCATGAAAACGAGACCAATGTCGCCACAAAAGGTGGATGAAGATGGCAACTTTTGGTTTTTGAGCGCAAACGACAGCGATAAGAACGCTGAGATTGAAGCCGACAATCATGTTCAGTTGCTTTTCCAGGCTTCTGCTCATTCGGGTTTTTTGAGTGTTTATGGATCGGCCAGCATTTCTACAGACAAAGAAAAAATTAAAGAACTGTGGCAGCCATTAGTCAAAACATGGTTTACAGAAGGTGTGGATGACCCACGTATTACTGTCATAAAAGTGGAGCCAAAAGAGGGTTATTATTGGGATAATAAACACGGTAATGTCATCGCGTTTCTGAAAATGGCGACTGGTGCACTGCTCGGAAAAACAATGGATGATTCGATTGAAGGAAGATTGAAAGTGTGAGTTTGATGACTTTGATGTGCAGGATTTTGAATCCGTATTTCCTGCACATTTTTATTAAATCATTGCAACCATGAATTAAACGCCAAATTGTGTCAGGTGATGATCAAGATGTTTATAAAACATATTGTTCCATTCCTGTTTGGTCATTTTGCCAAATGAGGCAGAGATTTTATTATCAAAAGAATTTTCTCCAAGTTCTTTTGTTTTTAGGATGTAGTTCACCAGGCGTTTTCTTTCTGCCTCAAAATCTTTTTGTTCTTTGATGATGAAAGCCGGAGCGGTCGGCGAATTGCGCTTATAGGGCTTGTCTTCCTTCACTATTTTTTTGACAAACAATTTCAAGATGATTTTCGTGAAAAATCCTGGCTTGGGATGTTTGTCTTCGTACACCATTTCATAAGCGACATTGCAGTGCGCCAGCATTTGCGACACATCCATTTTGCCCCAAACTGGATGAATTTCGGGTTTTAATAAATTAATACGGCGGATAAGCTGTTCAGAAACTTCTGGGGAAAAAATGTTTGGGAAAGCCATAAGTTGAATTGATTTAGAACAAAGCTAACTATTCCAAACACTTTTCATAGACGACAATGTTGTTTTGCAATCAGAAAGAACTTTCTTTTACCAGCAACTGTCCTTTCAACCCAATCCTAATGCCGAAAAAATCTAATTTCCTGAAAAACTTATCACAGCCTCCCGGACATGGTTCCGGCTTCCCGCATGATTTTCTCTTCTACTATTCTAAAAAATCCGGCAATTGCTTTTTTTTTGAGAATAAAATCCAGGCATCACACCAGATTTCCCATTTTTTCAAATATATTTGACAGATGCAAATGAATTTTACCCAAATTTTTTTCGTGGACTGTAAAACATTTTCATTTATACAACCTGTTGAAACGGGTTTCAAAAAAACTGCGCTTATTAGCTGACTTCTACCCATTCCTTTTACTGACTTGTAACTTTACTTCATGAACCTGAAACAATTACCTGTTCTTGCATTGGCTGTGCTGTTGTGCGCAAACAGTTCCGCGCAGTTTCGAAAATATTCCAACGAGTTTCTCAACATTGGTGCAGGAGCACGTGGCCTGGCAATGGGTGGCGCACAGGTAGCCTCTGTGGAAGACGGCACGGCGGGCTACTGGAACCCGGCGGCCCTTACTGCGGTGAAACAATATCCTTCGCTCTATCTGATGCACGCCGAGTATTTTGCCGGCATTGGCAAATATGATTATGCCGGCATCGCCATTCCGTTAAAGGATGAAAAACGGGTGGTGGGATTATCTATTTTGCGCTTTGCGGTTGATGATATTCCCAATACACTTTTCCTGGTGGAACCGGACGGGTCTGTGAACTATAATAATATTAAAACGTTCTCTTCTGCTGACTACGCTTTTTTGCTTTCTTATTCCCAAAAAATAAAGGATGAAAAAGATAAAAAACTAAGCCTGGGCGGCAATGCAAAAATCATTTACCGAAAGGTGGGCAGCTTCGCCTCTGCATGGGGTTTTGGGTTTGATGCCGGGGTAAAATACCAGATGAAAAACTGGAAATTCGGTTTATCAGCGAGGGATGTGACAACAACTTTCAACGCATGGTCGTTTACATTCACAGACAAAGAAAAAGAAGCATTGTACCTGACGAATAACGATATTCCGGTAAAAAGTGTTGAACTGACGGCTCCGAGGCTGGTAGCGGCGGCGGCAAGAACATTTGCCCTCAACAAACATTTTTCCCTGACGGCCGAGGCGGATTTTGATGCCACTTTTGATGGGCAGCGAAACACGGTCATCAGCAGCAAAGCTATTAACATTGACCCGCACTTCGGGTTGGAAGCATCTTATCAAAACAGCATTTTTTTCAGGGCGGGTATCTCTAATTTTCAGAAAGCATTGGCCGATGGCGACACGCTGAACCAGAAAAAAGTTTGGATATACCAACCAAGCCTGGGAGCGGGTTTTAAGATCAAAAATGTCATGATTGACTATGCTTTTACCAACCTGGCCAACCAATCAAACCCCTTGTACACACACATATTTTCCCTGCGGGTTGACCTTAGAAAAAACAATTAAATAACAATGTCTTTGCACCGTTTTTTACATAATTGAATGAACATGAAAAAATTATCCGTCTTATTCATCCTCTTTTTTGCTGCCAGGTTTGTGTCGGCACAATCCTATTACAATGAGTGGATTGATTTCAGCAAGACTTACTACAAATTCAAAGTTGGTTCTACCGGCTTGTACCGAATTAATACCGCCGACCTGTCATCATTGGGACTGGCAAATGAACCTGCAGAGAATTTTCAGATTTGGAGAAATGGAAAGCAGGTGAGTTTGTTTACCACCACAGCATCGGGGCCTTTGGGTTCTGCTGGCTATATTGAGTTTTGGGGCGAAAGAAATGACGGGGTGACCGACAAAGATTTATATCGCCAGGCAGATTACCAGCTTTCTGACCAGGAAAGCCTGATTACTGATACTGCTTCATTTTTTTTAACAGCAGCAATAGGAACCAATGCAAGGTTCGCTTCCGCCGCCAACAATGTGGCAGGCAATACTTTGGCCGCAGAGCCATTTTTCATTTATGCCGCCAGGCGCAATTTTAAAGACAGGATACATCCCGGAAAGGCAATCTATGCAGGAGAGTATGTTTATTCCAGTTCTTACGACATGGGCGAAATGTGGACGACCGGTGACATTTATCCTGCAACGCCTGCCACCACCAGTTTTGCAAATTTGTATGTGGCAACCAGTGGCTCCGCCGCCAGTTTCAGCGTAGCCATGGCCGGCAGCTCTCAAAGCGGAACACCCGGCAGCAGCAACAACAACAGAAAATATACCGTCACGCTCAATAATTCAATCATCATTGATACGATCCTGAATCAGTTTGATTCAAGAATCAATTATAATTCTTCGGTGGCTTTGCCGCTGTTGTCTTCCAACACTGCCGACCTGATCATTAAAAATTCATCCATTCCTTCAAGTCCTAATGCAAACGACCGGGTTGTGTGTTCATTTGTGGAATTGAAGTATCCCCGATTATTCAATTTTAACAACCAGGAAAGTTTTGTATTTAATCTTGGCTCATCGTTGAGCAACAGGTATCTTGAAATCAGCAACTTCAATGCGGGGAGCACTACCCCTGTTTTATATGACATTACCAACCAGCGCAGGTATGTTGGCAATGTGTCTGCCGGAATTGTAAGGTTTGTTATTTTGCCGTCTAACAGCGAAACAAAGTTTGTTTTGGTGTCTGAAAGTGCATCTAACATTACACCTGTCACATCTTTTCAAACCAGAAATTTTGTCAACTACCTGACTGCTGCTAACCAGGGCGATTATTTAATGATTACTCATCCAGTTCTACAGGCAAATTATTCTAGTGCCAACCAGGTAGAGCTTTACAGGCAATACCGTTCCTCTATTGCAGGAGGAAGCTACAATGCCAAGATCTATGACATCAATGAGCTTGTAGACCAGTTTGGTTATGGGATAAAGAAGAACCCCATGAGCATTAAAAACTTTTTACGGTTTGGAAGAAATCATTTTCCCTATCCTGAACAATATGCTTTTTTAGTCGGGAAGGGGCTTACTTACAACGACTACAGGATAAATGAAAACAACCCAATGGCAGACCAGGAGAATCTTGTTCCAACATTTGGTTATCCTGCATCAGATGTGTTGCTGGCCTCCAACAATCTTGACCCGGTCATGAATACTTACATCAGCCGTTTGTCAGTTGTTAGTCCGCAGGAATTGTCGCAATATCTTGAAAAAGTAAAGCAATATGAACAGGCACAGCAATCGCCTGTGCAAACAATTGCAGACAAGGCGTGGATGAAAAATGTGGTGCATGTTATCGGGTCAAATGATGACGGGATTTATTCAGTTCTGAAGACTTACATGAACAACTACCAATCCATCATCCAGGATACTTTTTATGGAGGCAATGTGTATAATTTTGATAAAGTAACTACCGGCCCGGCCACGCCTATTGTCAATAGCCTAATGGCGACATTGTTTCAAACAGGCATAGGGCTGCTTACTTACTTTGGTCACTCATCCGCAACATCGCTTGATTACAACCTCGACGATCCTTATAACTATAACAATACCGGAAAATATCCCCTGTTTTTAGTGAGTGGTTGCAATGCAGGCGACCTTTATTATTTTGACCCGAGCCGGTTTACCAATCTGAGTACTTTGTCGGAAAGATTTGTTTTGGCCAATCAAAAGGGAGGCATTGGTTTCATAGCCAGCACACATTTTGGCATAGATACTTATCTGGATTATTACAACCGGAATTTTTATCAATCAATCAGCAAAAGCGGCTATGGAAAAACGATTACGTTCAACATGAGCGAGGCCATTAATGCAATGAATGCAACCTTTCCTCCCAACAGTAGTTTTCTTCCCCGTTTGCATGCAGAACAAACAACGCTGAATGGCGACCCGGCCCTGAAAATGAACAGCTTTGCACAGCCGGACTATGTGGTAGAAGAATCGCAGATACAGGTCATTCCAAACATCCTATCAGTAGCAGATGCCAACTTTACGGTGAAAGCGAAAGTCTTTAACATTGGCAAAGCAACAAACGATTCTGTATCCCTGGAGGTAAGAAGAAAGTATGGAAATGGTCTGCCTGACACCTTACTTTTTAGCCAGAAATGGAAACCAATAAAGTATGAAGACTCAATCACCATTGTTGTTCCGATGAAGGGATTGAGAGAAAGCGGAGCCAACCAAATTATTGTGACTGCTGACTACAACAATGCCTTGACCGAACTGAGCGAAACAAACAATTCGGCCTCAAAATCCTTCACTGTTTTTGAAGATGAACTGTCTCCCGTTTATCCTTCCAACTTTGCCATTGTGAACAGGCAAAATATTAAACTGGCGGCTAGCACTGCCAACCCTTTAGTCCCAAGCCGCCAATACCTGATGGAAATGGACACCACCGAACTGTTTAACTCGCCTTTTAAAATAACCAAGAACATTGTGACCACAGGCGGATTGATTGAATTTGACCCGGGTACCAGTTTTACCGACAGCACCGTCTATTACTGGAGAGTGGCCCCGGCTGCAACATCCGGCGACATCCGCTGGCGGAATGCATCGTTTGTTTATCTGAACGGCAGCAGCACGGGTTATAACCAATCCCATTTTTATCAACATAGCAAGTCAACAGGTGCAGACATTTTCATAGACAGCGCAAGCCGCCTCTGGCAGTTTAAACCGAAAGATCATACGCTTACCATTATCAATTCCATTTATCCCACCAGCGGAACAGAAGACAATCAATTTAGCGTAGCGATAGACGGATCAGTTAAGATTGCAAGCGCCTGCCTTGGTCATTCTGTTATCTTCAGTGTGTTCGATCCCATTTCTTTAGACCCTTTATACAACCAGACTTTTCCTGCCATTAATCCTTCCGGCACTCCCGGCGGGTTCATGGGTAGCGCATCCTCCACATGCGGACCTTTAAGAGCGTTCAACTTTGAATTTTCTTATCTGGACAGCACAGGCCGACAAAGAATGAAAGATTTCATGGATTGGATTCCATCCGGCTATTTTGTGACTGCACGCATAATCTTAGACGTTCCTTACACCACCTTTGCGGCTGACTGGAAAAATGACCAGCTCATTTACGGAGTGGGCAACACCGCCTACGACAGGTTGAAAGCGGCGGGCTTTGCTGATTTTGATAACTTTTCTTTTCCACGAACATGGGCTTTTGTTTACAAAAAAAACAAGCCTTCTTATGTGCCGGTCTCCGTGTTTAGCACAGGATTGACAGACCGCATCACCATGAACACGACCACGTCTGTTCCCGGTACCAAGGGCTACATTACATCACCTTCATTTGGCCCTGCCAAAAACTGGAAAGATGTAAAGTGGCGCGGATACAGCCTTGAAGCTATTCCCAAAGACATTTACTCAGTAGATGTGATAGGCGTGAAAGCAAACGGCGATACCGACAAACTATATACTCTGCAACCCAACCAGCAAGACTTCAACATCAGTAGTGTTAGTGCGGCAATGTACCCTTACATTCAACTGGGCATGAGCAACCAGGACTTTGACACAACCGTTTTGACACCATATCAGCTTAGATATTGGAGAGTATTGTTTGATCCATTTCCCGAAGGGGCAATTGCTCCCAACATTGGCACTCCGCTAAAAGATACATTGCAGCAAGGCGAAGCTTTATCATTTACTATACCGTTTAAAAATGTAAGCGATGCCACATTTGCCGACAGCATAAAAGTGAACATGAGCCTGCAGATCAACGGCACGACAGTTCCTATTGCTGTGCCAAAGCGCAAGGCACTGCAGCCCGGCGACTCTACCAATCTCACCTTTTATTACGACACCAAACAGCTTTCCGGTGTCAATACTTTATCCGTTGATTTCAACCCAAACAATGATCAGCCTGAGCAGTATCATTATAACAACTTCCTGATCAAAAATTTCTTTGTAAAAGGCGATGTCATGAAGCCGCTCATGGACATCACGTTCGATGGGGTGCACATTCTGAACGGCGACATCGTGTCTGCTAAACCAAAGATTGTGGTGAAGCTGAAAGATGAGTCTAAATTCCTGGCTCTTGATGATACTTCGCTTGCCACTGTTTATATAAAATTTCCCGGCAGCAACGGCCTTCAGCGCTATGCTTATGGAACTGATACGCTCAAATTTATTCCCGCCGTGCCCGGCAGCGGAAAGAATGAAGCGACCATAGAATTTACCCCATTATTCACGCAAGATAGCGAGGGCTATAACTATGAACTGATGGTGAAAGGAAAAGACAAAAGCGGCAACCCTGCGGGCAACACGCAATACAATGTCAGCTTCCAGGTCATTAACAAACCAATGATCTCAAACATGTTCAACTATCCAAACCCGTTCACTTCTTCCACAGCATTTGTCTTCACCCTCACGGGCAGCCAGTTGCCGCAGAACATACGCATTCAGATACTGACCATTACGGGCAAAATAGTCAAAGACATTACCCAACAGGAGCTTGGCCCGCTGCACATTGGCCGAAACATTACCGAATACAAATGGGACGGCACCGACCAATATGGCAGCAAGCTGGCAAACGGCATTTACCTCTATCGTGTGCTCACCAACCTCAACGGTGCGACTCTTGACAAGTTCAACACCGTAGATGTGAACGGCGAAAACGTGGGTACCGACAAATATTTCAACAAGGGCTATGGCAAAATGTATTTAATGCGATAGAAAGCGTTGATTGGTTAATTGGTTAATTGGTTTATTTGGCAATACCAATTAACCAATTAACTGATAAACCAGTTAACCTACTAAAAAATGAACGAAACAGGCATGGGCGGCAGGATCATCAACTTTGTTCTTGACACTATTTTGATAGCATTGATTGCATACGGAGCTTATCGGTGGTGGTATTTCCAGGTCATGTATTGGAACTATCGGTTCATCCCCTACTACCAGTTTTTGTTCGTCACCATCTTTGTTTATTACACCCTGTTCGAGTTTTTCTTTAGCCGCACACCGGCAAAATTATTATCGCTCAGCCGGGTCAGGAACATGAGCAATGGCAAACCATCGCTTGGGCAAATTCTTCTTCGCTCATTGCTGCGGCTTGTGTTGATAGATGCGTTTTTCATCCCTTTTTTCAACCGCCCCCTGCACGATCAGTGGAGCAAAACGAGGGTCGTAGAGGTCTAACTTTCCCTAAACGCAAAGCAGCCAGGTAGAAACCCGGCCGCTTGTTTTTTCATAACAATAAAACACTCTTTATAGGCTCAGAGCTTACTCATTTACCCCATCCTTTTACTCATTTTTGCCTTTGCCTTACTCATTTCTTCTTTTATTTTACTCGTTTCTTCCATCATTTTACTCATTTTTCCGCTTGCTTTACTCATTTATCCAATCACCTTACTCATTTTCCCAATCACCTTACTCATTTCCCCCTAAATTTTACTCATTAGTCCGGTTGTTTTACTCATTTAATCCACTACCAGCACAGTAAATTTGGCAGAAATGAGTAAACTTGGGTTCACTACAGTAATGACGCTATATCCCTTCGCTATTCCAAAGCTTTCGCCGGGGTGAATGATGGCCGGCGTGCCAGTTGTCGTCTTTCCTTTGTATAAATGAATGTCGCCGGTGCCAATGTTTTTGACCGTGCCGCCAATGGTCACTCCTTTAATGGTAATTTGTTCGCCAAGCTTCAGCTTCGTCGTCCTGTCTTTGGGTGCGGCGGCGCTGTTGTCCACCACATAGCCCCACAGTCCCAGTTCTTTCACATTGTCGCCATACAGGTTTTTCAGAAAGTCACCAATCAGGCGCAGGTGCTCCATCACAGGTTTCTGCAGTTGGTCACGTTCTCCCGTTTCCACCTCCGATTTCTTAGCATAATCAATAAATTTTTCGTTGTTTTCCCGCGCCACGGCCACCACTGCGGCATCTTTCACCAGGTCAATCTCTTTAGTGGTCAGGTAGCCCTTCAGCGGGTTGTCTTCCGGCAGCAGGCTGTCGCTTTTCTTCTTGATGTTGTCAAAAATTTCCATCTGCGCCACCACATCTTCCGGATAGGCGATTCTGCCGCCGTCCAGCACGGGAATGCCCCAGTCGCCCAGTGCCTTGAAGTTGGGTTTATAAAACGATTTCAAAAACTGCACAATGCCCTTTGTGCGGGCAAACACCGGTTCAAACTTCAGGTCCCGCAGTTGGCGGGCATTCTCGCTTTGTCGGCTCAGCAGCAGGCGGCTGACGTCGTGTCCCACAGCAGTATTTATGTTGGTTTTGTCCACCTCCAGTTTTATTTCCTGCTGGATCAGATACGACTTCAACACCGACAGGTCATCGGCATTTTTCAAGATCAATATTTTCAACAAATCGGCTACAGCCGGTGCAAGGGTAGGTTGGATAATTCTGGCCATTTTAAACAGTTTTTTTAAGTTTTGAAAGAGTAAATATAATTAGTTACCAGTAGGAAAGTAGTTTTTAATAATTTATTTACTGAAAGAAAAACGAAGAACAAAAAAACTGGTGTTTATTCTTCTTTTCGCCTACGGCAAATGATACGCATTGGGTCAGCAAAAAACAAAACCCATGCGGATTCTTTTTTTCGCCTTCGGCAAATGATACGCATTGGGTCAGTAAAACACATAACCCATGCTGATTCTTCTTTTCGCCTGCGGCAAATGATACGCATTGGGTCAGTAAAACACATAACCCATGCTGATTCTTCTTTTCGCCTGCGGCAAATGATACGTATTGGTTTAGCAAAACACAAAACCCATGCTTATTCTTCTCTTCGCCTTCGGCAAATGATACGCATTGGATTAGCGAAAAACAAAACCCATGTTTATTCTTTTTTCGCCTTCGGCAAATGGTACGCATTGGGCCAATGAAAAACAAAACCCCGGCAAAAAATCGCCGGGGTTTCAAGATGTTTCCGTTCTGTGAACAGTTTTTTATTTTGCTGCATCAAAATGCTCCGCAACTTTGGTCCAGTTGATCACATTCCAAATGGCAGCCAGATAGTCGGGGCGTTTGTTTTGATACTTCAGGTAGTAGGCATGTTCCCACACATCAATGCCCAGAATCGGTGTGCCCTTCACCTCGGCCACATCCATCAGCGGGTTGTCCTGATTGGGTGTAGATGACACTTCCAGCTTGCCATCCCTTACCAACAGCCACGCCCAGCCACTGCCAAAGCGTGTGGTGCCGGCTGCAGCCATCTTTTCCTTCAACCCATCCAGCGAACCAAAGGCGGAGTTGATGGCTTCCCCCAATTTTCCCGATGGACCATGCCCGCCAGCCGGGCCAAGTATCTGCCAAAAGAAACTATGGTTCCAATGTCCGCCACCATTGTTGCGAACAGCGGGGCTAATGGTGCCGGCCGCCTTCACAAGTTCTTCCAATGTTTTGTGTTCATGTACTGTTCCTGCAATAGCTTTGTTCAGGTTGTCAACATAAGCCTGGTGGTGCTTGCCATGATGAATCTGCATGGTCTGCACATCTATGTAAGGCTCCAATGCTTCGTGGGCATAAGGCAATGCCGGTAATGTAAACGCCATAATGATTGAGTTTTAATTTTTAATAGAATGAAGTACAAATTTAGATGAAAGACAGGAAGTATTTAGTACAAAGTATCCGGTATTCAGTATTTAGTATTCAGTATTCAGACAAAAGCATGCAAAACAAATAAACCCTCCACACAACATGTCCAATCCAGCTTACTTACGCAAAAACGATACCATCGGAATTGTTTGCCCATCGGGCTATATGGCTTATGAAAAAGCCGAAACCTGCATTGAAACTCTGCAACAATGGGGCTATAAAGTAAAGGTGGGCCTTACCCTTGGCAACCAGCACCACTATTTCTCCGGCACAGACCGGGAGCGGCTTGCAGACCTACAGGCCATGATGAATGATCCCTACGTAAAAGCCATCTTGTGTGGCCGTGGCGGCTATGGCATGTCAAGGATTATTGATGACATTGATTTTAAAAGGTTCAGAAAATTTCCCAAGTGGATCATTGGCTACAGCGACATCACATTGCTTCAACTTCATTTGCTGCGGCTGTATAATATTTCGTCCATTCATTCGCCCATGGCAGCAGCCTTCAACAATGGGCAATTTGAAAATGAATACATTCAATCGCTTCGCAAAATGATTGCGGGGGAGAAAAATGCTTACACCTGCCAGCCACATCCCTTTAACCAAACAGGGGTGGCGGAGGGCAAATTGGTGGGTGGAAATTTGTCGCTGTTTTGCCACAGTCTCGGCACCCCGTCCGAAGTGCCAACAGTTGGAAGAATACTCTTCCTGGAAGATGTGGGTGAATACATCTACAACATAGACCGCATGATGCAGCAACTAAAACGAAGCGGCAAATTGGAAAAGCTGAAAGGGCTTGTCGTCGGCAGCTTCAGCGATATGAAGGACACAACAACTCCTTTTGGCTCTTCAGTCTTAGAAGTCATTAAAGATGCGGTGAGTGAGTATGACTATCCCGTCTGCTTCCAATTTCCCGTAGGGCATAGCAATGAAAATTATGCCTTAAAAATAGGGGCAGACTATGAATTGAATGTGGGAGAAAGCGAAGTGAAATTATCCGAAAAATAAACGGTCTTTGCTATCATCAGAATCAAGATGGCAAAGACCGTTTAAGGAAATCTTTTAAACACAGTATATCTCAATACAACCTCCAGTATCAATAAAACCAGGGCAATGATTAGCCA
>JAYTGA010000096.1:0-8604 GCA_043733905.1 Segetibacter sp.
CGCTATTCTTAGCAAGCAAATGGGTAACGATGTGCAGGGTGCAACCGAATTGATAGCTACTGCAATGAACCAGTTTGGTATCTCAATAAAAGACCCAAATGAAGCCATGCGTATTAGTGGCGTAATGATGAATATTATGAGTGCAGCGGCACAGGAAGGAAGTGCGGAAATGCCGCAGATAAAAGCCGCCCTGGAACAAAGCGGCATGGTGGCACGGATGGCGAATGTTTCCTTTACTGAATTGAACGCCAGCATACAGGTATTGGATAAGGCAGGTAAGAAAGGAGCGGAAGGCGGTGTCGCCATCAGGAATGTACTAACAGAGTTGGGCCAGGGAGCATTGATGCCGAGGAGGGCACTTGGAGTACTGGAAGCTGCTGGAATAAGCGTGGAGGGGTTAGGTGATAAAAGTAAATCGTTTAGCCAAAGGCTGGGACTATTGAAACCATTGGTAAATGATACTGCGGCCATGACTGCCTTGTTTGGCAAAGAGAACGTAGCGGCTGGTATTGCCCTGATACAAAACACTAGTGAAATAGACCGTCTTACAGGAAAAATAACAAACACCCACAGTGCTACTGATATGGCTAAAATTAAGATGAAAAGTTTTGCCGAACAGATGAATAGAACCCATGCGGCGATAGCAGATTTTGGGATTGGCTTGTTTAATTCTACCAAACCATTTATCCCATTTATTCATTTTGGTATGAGTAGCTTGTCGGTAATGGCGAACATGGCCCAGGCAAGTAACCTATTTAGCATAATCGGCAAAACAAAACTGATTGCAACATTAGGTACGGCCGCTGTGGCTACGGGTAGCTGGATAATGACAACTGTGGGGGCTATAGCCGCCCAACTTGGATTGAATGCGGCAATGGAAGCCAACCCGATAGGATTTGTTGTAGTGGCTGTAGTGGCTGCAATAGCTGCTGTGTCTGCATTGATTTATTACTGGGATGAAATATGGGGAGCCATTAAATCATTTACGGTGTGGATGTATGAACATAGTCCGTTTAAGTTTTTGGTTGATGCGGTGGAGGTTTTGTTTCCCGGCTTTAAAGCTGCTATGGGGCATTTGTGGGACTGGATTGTGGGCAAGTTTGAAGCATTGATGGGATGGATAAAAAAAGTTTGGGGTGGAATTAAAGCATTGTTTGTCGGCGGTGACCTGAAAGATGCCAGCAAGGGGGCTGTTGAAGATTTAGTTAAGCAAATAAAGGAGGTGCCGGGCATTACCGTGCAGGGTGTCGCCGACAATAAAAGCCCGATAGCAGGATATGACCCCCATGCTAAAAAGAAGCATGACAAGACCGCACAAGAAATGAGTAGCAACATCAGCAGCGGCGGCACTAAGAATACGGTGGTACACCTGACCGTGCAAAAACTGGTTGGTATTGGTGAAATGAAAACATTGAACATATTGGGCGGTGCTAAGGAGGCGGGGAATAGAGTTGTCGAGGAAATATTGATGGCGTTGCAGAGTGTGAATGGTAAAGTATCTACTGAATAGACCTCACCCCAACCCCTCTCCAAGAGAGAGGGGCAAAACCAAAGAAGAATGAGCGTGAACGTGTTGAACATATTGAGTAAGGTGTTTGGAGCCAGGGGGATTCCCTTTCCTAATAAACCGTTGGAGGGCAGTGGCTCTGCTATTGCCAACGGGTTTGAGTATAAGGATAATACTAAGGAACTCATCCATGACGGCCTCAACAGCTACATTAAAGAATACACCGATGAAAGCCTGGGGCAGTATGTGTTTATGCCCGTGAGCATTGACGGGTATAAACTTTCTCATCCACTTATTATTATCAGTGGGGAAAAGCAAATCATTGAAACTGACCTGGTAGATGTGGGAACCGTGTTTGAAAAAGTGTTTACGCGGCCTTATGATATTTCTATCATCACCACCATAGTTGGTGAAAATAAAGCATGGCCCCAAAGGCAGTATAATGAAATTGTGAAGCTGTGGAAAAAAGATGATGTGGTAGACCTAAGCAGTGCTATCACTAATCCATTTCTCCAACCCAAACATAATTTTTTGATTACTAAAATTTCCCTATTAGAAAATGACGGGGCTGAAAGTGTAGAAATAATACAGATTGATGGTCGTAGTAACGTTGACTTTCAACTTATAATTGAGTAGACCTCACCCCAACCCCTCTCCAAAAGAGAGGGGCAAAGCCAACAGCCAGCGAATAAAAATAAAAGTATGTACCTCGGACGAATGACGTGTAAAATAAGGCTGGCGAATAAGTACACACTTCGTGGGGTGAATGGTATTGAAATAAAGAAGAGCGTTCACCAGATTGTACAAACGGCAAAGGTTACGATGGCATTGAGCGGGGTTTTGAGGAATAATGATTTGCTGGAAAAAATAAAGCTGACGGATAAGATAAAGGAGGGTGATGCAATTAGCCTGGCGTTTGGTTATAACGGGGAAAACAGGGAGGAGTTTACCGGGTACATTAAACGGATAAATCCTAAGCAGCCGTTGGAGTTGGAGTGTGAAGATGAAATGTATTTGCTGCGCAAAATCAGGCTGAAAAAGGCTTTCAATAAAAAGGATGTACGGGAAGTACTGCAATTTATTGTTGAAGCTGTGAAGGCAGAATTTGGAGTAGTGATTAAATTATACGAAGGCATACCAGCGGTGCAGGTGAATAACTTTTTAATCAATGGGGCAAATGGAATTGCAGTTCTTCAAGAGTTGAGCGATAAATATTTGTTGAGTAGTTTTTTGATAAAAGTAAATGGAGAACTGACCTTGTATTGCGGCCTTGCGTATGGCTATAAAAGCGGCAGAGTGAAGCATGTTTTAAACAGGAATACCATTTCTATTGATGACCTAAAGTATCAAATGGGTGATGACCGGATGTTTAAAATTGAAATCATCAACAACCGCCCGGACGGCACAGTTAAGAAATATGTTTTTGGCGATAAGAAAGGCGAACTGACCAAAGAAACATTGCCCGGCGTGGTAAGCGAAGCACAGGCCAAACACTACGCAGATGCGATATTGGAAGGTTTGAAAACGGCCAGTTATAAAGGGACGTTTGAAACCTTCATCTTTCCTTATGCGGAGCCTGGTACGGTGTCTGACATTATCGATTTGCAATTTCCGGCACGGGGCGGGGCTTATTATATCGGGACTGTTGGGACATCATTTACTGTTAGTGGCGGCAGGCGTAAGCCTGAAATTGATATTAGGCTATGAAGGAAGCAAAAGAATTAGTGCAAGTATTGAAAGGATTAATGTTGGATGGCAGCAATGTTATTCCGGCAGTGGTTGTAAGTGTTGACAAAGCTGCGTGTACCTGTGTTGTGGAGTTTGACGAGTTACCAATTGAGGATGTGAGATTAAGGGCGGCGGTTAGTCCGGGTGGTGATGGTGTTTTACTTTTCCCGAAGGTTGGAAGTGCCGTGCTGGTTGAGAAGATTGGAAGCAAGGAGGATTA
This sequence comes from Segetibacter sp., assembly GCA_043733905.1. Classification (GTDB taxonomy): domain Bacteria; phylum Bacteroidota; class Bacteroidia; order Chitinophagales; family Chitinophagaceae; genus Segetibacter. The sequence goes on from JAYTGA010000096.1 coordinate 3,456, forward strand.
TTTTATAACGATGGTGAGTGAGGTAGAGGAAATAAAATGGCTTGTTGATGGCTGCACTTTAAACATTAATTCAACAGGGTTTAAAATTGATAAAAACGGCGTTTCACTGGCGGATATAATAGACAATTTTTTTGGACAGGTGAAGGCTCTAAATCTTGAATTACAAAAAGTGTTTGTGGCAGTTGGGGTAACGCCAAACGTAACTGCCCTGCAAGGGATTAATATTCAAATTGATAACAATCGTAGTGCAGCGCAAAACCTTTTGAAATAATGGCACTTGATAAAACAACATTGGAAGCGGCAATTAAGACTGCCCTGGACACAGCCAGCCTGAATAACGGTGTATCTGTTGCAAACAGGCGGCAACAAATAGCGACAGATTTGGCAACGGCCTTTGATGCTTTTGTAAAAAGCGGAACGGTGACTGTGACGGTTGCGACAACAGGGACTGCCACGGCGCAAACGGGAACGGGAACCGGAAACATAACCTAAACCTTATGAAAGATTTTTTGAAAGATGATTTGGGCGATATGGCAATTGTCGATGGTGACTTTGCTGTTGGCATAAGCGATTACCAGCATGAGGAGGATTTGTTGATAGCGCAAAAAGGGGACTTTAAACAATTCCCGGACGTGGGTGTGGGCATTGAGGACTTCATTAATGAAAGTGACATTGATGGCCTGCTGGATGCTGTGAGGTCTGAATTTACAAAGGACGGTATGACCGTTTCTAATATTTCTTTTGATGAACAAACGGGCAATTTGAATTACGATGCTTCCTATTGAATTAGGAATTAGGAATTAGGAATTATGAGTGCGAATTATTTAGTTAGTGATGGGGAGCAATGCTTGGTTGATGTTGCGATGCAAAAGTATCGCACCATTGAGGCGTTGATTGATCTGGCATTGGCTAACGGGTTGGAAATTGATGATGAACCGGGATTAAATGTGAACATCCTTTTACCGGAGGTAGCAGTAGAGCCAGTGACTACGCTGGCAATTGTGAAGTATGGAGTGCAGGTGAAAGATGTGGCGGCGTGGGAAAACCAGGCACCAGTTGACTTAGCCATTCAGGAGGGCGGAAAGATTGAAAGCCTGATTGAATTTATGGCTTTGAATGGTGTAGGGTTGACGGATGATTTGACCATTGGGGAGCGGTATAAAAAACCTGTGGTAAGTGATGCGAAGGTGACAGGGGTGTTTAACACTATCAGGAGACCGGCGAGCGGCTATACGGTGCCTTTTGACCAACTGCCTGAAGTTTTGGAGGGGATTGATTACTGGCGGATTGAGGATGATTTTGTGGTGCAGTGAGAGCCAGTATTTAGTATTTAGATTTTAGTATTTAGACAGAACCAATACACATAATTTTTATGGCAAGGACGATACAGGAAATATATGCGGCGATGGTTGTTGATAAAGACAGCCGGCCGGAGTTGGCGGGGCTTACGAGTACGAGCCGTGTTAGTATCTGGAGCAATGTGTTTTGGATTATTGCGGCTATTGCTTGGACGGTTGAGGTTGCGTTTGATTTGGACAAAAAAGAGGTGGCTGATACCCTGGCCAACCTGACACAGGGTAAAGCTAAGTGGTATAGACAATTGGCCTTTGATTTTAGGCTGGGGCAGAATTTAGATGCGAATGGACACTATGACGATACGGGGTTGACTGATACGCAGATAGATGCGATGAAAATTATTAAGTATGCCTCGGTGACTGAAATTGATGGCAAGCTAAGAATGAAGGTGGCGAAGCAAGCGGCCAATAAACCTGTACAACTTATTAGCAGTGAATTGCTTGCTTTTGCAGATTACATTGAAAAGAAAAAGTATGCAGGTGTAAGGGTGATAAAAGACAGCTTGCCGCCTGATAATTTAAAACTCGAACTGGATATATTTTTCAATCCGCTTGTTTTGCGGAGCGATGGTACCAGGGTTGACGGTACAGCGGCTACACCTGTGGAAGATGGTGTGAACGCTTACCTCAATCAATTGCCTTTTAATGGTGAATATGCGAACACACGGTTAGTGGACTTCCTACAAAAATTGGATGGTGTGGAACTGCCTGTTGTGCGGGTGTCACAATCAAAGTTCGGATTGTTTCCATTTACTGGCATTGATGAAAGATACATTCCCGATGCGGGTTACATGGAATTACTTCATGCTGATTTAACCATTAATTACCGTGAGTATGTTTAATATTAATCAGTTTAAATTTTTGCTGCAAATCATTCCCAGGGCGTGGAAACGGTCGGTGTTTGTTGCCCTGTTGGATGTACTGCAAGGACAAATAAAAGTTGTCTATGACAGCTTTAAAATATTTAGAGCGGCCACCATTTACCAGTTAAATCATAACGGCCAGGTGTTTAGTTTAGAGAATGTTTTGAACAACCGCTTTGATAACACAAACCGTACTATCTACATCACGGATGGATTTACAAAAGACCGCTTTTACATCTATACACGGGCAGAGGACAAACCGCAGTACTTGCCAAAGTTTGTTTGGAACAGGGCGGATTATGCTGATACCGGGACTGATTTTATTGTATGGGTTCCGACCGCTGTTGTCATTTCTTTAGAGGACATGTATGAGATGCGGGCATTGATTAATAAATACAAACTTGACCCAAAACGTTATAAAATTTACAGAGTATGAATAAGGTTGATTTTACGCTTCCGGGCGGATTCCCACTTGACCAGGAGATACTTGCTTTGTTGCAGGATAATAGCAGCATGGCGGCTAATGCTGCATTGCTGGGCGGTAGCCAATACATTATGAAGGGATGCGTGCAGACAGGTTCCAATGTCACCAACGGTATTGTTTTCTTCAGCAATGAGGTGCTTCCTTTTGTTGGTGGTACTGCAACGACAAAGGTTATTATTGTGGAGACCGTGACGGCCTTGACGTATGAAGATGGGAGTACGCCGGGTTCTCAAAAAGTGCGGTATGCCACTTTTGGGGATGATGGTGTAACGACTATTCTTTGGGCGGATTTTAAGCGGATTCCGGTAGATGGTCTAATTGGCTTAGTAAATACAATGCTGGGTTGGTTTGGAAGTTGGCAAACAAGCAATTCTACAACAGGTGCAAGCCATACAAGTGGAGGAAGCGTTACTGGATTATCGCGAAAATGGAATGTGCAAAAAGATGTGATTGTGCTTAGTTTTAATTTGGAAATTACCACGACAGTTGCTCAGCAATTGACAGCGTTTATTCCTCTACCTTTTAATGCAGTTGTTAGTTCTGTCTTAGCTGATTTAGCAACTATAAGAATCGTAAGTAGCAGTTCCTCGAATGTATTTGTTGGCATTGCTACACCTAACTTTTCGCCAGGAGACAAATTATTGATAAACAATAGCCAAAGCCTACCTGCCGATACATATTTTGTAGGAGGTCAGATAACCTATCAAAAAGCATAATCATGGCAATTTCAGTAAGGAGTTTGTTGTATGATTGGTTTGGCGTGACTTTGAGAAAGCCGACACACCAGCAGTTTATCAATTTGATTGATAGCTTTTGGCATAAGAGTGAGGATGCTATACCGATTGAGAATATTGACAACCTCCAACAGACTTTGGCAGTAAAGGCTGATTTGGTAGGCGGTATTGTCCCGGATTCTCAATTGCCTGTGTTTGGAGCTGTGTGGGGTAACGTGACTGGTGATATTGGTAACCAAACCGATTTGGTAACGCTGCTGAATTTGTTTGCTGATGCTAATTTGATTATTGAATTAAACACAACTTCACCATCGGGTTGTTTGGCTGATGTTACGGTGTTTTCATCTGCACTACTATCTGACAATCCTGACCTGGTTATTAATAGTTACATCATTGACGGTAGGTTTGTAAAAATCAATTGCAGGGGATTGGATTATTTATCTGCTTCGTTGTTTTCGGGCAATACAGAGATTGTTTCGATAAAAGATTTTTCGGGCATCAGGCATATTTTTGCATCTTGCTTTCAAGATGCCAGCTTGGTCAATGCGAATTTTATTTTTGTGGAACGAATTTTAGATTCTGCTTTTAAAAACTGCACTAGTTTAGATAAGGTCTATTTTCCAAAATTGCAGGTAATCCAAGACAGTTTTGTCTTCAAAAATACAGCAATCAGATTCTTAACATTTCCAGAACTTATCAGTATTGGTTTTGGGGCATTTGAAGATTGTAATTCTCTTGAAAATGTAATACTACCATCCGCTACTGTAATTGGCACTTCAGCGTTTTTAAATTGCACATTATTAGATAGCATCAATCTGCCATCAGCATATCGTATTAGCGGTAATGCATTCAAAGGCTGCGTGCTTTTGACAAAAGCATTTTTACCATCTGTTATTGACATGGGTAATAATGTTTTTATTGGCTGTGTTCATTTGGTTGACCTCATTGTTTTACAAACATTTTCATCAGTATCAGATATTGAGACTGATAACAGTATTACTGCCAAGATTTTAGCTAATTAATGTTCTGAATAAATGGGGATGCAAGCACATGACCATTTATGAAAAGCACAGATATAAAAACGCCTATTTCTTACTACGGCGGAAAGCAAAAGTTAGCCAGTACTATCATTGGCTTTATTCCCGAACACAAATTGTATTGTGAGCCGTTCCTGGGTGGAGCGTGGAACAGGGAGTTAGTGTAAATGCTAAGGCAGGCTATAAAAAACGCAAGGTTGAGGTTTTAACGGCTAATTATCCGTTGGTAGTAGGATAAACAAATTGCCCGGACTGCCGTGATTGATTTTCACATCAAACCACAAGCTACAAAGATGCCCGAAGACACTTAGTCCGGGCTTCTTTGTTTTATAGAAAGGAATGCAAGCAGAAACTTGAAATAGTCCCGCTCGTGCTTTGATGTGGAGGTGCAAATATAGTGTTTAAACGAAGTTTAGATACTACTTTCGCAGTAGTTAAATATGGACGGTTGGAATTAAATTTTACGACCGGACGTTTTGGCGATTGTATATCTGTATTAATAATAGGGATAATGCTTATATTAACTTTTAGCATAATCATTTTCAAAAACCAAGAAAATAGATTTTTTTTCGCTAATGGAAGTGGAGAATCATTAATGAAATTAATAGAACCTAATTTTTATTTTCAAATAACACTATTTTTATTTTGCACTATTTTATGGTTTAAGTTAATGCTT
>JAYTGA010000097.1:0-28220 GCA_043733905.1 Segetibacter sp.
CCATTTGATAAATCTAACCTTAACCCCGGCTATATAAAAGGTTATGTGCCGGGTGTACGCGAAAATGGTGGTCAATATACACATGCCGCCATTTGGTTAGTGATGGCATTTGCTGCAATTGGAGACAAGAAAAGAACCTGGGAATTATTACAAATGATCAATCCAATTAACAGGACCAGCAGTGAAGATAAAATCAACAAATACAAAACCGAGCCTTACGTAATAGCTGCTGATGTATACGCCGAGCCTCAGCATAAAGGTCAGGGTGGCTGGACGTGGTACACAGGTTCGGCAGGCTGGATGTATCAACTGATCATTCATTCTTTTATTGGCTTAAAAAGAGAAGGCAATACTTTAAGATTCACGCCTTGCCTTCCGGAGGAGTGGAAAACATTTGAAGTTCACTACAGATACCTCAATACCATTTACCACATCGTCATTACACAAAAAGATGGTACAGATTCAATGATGGTTATAGATGGGGTGAAGCAGGAAGATAATATGATTACACTTACAGATGAGGGGGCTGAACATAATATCCAAATCATTTTATGAACAGATAATGCAAAAATTGAAACACATTGCCTCACATCGCAAACAATTCCAAAGCTGGATTCTTTAATTCGTTCGGATGACCCTTTGGAAATCTAAAATAAAAATAAATAGATACTCATACCGATGAATAATACGTTGGCATTTCAAAATAAAAGTCGGCAAGCCTCGAACGAAAGGTGCAACCGTGTGGATTAAAACCGGCAACAATACTTTCAAAAGTAAAATGGTAGATGTGGGTGCCGAAAATGATGACCGCATTGAAATAAAAGGTGGACTCAAACAGGGCGATGTAGTTGTCATTACCGGCGCTTACTTACTCAACAGCGAATTCATTTTTAAGAACGGAACCAATCCAATGGAGGGAATGAAAATGTGATCCTGCCGAAATAATAGCAGAGATGGCTTTAGCTAATTCTGAACAGGCTTAACAAATAAATTCAAAAAATGGAGCATCAACACAATCAGGAAGCACCTGCAAAAGTCGCAACGATAGACCATTCCAAAATGAACCACGCCGCCATGCAGCATGGAGCCAATCCATCAATGGGTATGCACGGACATAACCATCATGCAATGATGATTGCCGATTTCAAAAAGCGGTTCTACGTCACACTCATACTCACCCTTCCAATCATGCTGCTTTCAGCCATGATACAGCATTTCATCGGTGTCAATTGGCAGTTTGCGGGTTCGCAATACATCCTCTTTGCTTTATCCACTATAGTATTTTTCTATGGTGGCAATCCCTTTCTAAAAGGAATGGTGGCTGAAGTAAAAGCAAAGACCCCCGGCATGATGCTATTGATTGGCTTTGCCATTTCTGTGGCGTACATCTACAGTGTAGCCATCGTGTTTGGTTTAGCGGGCATGGACTTCTTTTGGGAACTGTCCACACTAATACTCATAATGCTTTTAGGGCATTGGATAGAAATGAAATCCGTAGCCGGTGCATCAAAAGAATTGGAATTGTTGGTGCAGTTGATGCCTGCGGATGCGCATATGGTAATGCCAACTATGGTGCATGATGTGAAGACCGACACCCTGAAAGCGAACGATATTATTTTGGTAAAGCCGGGGGAAAAAGTGGCAGCCGATGGAATAATATTAGAAGGAGAAAGTTATCTCAACGAAAGTATGCTTACTGGCGAAAGTAAACCTGTAAAAAAAGTAGTAGGAGAAAAAGTTATTGCAGGTGCCATAAATGGAAACGGGTCAATAAAGGTAACTGTGTCCCATGCTGCGAAAGACTCTTATTTGTCGCAGGTTGTTAAGCTGGTGGACGATGCACAAAAATCAAAATCGCAGACACAATTGCTGGCAGATACCGCAGCAAAATGGCTGACCGTTATTGCATTGGTTACGGGCATTGCCACCTTTCTATACTGGTATCTTACCGGGCAATCATTGGCCTTTGCTATGGAACGGATGGTGACGGTCATTGTGATTTGTTGCCCGCATGCTTTGGGGCTGGCTGTGCCCTTGGTGGTGGCAAAGTCAACTGCATTATCCGCAAAGAATGGTTTGCTCATTAAGAACCGTACAGCGTTTGAAAATTCACGAAAAATAACCACCATTGTTTTTGATAAGACAGGCACACTGACCGTTGGCAAGTTTGAAGTTTCAAAAATTGTATCGTTGCAAACAGCGTTCAACGAAAATGAAATTATCCGTTTGGCCGCTGCATTGGAACAACAATCGGAACATCCTATTGCAACTGGTATTTTGCAAAAAGCAAAAGACTTGTCCATCTCCATTCCTGCAACAGAAAACTTCAACGCTATCACAGGCAAAGGTGTGGAAGCGACTGTAGAAGGAAAGAAAATATTGGTGGTGAGTCCGGGCTATTTACAAGAAAATAAACTGGCTATTCCCGAAGGGTTTACTGCAAACGATACGGAGACGGTTGTGTTTGTAATAGTGAATAATGACTTGGCAGGCTACATTGCATTGTCCGACGAGATTCGTCCTGAATCAGCCGAGGCCATCAAGACTTTGAAAGTAAACCATATCAAATCCATCTTGTTAACAGGAGACAACAGCAAGGTCGCCAAAAGCGTAAGCGATTCGTTGGGCATGGATAGTTTTATTGCCGAAGTTTTACCCCATCAAAAACTGGAGAAGATAAAAGAACTGCAAGCCAAAGGTGAGTTTGTAGCCATGACAGGTGATGGGGTAAATGATGCACCGGCATTGGCCATTGCAGATGTGGGCATTGCTGTTGGGAGTGGCAGCGACATAGCAGCAGAAACAGCGGGAATTGTTTTGGTCAACAGCAACCCGAAAGATATTGTGAGCCTCATTTTATTTGGCAAAGCCACTTACCGGAAAATGATACAGAATTTGATTTGGGCAACGGGTTATAATGTGATTGCCCTCCCATTGGCGGCAGGTGTTTTGTACAAGCAGGACATATTACTAAGCCCCGCCGCAGGGGCGGTTTTAATGACGGTTAGTACAGTTGTGGTTGCCATTAATGCAAGTTTTTTAAAAGTAAAAAAGTAAATGAAAAGGCTGCAACGGTTTTGAAATACTTCGGAATTTTCAAAGCGTCGCCATTGAAGCCTGTTTTTTATTCTGCGGCTGGGGGCAAAGAAATAGAACCCCCAACCCTGAAGGGGAGAAAGAAAACAGCCGATGCTGGTTTTGCGTCGGCTGTTTTCTTTGGGGGGATTGTGCGTTGATGGATGGGTGAGGCTTTATGAAGGCATAAGGCCAATATCTACGGTTTTAGTGGTGCCGAGTTTGACTTGGACAAATTCGATGGACTTGGGTATGAATAAAGTGCCCTCGGCTTTGAGGGTGTAATCTGTTTGTGGCTTTGCGGGAAATTTGAATGTGCCGTCGGCTTTGGTTTTGAAAGTGAGGGGCGGAGGAATTGGTGTGCCTGCGGGGGCACTTTTCGGGAGGTTGACGGTAATGAGTGTTACTGTTGCATTTGGAATTGGGACGTTGTCGTTTTTGGCATCGGTGATGATGCCTGCTATTAATGTTTTGCTGCCGGATGGGTCTATGATTTGGCGAACATTGAAGTAGTTGGTTCTAAAAGCAGGGAAGGTAGTTATCATGCCATCTACCAGAGGGTCTATTTGGGTTTTGAGTATGAGATCTGCTTCTTTGAAGAGTCGTACGATGTTTTGACCGGCTGTTTTCTTTGCTGCCTTTGTGATGGCAGGCGAAGATATTTTACCGCTATAATCATCTATTAATTTTTGGTGGGTGGCTAACAAGCCCGTGGTAATACCAAAATCGCCCAATGAAGTAATGAGATCGAATGCCCAACCATGTAAGTTTTCAGCGACTTGTTTGATGTCTTCGTCGCGAATGGCTTTGATTGAAGATTTTGTGTACTTGCTTTTTTGCAACAAATCATCTTCTTTGGTGGATGAGGCAAAAGCATAGAGTGCTTGAGCTACAGTGAGGGTTAATGCGTTGAGACCGAGGCGTGATTGACTTTTGCCTGCGGCTCCGGTTTTCTTGTCTAACTGAAGTGCGGCATTGGCGCGTATTTCGGCTTGTTTGGTTGTGAGCAGCGTAATGGCGGTGCCTACTGCGGGAACAGATTTAATGGCGGGTTCATTTTCTTTGAGTCCGCACAATGTGATGACGGCATCATACATATTGTCTTTGGCTTCTTGACGAGCATCCATAAAGTGTTGTTTTTTAAAGGTTAAGAATGAAAGCTAAATTAAAGATTATACCGGACATTTTAACTTTTTTTGGAAATTTAGCTATTTTTTCTGCGACATTAAAACCCTTGGATTTAGATGCGCATCCTAACTATGTAGATGAACATTCCGGTTATGTAGATAAGCATCCCAGTGTTGTAGATGTGCATTCCGGCATTGTAGATGTGCATTCCAGCGATGTAGATGGGCATCCCAGCGATGTAGATGGGCATTCCAACTATGTAGATGTGCATTCCAGCGTTGTAGATGGGCGTTCCAGAGGTGTAGATGTGAATCGCGGCATTATAGATGGGTATCCCGGTGATGCAGATGCGAGGTTTTTGAGGTGAGAAGTTTGATATTTGGTTGATTATTATGGAGTTGTGGCCTTATTCGTCCTCTTTGTAAGGCGAGAGTGGGAGACGATGAGTGGTGGGATACCATTATTTAAGATGGACTGATGATAGTATTGAGCGGGGGTATGCTTTATGCAGTGCTGTAAGCAGTGAAAATTTATTCACAAATAAAACGAAACAAATGAGCCATCAAAAATTTAAAGTTTGCATTGATGCCTGCAATGACTGTGCTGCAGAGTGTGAACATTGCGCAACTGCATGTTCAAACGAAAAAGAGTCAAATGCATTAGCACAGTGCATTGAGTTTGACCGGTATTGTGCCGATATGTGTCGTATGGCTGCTGCTTTTATGGCAAGGTCGGATGAACACACCATTAGTTTTGTAGCTAAGTTTTGCAAATTGTGTATTGAAATTTGCAATGCTTGTGCAGTAGAATGTGAAAAACATTCACATTTGGACCATTGCAAAAAATGTGCAGAAGCATGCCGTAAATGTGCTGCTGAATGTGGTAAAATGGCAGAAATGTAGTTTTTAAATAAAGACCTCTTTGTATGCTTGCAAAGAGGTCTTTATTTTCATTAACAATTAAAATTAAAATTATGATACACAATGGTTACGATTTTTGGGGAATGCACCTCTTTTGGTGGTTCATTTGGGGAATCTTTCTCTTTTGGATTTTTGCCCTTCCTTACGATATACCAGGCCAGCGGAAGAAAAGAGATACACCGCTTGATATTTTGCAAAAACGCTTCGCTTCAGGGCAAATAACGATAGAAGAATATCACGAAAAGAAAAAAATTCTTGAAACTGATGTAGGAATTTAAATAACCTGCATTAAAATATATTCTCAACAACCATTTATTTTTAAAAATAAAAAATTATAAAATGAAAAAAGTATCAATTAATCAGACCATGGAACCCGAACAGGAAGGTGAGCCAGCAACTAATTCTGGACTCAAAGAAAAAGGTGGTAAAAAAAAGTCAACTTTTAGTTCATTGGAGAACATTATTAATAGTCCCGTAACCAAAACAATGGCAAGGACGGGTAGTGGGCTTGCCAATGAAGGAACAGCAGTTTCGTATGAGGAAGAACGCTGAACAAAAAGATGCATTTTTTAAATTTAAATTAAACGAAAATGGGAAAACATTCAATGTGGTGGATGATTGTAGGTTGCACAGTTCCACTGATGCTAATTTTTCTTTTGCCATTATTTGGTGTTACGGGCAACTATTCAATTCTCATATTTATAGTAGCAATGTTCGCCTTTCATTTAATGATGCCCATGCAACATGGTGGGCATAATAAAGATTCGGAAACCAGTAAAATAAATACCCATGAATCACATCAGCATTAAAAATTTAGGGTTGGCAACAGGCACTACCATTGCAATCGTTTACGTAGCCTGCATTGTTGTTACCTCCCTTCTCAGTCCGGCTGCTTCTCTTGCTTTTGCAAACAATTTGATGCACTCTATAGATGTATCGGCTATTATGCGAAAGACCCCCATGCCTTTTTCAGAAGCACTTATTGGGACAGTGGAATGGTTCGTTATTGGTTGGCTAATGGGTGCCAGCGTTGCAAGTATTTATAACATATCATTATCTAAACAGGATAAGGCTCAAAATTAATAGCCATAAAAAATAAAAGAATGAAAAAAAATTACGAGTTAACGGGAATGAGTTGTGGCGGTTGTGTAAACAGCGTAAAGAATGCTTTGCAAAAATTTCCCGGTGTAGAAGAGGCGGCGGTGCAGTTACATCCGCAAGGGGCTGTTATTACCATGAGCAAAGCTATTGATGTAAAAGACCTGCAGGCACAACTTAGCAAATCAGGGCATTACACTATTAAAGAAGCTCTTTTACAAGAATCAACAAACTAAACCAATTATGAAAAAAATAGCACGGAAAGCACTTGAAAAAAAATTGCACACAGCAATAGAAAAAGTATTGAAAGATAACAAAGCAGAGAGTAAAAAGAAAACGGAAAAGGCTGTTATAAAATCAATTAAAAAAATTGCAAAAAAGACTGATTTAAGAATCATTGTTGCAGCAAAAAAAAGTGAATCCAAAGATAAAGTAAGTTGAAAAACGTTTCATTTTACAGCCAACCTCCTTTTTCTTTAATTATAGTTTTGTAGGTATTTATATTTTATAAAAAACGTATAAATGGTTGAAGAAAAAAAATACGGCAGGGAAAAAGCAATATTGTTATGTGGGGTTTTTCTGGTAATGACGGGATTGGGAATGACACTTCCAGTGCTTCCATTTTACATCCAAAAACTTTTAGCGGTTGAGGGCATTTCATACAAAACTGTTTCACTTCATGTAAGCTTAATAACAGCTGCTTTTCCGCTTACACAATTTTTCTTCTCATCGTATCTGGGTTCATTATCTGATAAAATTGGAAGAAGGCCACTCATTTTAGCAGGCATTGCAGGTTTCTCTATTTCAACTTTTATTTTTTCATTGGGTGGAAGCATAGCGTTGCTATATATTTCCCGTTTGATGGCAGGCGTTTTTACAGCAGGTTTTGTAACTGCATCAGGTGCCTGCATTGCGGATAAAACTTCAAAGAAAAAAAGAGGAAAGTATATGGCAATATTGAGCAGCGTAGCTGGATTAGGTGCAGTTGCAGGCCCCATACTGGGGAATTTGTTTTCAAAAATTAATGTAGGGTTAAACCTTCCTTTTGGGCAGTTTATCCTAGATAAGTTTTCTGCTCCATTTGTCATTTCTGCTTCACTTACATTAGTGGTCTTTGGGTTCTACTTTTTCTTCTTAAACGAATCATTGAATACCATAGAAAAAAAAACATTTCCGGTTGCAAAAAAAGTAAAAGTAAGCCTGCTACCAAACTGGAAATCATTAAGCAGAGGCTTCATATTGTTACTCACATTGTCTTTTATCAGCCAGCTTGCCCTGTCTATGTTTGAAGGTACATTCGCATTACATTCACAGCGTCTTTTTTCATTTGGGTCTCAGCAAATGAGCCTGGTTTTTATCGTTTGTGGGTCGTTGATGGGCTTACTGCAATTAGGGCCTGTTGCATGGTTAATAGAAAAAAAAGGTGAAACTGTTTTGTTACCCTTCGGTTTCCTACTTCTGGGCATTGGCATATTCATGCTTACTACTTCAACGGAGATGAGATGGATTTTAATCTACGTTTCATTTATTTCAATGGGAATGGCAATACTTACCCCAAGCCTGGCTTCACTTATTACAAAAGATTCGGAAAAAGAATATGGAACCTCACTCGGCATCTTTAGTTCTATCAACAGTCTGGGGCAGGTGGCTGGTGTTGTACTTGGGGGAATAATCATGATATGGTTTGACCACCTAGCCTATTGGATTGTTGCCGCCATTCTGTTAGTGGTTACGTATTTAGTATTGCCTAAAAAAAGATTACTGATAGCCTGGATGAATAACAAGGCTGATAGTCTTTTAACGGGTGATTAAAATAGTATTATGCAACAGTTGAAGCTACTTTTAATAAAGATTTTCAAGGCAGTTTTTTTGAGGAAAAAAGATTGTTGCAAATAACTAAAGATTGGAGCATCAACATTATTCATGCAAAATACAAAAGGAACGACCAATTATTTAAAAATGAGCCACAAGTCCTTGCAGCACAAACACATTGGCCCCAACTGATTTGAATAAATATAAAAGATATGGTTCAAAAGTTAATTGAAATTGCCCTTCGCAACAGGCTGGTTGTTCTGCTTATATCGGCAGGATTGTTTGCTTGGGGCATTTATTCCATCAAGCAAAACCCAATTGATGCCATACCCGATTTATCTGAAAACCAGGTCATTGTTTTTACAGAGTGGATGGGTCGCAGCCCGCAGTTGATAGAAGACCAAATTACCTATCCTCTGGTATCAAATCTTCAGGGCATTCCACGCATCAAAAACGTGCGGGGCACTTCCATGTTCGGGATGAGTTTCGTTTACATCATTTTTGAAGACAAGGTGGATACCTACTGGGCACGAACCCGTGTTCTTGAAAGATTAAATTATGCTCAACGGTTATTGCCGCAGGGAGTAACACCTTCTCTCGGTCCTGACGGTACGGGTGTCGGTCATATTTTCTGGTATCATCTCAATGCGCCAAAAATGGATTTGGGTGAGCAAAGAGCATTGCAGGATTGGTATGTAAAATTCGCTTTGCAAACTGTGCCCGGTGTTGCGGAAGTAGCATCGTTCGGCGGCTTTGAAAAGCAATACCAGATTATACTTGACCCCGTAAAGCTCCAGTTCTACAATGTGTCGCTCATGGATGTAATGAACAAAGTGAAAGCCAACAACAACGATGTAGGCGGACGAAAATTTGAGATGAGCGACATGGCTTACATCATCCGCGGACTTGGCTACATAAAAAGCAAAGAAGACGTGGAGAGTATTGCGTTAACCAACAATAATGGAATACCCGTTCGCATCAAAGACATTGGAAGTGTGCAAATGGGCGGCGATTTGCGCCTTGGCATTTTTGATAAAGATGGCGAGGGAGAAGTAGTTGGCGGCATAGTGGTGATGCGCTATGGTGAGAATGCCGATAAAGTGATTCAGGCAGTAAAAGCAAAAATGAAAGAGGTACAGAAAGGATTACCCGAAGGCGTGTCATTCAGTGTTTCTTACGATAGAAGTACGCTGATTGAAGAAGCAGTCGAATCCGTTAAGGGTACGTTGATAGAGGAATTGATTACCGTTTCCATTGTTATCCTGGTCTTTCTTTTCCATTGGCGCAGCGCATTGGTTATCTTAATTCAGTTGCCAATTTCAGTCGCCATAGGATTTATACTGCTACAGCTATTTGGATTATCCTCCAATATTATGTCGCTTACAGGCATTGCATTGGCAATTGGCGTGGTAGTGGATGATGGAATAGTAATGGTAGAAAATTCTTACCGCCATATCTGCGATGAACAAATAAGGCGAACTACCGATGAAGGGTATGGTGTCGGACAATCTGATAAATGATGTTACAAATTATGAACTGGTTCAAAAAAATATTTAAACGAAGTCCCGAATTACTCACACAGGATGAGCGTTTAGCAATCATCCTAAGCTCATCAAAGCAAGTAGGTCCCGGCGTTTTTTATTCTACCATTATTGTCATCGCTTCATTCCTTCCGGTATTCCTGCTGACAGGCATGGAAGGAAAATTATTTTCGCCATTAGCATGGACGAAATCTTTCATCCTGATTGTTGATGCCTTTCTTGCAATTACACTAACTCCCGTTTTAATCTCATTTCTCATCAAAGGAAAACTTAGACCTGAAAATAAAAATCCCATAACACGAATACTTACACGGGTGTACACGCCTGTTCTTTCCTTGTGTTTCAGGTGGCGCAAAACGGTGATTGGGATAAACCTTTTAGCCTTAGCAATCGGCGTATTTCTGTTTATAAAATTGGGGTCTGAATTCATGCCGCCATTAGATGAAGGCTCACTTTTGTTTATGCCGGTCACCTTGCCTGATATTTCTAACTCTGAAGCCAAGCGGCTGTTGCAGGTGCAGGATAAAATAATCAAGTCGGTTCCTGAAGTGGCGCATGTGATGGGTAAAGCAGGGAGAGCCAACACAGCCACTGACAACTCACCTATCAGCATGATTGAAACAATTATTCTGCTCAAGCCGCCGAAAGAATGGAGAGATGGAATGACCAAAAATGATGTGATTAATGAGTTGAATAAAAAGCTGCAAATACCCGGCACTACCAACGGCTGGACACAACCGATTATCAATCGCATCAACATGCTTTCAACAGGCATACGCACCGATGTTGGGATTAAAGTGTATGGGCAAAACCTCGATACCATTTATGCTTTTGCGCAGCAGGTAAAAAAAGCACTTGAAGGAACGCCGGGTGTCAAAGACCTGTATGTGGAACCAATCACCGGCGGCAAGTACATAGACATAACCGTGCGGCGTGATGAAATTGGGCGATACGGATTGAGTGTTGACGATGTAAATGCTGTGGTAGAAAGTGCATTAGGTGGCATGAGGCTGACCACTACAATTGAGGGCAGGCAACGCTTTACGGTGAATGCACGCTTTGCGCAGGACTTCCGCAACAACATACAATCCATCAAAAAACTGCAGGTGCAAACAATGGGCTTAGGTCCCATACCGCTTGAAGCTGTGGCGCAGGTAAAAATCAGCGAGGGTCCGCCGATGATAAATTCTGAAAACGCCATGCTTAGGGGAACTGTTCTTTTTAACGTGAGAGAAAGAGACTTAGGCAGCACCGTTACCGAAGCGCAGCAAAAATTGAATGCGATGATAAGCAGAATGCCCAAAGGATATTTTTTGGATTGGAGCGGGCAATGGGAAAATCAGCTTAGGGCAAACAAAACTTTGAAGACAATAATGCCTGTTGTGCTGGTAATTATTTTCCTGATTTTATACTTCACTTACAAGTCAATGAAGGAAGCATTGATGTCTATGATTACTGTTCCTTTTGCATTGATTGGCGGTGTGTATGCGGTGTATTTTTTTGGGGTGAATTTATCGGTGGCAGTGGCTGTAGGTTTTATCGCTTTGTTTGGAATGGCAATAGAAACTGTGATGCTGATGACCATATACCTCAATCTTTCCATTAAAAATTTGGCAACGGAACATGGTAATTCCAGAGAAGCAATCACACCTGCTTTGCTGAGAGAGTATATTATCAAAGGTGCCACGCAACGGCTTCGCCCTTTTATGATGACAGTCTCTGTTTCCCTCTTTGGCTTGATACCCATATTATGGGCAAGCGGCGCAGGCAGCGATGTAATGCTTGCTATCACAATACCGCTGATTGGCGGAACAGCTTCGGCGACCATTTATGTAATGCTCGTAACGCCCATAGTTTTTGAAATAGTGAAAGAATGGGAGTTAAGAAAACATGGAAAAGTTGAAATAATTGATGCTTCTGAATAAAAGAAATTATGCTGTTTTATAAGAATGATATAAGTGAGTTATTAAAGCAATTGCAGTCGGATGTTTCCGTTGGCTTATCACAGCAAAAGGCAGCAGACAACCTGAAAAAGTTTGGGCAAAATAAAATGATGGCTAAGACTTCCCGCAAATGGTGGAAGATAATGTTCGCTCAATTTAATAACCTGCTCGTTATTCTGCTTGTTATTGCAAGTGTACTGTCTTTTCAATTAGGCTCTAACAGAGACGGTATAGTGCTCGCTATCATAGTGGTAGCCAATGCACTGATTGGGTTTTACCAGGACTGGAAGTCGGAGAACATACTGCAGTCTCTCAAAAATCTTGTAGCAGAAAAGTGCAACGTTTTGCGAAATGGCAAGGTGCAGCAAATCCCTGTTGAAGATGTTGTTCCCGGCGATGTGGTTGTCATTCATGAAGGCGATGGCGTTTCCGCAGACATGCGTTTGCTGGAAAGCCATTCGTTGTTTGTGAATGAATTTATTCTTACGGGAGAATCGGAGTCAAGCGAAAAAAAACACGAAGCCGTTGTGAAAGATGATGCCGCAATGGCAGAGCAAAGCAACATGATTTTCATGGGTACCACGGTTGCCAAAGGTGAGGCTAAAGGATTGGTTGTAGCCACCGGTATGCAAACGGAAATTGGAAAGATTGCCGGTAAGTCGCAGGAAATAAAACAAGACATTTCACCGCTGCAAAAGGAGATAAACCTTGTTGCAAAAAAAATCACCATCATCACCTTAATTCTTGGAGTCGCCTTATTTATTTTCAGCAGAATTCAGGGTGAAGCCATTTCTGTTGCGCTTGTATTTGCTATCAGCATTGCAGCGGCAATGGTGCCCGAAGGCTTACCTGCACAAATTTCAATAGCGCTTGCATTAGGGGTTAGAAGGCTTGCAAAAAAGAAAGCGGTCGTCAAGCAATTGTCTTCGGTAGAAGCGTTGGGCAGCGCCACGGTTATCGCTTCCGATAAAACAGGAACGATTACCAAAAATGAAATGTCCATTAATAATTGTGTTTTTAATGGAGAGCCATTCACAGTCACGGGAACAGGTTACAATCCCAAAGGTCAGGTGTTCAACGAAGCAATGCAGCCACTGGAGCAAGCCCCGCTTCATGAACATAAATTCTTCTTTACTGCCGGATACCTCTCTTCCATTTCATCCGTAAATCCACCCGATGAATTTCACCCAACATGGTATGGCATTGGCGACCCTACAGAATCTGCTTTCTGTACCCTTGCTATGAAAGCCGGTTTTGAACCTGTTGCATTGGAAAAAGAATTTCCCCGGCTATTGCTGTTCCCTTTTGATTCAGAAAGAAAACGGGTATCAATAATCCGGGGCAATGCCGGTAAGCAAATTGCCTTTGTAAAAGGTTCTATTGAAAGCATACTGGAAGTAAGCGAACAGCAAATTGTTCACGGAGAAATAAAGCCGCTAACGGCGGATCAAAAAAAATTCCTACTACAAAATGCCGAAACTTTTGCAGCAGATTCTTTAAGAGTAATTGCTATTGCGTATAAAGAACTGAACCAAGCCAACTCGGATAAATACACGATTGAAGAAACCGAAAGCAACCTTGTATTTGCAGGCTTCGCCACCATGTTCGACCCGCCACGGGATGAAGTACCACAGGCAATTCAGGATGCTTTCAATGCACATATCCGCATCATCATTATTACGGGTGATAATGAAATGACTGCCCGTGCAATTGCAAAAAATATAGGTCTTGCGAATGCAGATAATTCATTGCCGGAAGTTATTACGCAGCAACGACTCGGCACCATGAACGATGCAGATATTAAACAGGCATTGCTTCAAAGAACATTGGTGTTCTCCCGTGTTTCACCCGATGACAAACTGAAGATTGTTAGCCTGCTGAAAGAGATGGGAGAAGTGGTAGCCGTAACCGGCGACGGAGTGAATGATACACTAAGCCTGAAGAAGGCAGATATTGGTGTTGCAATGGGGCAGAATGGCTCAAAGGTGGCGCAGGAAGCTGCGGAAATGGTATTGCTCAACGATAACTTTTCCACCATTGTAAATGCGATAAAAGAGGGAAGAACAATCTTCAACAACATCCGCAAAAACGTCATCGCCACACTTGCTTCAAACACGGCAGAATTGATTTGTGTCCTCTATGGATTTGTCGGCGTTTACTTTCACCAGCCTGTTGTCATTCTCGCCATTCACATTCTGCTGATTGATTTAATCGGTGAGATGTTACCCCTGCTCATGCTCACATTCGACACAGCCGGTGAGGACTTAATGAAAGCGCATCCAAGAAAAAAAGGAGAGCTTCTAAACTCCTCCTTACTCATGCAGGTGCTTGGTTCAGGTGTGGCAAGAGGCGTGTTGGCGATAGCGGTTTTTCATTTCATTTTTCACCTTCATAATGGTGAAGAAAACCGGCACCCGATAGCGGTAACAGGCACGTTCATAACCATCATTCTTACGCAGTTCATCAACATCTTTTGCATCCGCACAAAGAAGAGTATGTTCGATAAATTCCTTTTTTCAAACACCAATTTATTATGGGGAATGGCTGTGTCGCTGGTTGCCATGTTTGTTATTATCTACACTCCCTTCTTCAATCTTTACCTGCACACCGGAGCATTAACTATTCGTGATTGGATTTTTCCGCTTGCTGCAAGCTTCATCTACATGGCATGTTTTGAATTATGGAAATGGGTGAAGAATAAGCGAAATGAGGGTCATACGATTAATGTATTGGAGCCAAAAATTCATTCAACTAACTCACTCTTATGAAAATAGATAAGCCGATACAAAATTTCAGTTCACTTTTTATAAGCTTCAAAATTTAAAACATGAAAAAAATTATTGCTCTAATAATACTGGTAACCCTTCATTCCCTCTGTGCGAACGCACAGACTGATAGTAGCGGCATCTACACAACTGCGGATGACTTTGTTGCGCACAAACTTTCATTTGCCATTAACTGCCAAACTGAAAAGCATAAAATCTATCTCAACGACTTTTTCAACAGACCTTTTATAACGGTAAAACATTTCGACACCACTTATAAAATCTACCGGAAAGACATTTATGGTTATCGGTTTTGCAACGGTGAAGTATATCGAATTATAAAGAAGTCAGACCTGCGAATCCTAAATGCAGGAGAGCACATACTGATTTATAGGCACTTTGCTTTTCACCAAAGTAATGATGGCAAAACCAACGTCACACATTTCTCCTTTAGCAACGGAGCTTATGCACCTGTGGAGACGCTAACATTCAAAAATCTTGAGAAAGCTTTTCCCGGTAACCCGAAGTTTTATGAGCAACTGCACAAGCTGTATAAGTATAACAGTGAATTGGGCGTTTATAATGAAGAGCATAAGATGTATGCAATCAACTGGATTTACAAACAAAGCCTGGAACAAACACAGTAGTAAGTGAATGCAACAATGAGAGTAGGATGTAAAATAATAATCTTCAAGTCTGAAGCCTACTGAATTGGTGATACTGAAAAATTATTAAATGGTGAGAACGAGATTAACCACACAACAAATGAAAGGTCAGAGGCGCAATAACAATGAGCTTAAAAAAAATGCTGTCGCAATTGTGGCTATGTACATCTGCCTTCTATTATTACCCATTGCAGTTCATGCACAGCAATCAACCACGCTATCTCAAATCCTTGACACCATACAGCTAAGGCATCCTCAATTAAGAATGTATGACGCCGACATCCGCTCAATGGATGAAGCAGCCAAAGGTGCAAGAAGCTGGATGCCGCCTGAATTTGGTGCAGGGTTTTGGATGACACCTTATAACCCGAAAATGTGGAAGGCAGGAATGAAAGATGCAGAAGGCAAACAGGAGCCGGGCATGGGGCAGTTTATGTTGTCTGCACAGCAAATGTTTCCAAACAAACAAAGGCAGAATGCAGAAGCAAAATATATGGAAGCCATGTCGTCAGTAGAAAAGGAGCGGAAACAAGCAACCATAAACGACCTGTTTGCCGAAGCAAAAAAGAACTACTACGAATGGATAATAATTGAAAAAAAGCTGCTTGTGATAGAGCAAAATGAAAAGCTCTTAAACTTTATGATTAAGGATGCCGAAGTAAGATTTAAGAACGGCATGGCAAAGTTGAGTGCTTATTACAAGGCTAAGGCTTCATTAGGCAATTTGCAACTCATGAGGGTAATGCTGCAAAGCGAAGCAGTCAATAAACGAATAGCACTCAACACTTTGATGAAACGAAATCAGGCGGACTCCTTTAAAATTGATACCAGCTACACAATGAAAGATTACATTGAAACCTTTGACAGCACTGCATTCATCAACACCCGCAGCGACATAAAAGCCATTGACCGCAACAT
Organism: Segetibacter sp.; assembly: GCA_043733905.1. Classification (GTDB taxonomy): domain Bacteria; phylum Bacteroidota; class Bacteroidia; order Chitinophagales; family Chitinophagaceae; genus Segetibacter. The sequence continues at coordinate 15,866 of JAYTGA010000097.1, forward strand.
TCAGCTTACTTTTCTACAGCAGGATGTTGAGCGGGGGAAACTAAAACCAGAGTTCGGCATCAGGTACGACCACATGTTTGCATTTGCAAAACAACCGTGGCAGTTCTCATTAATGGCAATGGCGAAAATCCCGCTTGGTCGCTCCACTTTAATGAACAAAGCAAATATTGAAAGCTTAAAGTGGAAAGCGCAATCGCTAAACCAGCAACGGCAGATGCTCCTGAATGAAGCCACACGCATGGCTTACACGATGCACAATGAAATAGCTTCAAAGAAAAAACAGATGCTTTTGTATGAAACAAATATAATCCCTGCTTTGAAGAACAATTATAAATCAATGCAATTGGCTTATGAACAAAACACAGAAGAGATGTTTATGCTGTTTGATGCGTGGGAAACCCTGAACATGACCCAAATAGAATACCTCAATCAGTTGCAACAGTTATTGATCATGCAGGCAGAGCTTGACAGGATTTTAGAAAAATAATTACCCAAATGTTACGTCACTATCATAATCAGTTTGTCATGCCCCTTATGCTTTTTGCATTAGTAATTGTCCAATATAGCTGCAAAGAAAAAAAGCGCAAGGAACACACAGAGTACCAGAAGCAAGCAATGGCTACAGCGGTAGATTTAAGCACCTTACTCAAGCCCACAAACGCTTTTGTTGTGTCATCAATTCCTGTAACCACCATTCAAAACAATGAGCAGTCAATAGAAATAGATGCCGTTGGTTCCATAGGTTATGACACACGGCAGGCGGGCATAATATCAGCAAGGTATGCCGGCAGAATTGAAAAAATGTTTGTGCGCTACCGTTTCCAAAAAGTAGCGAAAGGCGAAAAAATTATGGACATCTACAGTCCCGAACTAATGACCGCACAGCAAGACTTCTTGTTCATTTTAAAAAATGATGCAGCCAACACATCATTGCTCAATGCAGCAAAACAGAGATTGTTGTTGCTGGGCATAACTGCTTCTCAAATAGCAGCTATAATGAATAATGGTAAGCCTTCATTCACTGTTTCTGTTTACAGCAACTATGCAGGTCACATACATGAAACAACGGGTAGTGCAATGGCTTCCACTCCCGGCGCAATGAAAGATGCACCGCTCACCACAGACGAGCTTTCTCTTAAACAGGGCATGTATATTCAGAAGGGGCAGTCACTCTTTACGGTGTATAATACAGACAGGGCTTGGGTTGTATTGAATCTTTTTGCTGGAACGCAGTCATTGGTAAAGGTTGGCAATGCGATTACTATTACTCCTGAAACTACTCCTAATAAAAAGTTCAGAGGCACTATAAATTTTATTGAGCCTTTCTTACGGCAGGGAAGTAAAACGATAACAGCAAGAGTAAATTTTGATAACTCATTGCTACAGCTTCCTGTTGGTAGCCAGGTAAACGCAACCATTTTCAGCAGTAACAATGATGCAGCATGGTTGCCCACAAGTGCCGTGGTTTCGTTGGGTTTAGACAAGGTTGTTTTCATTAAGCAAACGAATGGTTTCAAAGCACATAAAGTGATGACGGGCTTATCTTATAAAAACAAAATTCAGGTAGTGAATGGCATAGCTGCAAAGGACTCTGTTGCACAAAATGCAGCGTATCTTATGGATAGTGAAGGCTTCATAAAAGTAAATGAGTAATATGTTACAAAATCATTTCAAAAGAGGAATTTCCATTATTGCAGCGATTACGTTCGCTTGCACTTTTACTTCTTGCAAAAAAGAAAAGAAACACGATGCAGATACAGTAAAGGAAGCCAGCGCAACCAAAGCCGGAGAAGTGCAGTTAAACGACCAGCAAATTCAATTAGGCAATATTTCTTTTGACACAATCAGCAACAGCAGATTAGGTGATGAAATAGTGTTGACTGCAACGCTCAATTTCAATCAACAAAAAACCACTACAATCAGTTCAAGGGTAATGGGTCGCATTGAAAGATTGTATTTCAAAAACACAGGTGATTATGTTTCCAAAGGGCAAAAGCTATTTGATATTTATAGCGAAGATTTAAATAGTGCCAGTCAGGAATACCGGATTGCAATTGAGCGCAAAAAAGTGCTTGACAACAGCATCATTGATTTCGACCAGCTCGTACAAAGCTCAAAGAATAAACTGAAGTTATGGGGCTTGAGTGAGGAACAAATAAACCAGTTAGCAAAAACGAAAAAGCCATCGCCTCTTACAACCTTTTACAGCAATGCAAACGGCTACATCACAACCCTCGACGCTAAAGAAGGGGAGTATGTTATGGAAGGCGGTGCAGTTGTTCACCTTGCCGACCTCTCCTCTTTGTGGGTCGAAGCTCAGGTGTATAGTTCACAGCTTTCCGGGATAGATAAAAGTGACATTGCCTTGGTGCAAATACCCGATATGCCGGGTAAAGAATTGAGCGGGAAAATTGAATTTGTAAACCCTGAAATAAATGCTGAAACCCGAATCAATTTGGTAAGGATTACGATTAAAAATCCAGGCAATCAACTCAAGCCCGGTATGCCTACTTATGTGCGTATTAAAAGCAGGCAGCGGAATCCGCTTACACTACCCATAGATGCGGTGCTTAGAAATGCGAAAGGTGCAACTGTGTGGATAAAGACCGGCAACCATACTTTCAGCAGTAAAATGGTGGAGGTAGGTGCTGAAAGCAATGACCGCATTGAGATAAAAAGTGGTCTGCAACAGAACGATGTAGTAGTTATTACCGGTGCTTACTTACTCAATAGTGAATTTATTTTTAAAAAAGGAACCAATCCGATGCAGGGAATGAAAATGTAATAATTAGTTTAAAAGTTGTTCAAATAGAATACCGCAATCAGAATAAAAACTTTTACAAATTTAATTAATGACAAACGGCACCATAAATAATCCCAGAAAGCAAACAAATTGGTATGTCATCACTGGCGGCCCGGGTTCAGGGAAAACAACAACGGTTAATTTGCTTAAAGAAAGGGGGTACATAACAACCTTTGAACATGCCCGCCATTACCTCGATACACAGCGATTAAAAGGAAGAAGTATTGAAGAGGTTAGAAAAAATCAGGGAGAATTTCAATCAGGAGTTTTGAATATGCAGATTGAGCAGGAGAATCAAATTTCGCCAGATGTTCTTGTGTTTCTTGACAGGGCAATTCCTGATGCACTTGCTTACTATCATTTTCTAAATCTTCCCGAAGATGAAAAGTTAACAGAGGCATTGCGTAATGTTTCCTACAAAAAAGTGTTCATTCTCAATTGCCTGGTACTGGTTAACGATTATGCCAGAACAGAAGATTCAGTAGCTCAGAAAAAAATCCATTCTTTACTTATCGAGGTTTACGAAGCTTTAGGATTTCCAGTCGTTCAAGTTCCTTTACTTCCACCGGAAAAAAGAGTAGATTTTATTTTGAAAAATCTTTAATGTAAATAAGAGATGAAAACAACATCCCAAAACATAAGTATGCATTCAACACCTGAAAAAGTATTTACCATGACAATGGACTTTAGCGAAACAGTTACAAAGTGGCAACCGCCTGTATTAGCCACTTACCTCAAAATGATGCAGCATTTGATTTAGGCAACGGATTACAATGTGATTGCGCTGCCGTTGGAAGCAGGTGTTCTGTACAAGAAGGGTATTCTATTCAGCCTCGTAGCGGGGTCGGTTTTAATGACGGTTAGTACCGTGGTTGTTGCCATTAATGCGAGTGTGTTAAAGGTCAAATAAATTGTCCCATTAACAATGTCAACAAACAATTTTGTTGCTGGTCTGTTCTATATTTACAAAGTGAAAAAAATAGTAGCCATATTTTTCCTGATTATTTACGGTTTTACAACTGTGGGTGCTACTGTACACCAGCACTTTTGCATGGGTGAGTATATTGGCTCCAACATTTATCATACTGAAAAGAAGGAATGCGGAAAGTGTGGAATGAAAACGGCAAAATCAAAAGATTGCTGCCAGGATAGACACCAGTTTATTCAATTGAAAAGAGAGCATAACCAGGCAACAGTTGCTATTGATGCTCCCAAATTTTTCAGCGAAACAGTCGTTCCATATTGTAGCAATTACAACCCAACTCCTATATTTTACAGAGCACTAATTGTCACTCATTTTCATTCTCCACCTGATAGACAAAAGCAAAAACTACATTTGCTAAATTGTGTTTTTTTGATTTGATTTAGTTTCCTCTCTCTCCTATTTATCAATTGCATAGCATGATGCTATGACTGTAATTATTTCTTACAAACAAACTAAATCACAAAAAATGAAAAAGATATTTTTCGTGGCTTTTGCTGCACTTACAATACTTATTTCCTGCAAAAAAGATTCAACAACTGATACTCCTTCCACTGATGTAAACATTAATTACCCCGCAGCTTATGTAATAAATGGTGAAGATGCTACCGTGTCGGTTATTAACCTAAGTACACAGGAAGTAGCTGCTACCATTCATTTAAATGCCAAGGTAGCCACTATGGATTCTATCATGTTTCCACACCACATTTCTTATTATTCAGGTCGTTTAGCACTTGGGGTTCCTGGTATGGATTTCAGTTTAGGTCATTCAGGTATCTCCACCACAGGCATGATGGGCAGGTTACTGATTATAGATGCGGTGAATGGGGGTACTATTAAAAACATGAGTTTACCAATGATGAACCATAATACGATTTATAGCCCCGATGGCAAAGAAATTTGGGTGCCGCAAATGGATATGCCGGGCAATGTACTGGTGTATGATGCTACGACATTTGCTTTAAAGAATACTATCCCTATGGGCATGATGCCTGCTGAACTTACCTTTTCATCTAATGGAACAAAGGCTTATGTAGCCAATGGCGATGATGACAATGTGATTGTAATTGATGTGGCTACAAAAGCAGTGGTAGCAACCATTGCCGTAGGCGACAATCCTGTTGGAGCCTGGACAGGCAGCGATGGCCGCATGTATGTGGATAACGAAGACGGGCAAACTATATCGGTTATTAACGTAGCGGGGGATTCGGTTCAGCAAACGATTGCATTGGGTTTCATGCCCGGAATTGCAGCACACAACGGCATTAAAAATGAATTGTGGGTGAGTGACCCCATGAATGGCAAAGTTCATTTCTGGAATTATGATGCGTCAATGGGTATGTGGATGCATGGCGGCCTTTTTGCAGCAGGTGCTGGCACCCATGCTATTGCTTTTACAGCCGATGGCAATACGGCTTATGTAACCAACCAAACTGCTAACACGGTCTCGGTTGTGAATGTGGCTACCCATGCAGTTTCAAAAACGATTAGTGTAGGCAAAAAGCCAAATGGTTTGGTCATCAAGAATTAAAAACTTCAAAAAACAAACAAGAACATGAAAACGATAATTATCGGCTTTGCAATAGCCGCAGCAACACTTGGTGCCTGCAATGGCAGCAATGATGCAACCGCAGGTACGTCCCCACAAAATGAAACAATGACGGCAAAAAAGAACGATAGTCAACAAGCCGTGGTTGATAAAGGCAACGCGCAAACGGCTGCTACCAACACAGCAGCATTTCCTGCCAAAGAAATAATTGCGGGTTACCTGCAATTGAAAAATGCTTTAGCAAAAGACAATGGAAAAGATGCAGCAACAGCAGGCAATGCAATGGTGGCAACCTTGGCAAATGTTGACATGAAAAGTTTGCCTGAAAAGCAGATGAAGAGCTATATGGAGTTTGCAGACGACCTAAAAGAACATGCTGAACACATTGGCATGAACGCTGGGAAAATAGAACACCAACGGGAACATTTTCAAATGTTAAGTAAAGACATGACAGACTTTGTTAAAACCTTTGGTAATGGTGGACAGACCCTATACAAAGATTTTTGCCCAATGGCAAATGATGGCAAAGGTGCAATATGGGTAAGTGAAGTGAAGGAAATTAAGAACCCCTATTTGGGAAAAGCAATGCCCACTTGCGGGTCGGTAAAAGAAACGATGAACTAACCATGCGGCTAAGAAAAAAAATACTATTGGCTCTGCTTATTGTGTTTTTAGCCATTCAGTTGATACAACCTGCCCGCAACAATAGTGAGCAGGTTGTATCAACTGATTTTGCAAAGGTTTTTTCAGTGCCTGAAAGTGTTCAATCCATTTTGCAAAACGCCTGTTATGATTGCCATAGCAACCACACCGTTTATCCGTGGTATTCCCACATACAACCGATGGCGGGGCTGTTGGCAAAGCATATAAGCGAGGGGAAAGCGAAACTAAACTTTAGTGAGTTTGGCAACCTAAGAACTCGCAGACAAGCAAGCAAGCTGAAAGATATTGCCGGGCAGGTGAAGAGTAATGAGATGCCAATAGCTTCTTACCAAATGATGCACCCGGCTGCAAAATTATCTGAGGCACAAAAAAAATGGATAGTAACCTGGATGAATAACAAGGCTGATAGCCTTTTAATGGGTGATTAATAAGCGACCATGCCACACTTGAAGCAACTTTTAATAAGGATTTTCAAGGCAATCTTTTTGAGAAAAAAAGATTGCTGTAAATAGACAACCATGCAAAACCTTACTCAAATTATCCAACAATACAAAAGCGATTCTGAAAGTGTTTACAACACCTGGTTTGTGGACAATGACCAGCGATTAAAAGCATTTCGCACTATCAGAAGAGGAGTATTGCAGGTAATTGACGACATTAAAAGCAAAACCTTTCCCAATGACTTTAAAGCAAGCAGTTTGGAGTTTGTGTTAAGCTGCATAGCAGAGCAAAAGCAGGTTTTTGTAGGTGTTGCACATCCGTTTTATTGGAAGCCAAAATTGAGGATACCAGATATTTATGAAAACCAAAACAACAAGATTGCTTTCGGCCAGTTTTTGGAATGTTGCATGAATGCAAAGAATGAAGAACAAATTTTGAAAGAAATAGTCAAACTGGATAACCTGAAGATAAAAGGCTTAGGCCCTGCCGTAGCTAGTATTCTTTACTTCCTTCACCCCACATTATTTCCTCCTTTCAACACAGCCATTGTCAATGGCTTTAATTTCATTTTCAAGGATAAAAAGAAGCTGGGCAGTTGGTCGGAATATCTAAAAATTCGGGAGGTCTTGATAGTAACCAATCAGCAACACAAAGGCGAATTGTCCAACGATTTAGGAGCTATAGCGGGTTTGTGTTTTGAAATAGGAACTCAAAAAATGCTGATTTGCAACGATGAATATTTAAGCGAAGAAGAAAGAAAAAAGTTTGAAAAAAACATAGAAAAACGGCAACGAGAAATACAGGAAGAAAAGCAGGAAGAGAGCTTGCACAATGAAATGCAGTATCATTTATTAAGAATAGGCCACTCGTTGGGCTTTGATGTAACACCCGCTAATAACGACAAGAGCAAAGCATTTAACGGCAATAGCTTTTCATTCATTTCTTTAAAAAGCTTTCCCGAATTACCGACTGATAAAGACACACAAAATACCATCAAGCTCATTGATGTATTGTGGTTTCAAAAAGGTACCAACAACATTATTGGCGCTTTTGAAGTAGAAAAAAGTACGAGTATTTATTCTGGTATTTTACGACTGTCTGACCTGCACTTTAGCATTGCTGATGGTGATGAGGTCTTTTACATCATCATACCCGATAACCGGGAAAAAGAAGTCGTACAACAACTTAACAGGCCAGTAATTAAAAACTCACAAATGATTATTAAGTACATTCTGTTTTCTGATTTGCGATGTCATTGTGATGCGATTTGCAAGTTTGGAACAGACCATTCTATCATGGATAAGATTTCTAAAACAACTTAAAATTTAAACAGAAAAAAAGTATTAACATTTTCAAACCGACCACACTTGCTTACAAAGCTTAGAAAAAAGAAGAAATAGAGAGAAATCAATAAATCGGGTAACAGCGAAACTGAAGAACCGGGCAACAGCGGTACTGAAGAAAAAAAATGTAATTATTATGAAAGTTCAAAAAATGTTTTTAGTAAAAATGGCTACGCTGTTAGCCATATTTTTAGTGACTGTTTTTTTTAATGCAAATGCCCAAAAACACAAGCATTCATCCAAAATGAAGCATTCTACAATGATGAAAGATTGCTGCATGATGAAGGATGGCAAAATGATGATGATGAAAGATGGTAAAACCATGCCGATGGAAAAAGACATGGTGATGAAAAATGGCACTACCTGCATGACAAACGGGGAGTGTAAAATGAAAGATGGCAAAAAAATGATGATGAAAGATGGAGATTGAATGGACATGAATGGAAAAATGTGTACCGACAAAATGAAAGATATGTCTGCAGCTATGTATAGTTGCCCCATGCATCCGGAGGTTAAGAGTGCCAAACCGGGGAAGTGCTCTAAATGTGGAATGGCATTGGAAAAGAAATCATGAAAAACTAAGTCTTTAACAAAAACGAAAACTTCACTTTTCTGTATTCACGATTAGCTCACAAAGGAATTGTCATCAATAATTAGAATTCATTGGTGATAATTTCTTTTTTGCAAAAGAAAACAATAAGCTATCTCATCTTGATGAAATGGTTGATTAACGTATTCAGCAATGAAAAAGACAACACTAATATTATTACTCCTTTCCACGCGGTTCTTTGCACAGTCGCAGGATATGAAAGGTATGGACATGGGGAAAAAGGAAACGAAGCAACAGCAACCTGCTGCTACCTACCCGCTGGCCGTAGGTGTTTTGTACAAGCAAGGCATTTTATTAAGCCCCGCCGCAGGGGCAGTTTTAATGACTGTCAGCACAGTGGTGGTGGCCATTAATGCGAGTTTTTTAAAAGTAAAAAAAGTATAAAGAAATACTCAACCTGAAAGAAAAAATTAAATGAAAAAAATACAAATGCAAAAGTTGATCTTTCTATTCTTTACCATTACATATTCTTTAAACTGTCATTCTCAAAACACTTTTAAAACGATCATCAAAGATGAAAAAACCAACGAAGTTTTAATGGGTGTTTCAGTGCTTTTGCAAGGAACTAAAAATGGCACAACATCAGACAACAAAGGTTTTGTTGAACTCAACAATGTTCCAAATGGCAAACAAACAATCATTATTCATGCTGTTGGATTCAATGAAAACAAAAAAAGTATTTCATTTCCTCAAAGCGATAACGACACAATATTTTTAGAATCTTCATCAGAAGAATTAGAAGAAGTAAAAGTTGTTTCTTCCACAAGAAGCAGCCGGAATATCAAAGATATTCCTACACGAATTGAAGGTATTCCATTAGCAGATCTGGAAGAAAAATCAGTGATGCAACCTGGAAATATTAAAATGCTGGTGTCTGAAATTGCGGGTGTTCAAACACAGCAAACATCACAGGTTTCGGGCAGCGCAGGCATACGAATACAAGGTCTTGATGGAAAATATACACAGCTTTTACAAGATGGCTTTCCTTTGTATGCAGGCTTTGCCAGTGGTTTGAGTGTTTTACAAATTCCTCCTTTAAATTTAAAAAGGGTGGAAGTGATCAAAGGTTCTACATCAACTTTGTATGGTGGTGGAGCAATTGCGGGACTTGTAAACCTTATTACTAAAGAACCCACAGCTAAAAGAGAGACTTCATTTTTGGCAAACATCAATCAAACGAGTGCCTTAGATGTCAGTGGTTTTTATTCAGAACGGTTTAAAAAAACCGGATTGACAATTTACACCTCAGGCAATTTTCAAAAAGCTTATGATGCTAATAATGACGGATTTTCTGATATTCCAAAGTATAGCCGTTATTCCATCAGCCCAAAGTTTTTTTATTATCCTGACAATCAAACAACTTTCAGTTTCGGAATAAATACAGGTTTTGAAAAGCGGACAGGTGGCGACATACTGGTTATTAACAGTAAAGCAACCGACGCAACACACAGCTTTTTTGAAACCAACAATACCAATAGATATTCAACACAGGCGAAATTGGAAAAGACGTTTGAAAACAAAAACAGATTGACCATTAAAAATAGCATTGCCTATTTTAACAGAATAATGCAGCAACCAACTTTCGATTTTGAAGGACAACAGGTAGCGACTTTTAGCGAAGTCAATTATCTTATTCCAAGGCAAAAATCGGAATGGAATGTAGGAGCTAATTTTGTTTCGGACAATTTCAACCAAATCAATACGGCTAACAATAAGTTAGATTACTACAGCTCAGTTTTGGGGGCATTTGCACAAAATAATCTAACAGTTTCCCAAAAACTGATTCTTGAAAGTGGTTTACGTTTCGACATCACGAATAGAAACAACTTTTTTGCTTTGCCCCGCCTGTCATTGTTATATAAAATAACAAGTAAATTCTCCTCAAGAATTGGTGGTGGCGTAGGCTATAAAACACCGACTATTTTTTCAGAAGACGCGGAGGAAAAAGGATTTCAAAATATGATTCCTCTTAACTTTTCAACAATTAATTCTGAAAAATCCTATGGCCTGAATGCAGACTTTACTTTCAAAACAATCCTTTTTGAGGACCTCAGTTTTTCAATCAATCAATTGCTTTTTTACACAAAAATCAAAGATCCTTTGGTGCTAAATCAGGTTAGTGCCACGAATCATTTTTCTTTTCAAAATGCCAAGGGAAATTTGGAATCCAAAGGCTTTGAAACCACCATCAAAATTCGTTTCGATGATTTTTCCGGCTTTATTGGCTATACCTACACAGATGTCAATAAAAATTTCGACAACGTTTCTTCTATCAATCCTTTAACTGCAAAACACCATCTCAATTTCGACATCATGTATGAGTTGAATGAAAAATTGCGGATCGGGTATGAACTTTTTTATGTAGGGCAACAATACCTCAGAAATTACCAAAAAGTCCGTGATTACTGGATTACAGGCATTTCAAGCGAATATAAGTTTACGCATTGCAGTCTGTTTATAAATTTTGAGAATTTTTTAGACACCCGCCAATCAAAGTGGAACAATTTTTATGCAGGCACCATTCAAAATCCTCAGTTTGAAGACGTTTATACCCCGACAGAGGGTTTTATTTTAAATGGTGGTTTCAAACTAAACTTTTAAATAAAGTTAAAAAACGAATTCAAATGAATAAGATCATACTCATCACTTTCCTCTTTGTCACTCATACCCTTGCCCGTGCGCAAGACATGAAAGGAATGGACATGGGCAAAAAGGAAACAAAGCAACAGCAACCTGCTGCTACTTACACCTGCCCCATGCACCCGGAGATACATGCCAAGCAACCCGGTAACTGCCCTATATGTGGTATGAAGCTGGTAAAGGAAAAACCTAAAAAAGCAATAGCAACATCGGTACACAAGCACGGCGATATGCCCATGCAAAAAGATACTGCAAAAAAGGATGGCAATGACATGCAAGGCATGAATATGGGCATCATGAACATAGGAAATGATAGTGACAAAGCCCAATCGGCAGACGGGAAAATGGACGGTATGCAAATGGATATGTCAGCCAAACCAACCTACACGAGTTTCAACAAAACATACCTCACCAACAACACGCCGCCCCATACTGTCCACTACGATTTATACATTGCTGATACCATTGTCGCCTTCGGCAAAAAAAAGACAAGAGCTATTGCGGTGAATGAGCAAATACCCATGCCTACGCTCACATTTACCGAAGGTGATACTGCTGAAATAATCGTTCACAACAACCTCAAAGAGTCAACATCATTGCATTGGCATGGCTTGTTTTTGCCTAATCAATACGATGGTGTTCCGTTCCTTACGCAAATGCCCATTAAGCCCGGAGAGACTTATGTGTACAGGTTTCCGATAGTGCAGCATGGCACGCATTGGTACCACAGCCACAGTGGTTTGCAGGAGCAGATAGGCATGTACGGCATGTTCATCATGAACAAAAGAAAAGAGTGGGACATACCTACGATACCCGTGTTGCTAAGTGAGTGGATAGACATGAAACCCGAAGAAGTACACCGCAGTCTTCATGCTGCTACTGATTGGTTTGCGGTGCAAAAAGGAAGCACACAGAGCTATGCCGAAGCCATCAGTCAAGGATGGTTGAAAACCAAAGTAGCCAACGAATGGAAACGGATGAACGCCATGGATTTGACCGATGTGTACTACGACAATTTCCTGATGAATGGACAAAATCAATTAGTAGCCACGGCTTTTAAGCCGGGGGATAAAGTCAGGCTTCGAATTGCCAACGGCGGTGCTTCGGATTATTTTTGGCTATCGTACGCCGGTGGAAAAATAACCGTGGTAGCCACGGATGGAAATGATGTAGAACCAGTGCAGGTGGACAGGTTAATCATTGCTGTTTCTGAAACGTATGATGTGGTGGTAACAATTCCTGAAAATAAAAGCTACGAGTTCCTGGTAACACCGGAAGACCGCACCAAACATGCTTCCCTCTGGCTGGGCAGCGGCGATAAAGT
>JAYTGA010000098.1:0-45834 GCA_043733905.1 Segetibacter sp.
GTCTTGTGCTTGCTGCTGATGCGAAAAGCATGGGACGTGGTGGCCTTAGTAAAGTGTCAAAACTTACAGGTATTTCAAGGGTAACTTTGAATGCTGGCTTGAAAGATTTGTCTTCCAAAGGAGGAGACCCGGTTGCTAGGAATAGGAGCCGGCGTAGCGGTGGTGGCAGAAAAAAGGAGGTTGAAAAAGCCCCTGATTTATTGCAGGCTATTGAAAAAATTGTTAGCCCTCACACCATGGGCGACCCTATGAACCCTTTGCAATGGACTAGCAAAAGTCTCAGGAAAATAGCAGCACTGGCAAAGGAAAAGGGGTTTTTTGTTAGCCACAAATTAGTGGGTGAATTATTGAAAAATTTGGGGTACAGTTTGCAAAGTAACCGTAAGACAGATGAAGGTGGTACACACTTGGACAGGGATGCCCAGTTTGAGCATATCAATGAAATAGCGACTTCCTTTTTGACGGCAAAGGATCCTGTCATTTCGGTTGACTGCAAGAAAAAAGAGGTACTTGGAAATATAAAGAATGCAGGACAGGATTGGCTTGTGGCTAAAACCCCTACGAAAGTAAAAGTGTACGACTTTGTGGACAAGGAACTCGGCAAGGCCATCCCTTATGGTGTATATGATGTAGCCAATAATGAGGGTTGGGTAAGTGTAGGGATTGACCACGATACTGCTGCTTTTGCAGTTGCAACCATTCGATGCTGGTGGACTGAAATGGGGCAGCAAAACTTCAAGTCCAACAAACTTTTTATTACCGCCGATGGGGGAGGCAGCAATAGCAGCAGAAGTAGACTATGGAAAAAAGAGTTGCAATTGTTTGCCAATGAAACAGGGTTGGAAATAACGGTGAGCCATTACCCGCCGGGTACAAGTAAATGGAATAAAATTGAACATCGGTTGTTTTCTTACATCAGCATGAACTGGAAGGCAAAGCCATTGGTAAACGTGCAATTTGTAGTTGACTTGATAGCGGCAACCACCACCACAAAAGGATTAGTTGTGAAGGCTAAATTAGACAGCAATTTGTATGAAAAGGGACAAAAAATATCAGACGAAGTATTGGCGGAAGTAGCAATTACAAGAGATGAATTTCATGGTGAATGGAATTATAAAATTAGCCCGGTAATTGTATAGATTGTTTCGTTACAAATCCTTGATGATAAGAAGGACTTGCTTGCTACTAAACAATATATTTCTGAATTGAGAATTGAAATGCAAAGAGGAGGGTTCAAAGACAACTTGAAATGGACTGTTGCAACCATGTTAGTTGTGGCAGGACTCATCATCGCTGCAATCAAACTACTGTAGCCCTTTTTAGATAAAATCCACGCACTCTTTTATTGCCAATCTTTTGAATGAACCAATAATCTTTGGTTATTTTGTTCACTTAATACCTTTTATGAAACACATTTTGCTTTTCGGGGCGGGTAAGTCTGCTACGGTTTTAATTGACTACCTAAAACAACTGGCGACTGACTATCAATATAAAGTGACAGTGGCCGATGGTAACCTCGAAAATGCTCAGTCAAAAGTAGGTGAGCATGCGCTGGCAAAAGCCGTGCAGGCCAATGTGGAAAATGAAACTGAAAGAAAAGAACTCATCAACGCCGCCGATGTCGTCATTTCTTTGTTGCCGCCATCGCTTCATTACCTGGTGGCTGTTGATTGCATTGCGTTTGGCAAGCATTTGCTCACCGCTTCCTACATTGACGATAAAATTCAGGCACTGAAAAATGAAATAGAAAACAAGGGTTTACTCTTTCTCTGCGAAATGGGACTCGACCCGGGCATTGACCACATGAGCGCCATGCAACTGATTCACCGTATCAAGTCTTTGGGTGGAAAAATTCATTCTTTCAAATCGCACTGTGGCGGGTTGGTGGCTCCTGAAAGTGATGACAACCCCTGGCACTACAAAATAAGCTGGAACCCACGAAACGTAGTGCTGGCGGGCAAAGCAGGTGCTGTTTATAAAGAAAACGGTGAAGAAATAAAGGTGGGCTACAAAGAATTGTTTGTAGCGGGCAAACCCGTTTTCATCAATGAAGACATGCTTTTGGCCTACTATCCCAACCGCGATTCCCTCAGTTATATCCCGGTCTACGAACTTGAACAAACGGCCACTTTCATCCGTACCACACTTCGCCACCCCGACTTTTGCTTTGGCTGGAAAAACATTATTGACCTGAAGCTGACTGATGAAACAAACGAGTATGATACCGACAACATGTCGCTGGCAGATTTTTTCAAACTCCATTTTGAGAAAAACAATTTTAGCGAATGGCTCAATCAAATGCTTTCCACACGCCTCACCTTTGCCAAAGACCTGATGGATAATCTTGTGCAATTAATGGAAGCCGAACAGGAACTGAATGTGCATGGCGAGCCAACCGATGAGACAATTATGTTGGTGGACGAAGAAGGAAACTTGAACAGTCTGGATGTGGATGATGTGAAAAATAAAGCAGCCGTGGCGCTTTCTGCTAAAATGCACGAGGCAAACCTGACACTGAAACAACTGATTTTCCTGGGGCTTGACAGCGATGAACTCATCAACAAAGGCAAATGTTCTGCCGCTGATGTTCTTCAATTCATTCTTGAAAAAAAACTGGCACTGCAAGACACCGACAAAGACATGGTGGTAATGATGCACGAAATTGAATACGAACTGGCGGGCATCAACAACTATGTAAAAAGCAGCCTTGTAGTAAAAGGCGAAGACAATGTACATACAGCAATGGCCAAAACAGTTGGTCTTCCCCTCGGCATTGCCGCCAAACTCATTCTCAACGGAAGCCTTACCACCACAGGCTTACACATCCCTATACACGAAAGTATTTACACGCCTGTACTAAAAGAACTGGAAATACATGGAATAGAGTTTCAGGAAAGTCTGGAGGAAATTTGAAGAAGGGTTTAGGGTTGAGAGTTGAGGGTTTCGTTTAAGTGTTTCTGGTTTCTCGTTGGAAGCGTTTCCCGTTGTTTATGTTTTGCTTCCACTGATTAAAATTCTCAAATCAGACATCTTCAAATCAGACATCACACATATTTCTTCAACAGCTCTTTCAACTCCTGAACACCTTGTGTGGCGGGTTTTTCGATGGCTGTCAGGTTGGGGATTCCGTTGGTTTCGGGAATGCTTTTATCCACGATAAATTTAGGTGCAAACCGTGGTGCATAATGCAGCAAACCCGCCGCAGGATATACCACAAGCGAAGTGCCGATGACAACAAAGATGTCTGCTGTGGCGGCCACTTGTGCAGCCACTTCTATCATGGGCACTTGCTCCTCGAACCACACGATGTGTGGCCTTAACTGTCCGCCATCTTCCGCCAGGTCACCCAAGTTAATATCGCCTCTTATTTCTGTTACTAAGTCTTCGCTTGTTACACTCCGCATCTTAAAAATTTCGCCGTGCAGGTGAATAATGTTTGTGCTACCAGTACGTTCGTGCAGGTCGTCAATGTTTTGGGTAATAATGGTAACGTCAAAATCTTTTTCCAGTTCGGCAAGGGCAAAGTGTGCAGCATTGGGTTCTGCCGCTGCAACATCTTTTCGGCGCAGGTTGTAGAACTCCAGCACCAGTTGCGGGTCTTTTGCAAAACCCCTTGGTGTAGCTACATCATAGACGTTATAACCTTCCCAAAGACCATCGCTGTCGCGAAATGTTTTAAGACCACTTTCGGCACTGATGCCGGCACCTGTGAGTGCGATTAGTTTCTTCTTTGCCATATTTTTGAAAGTCATTTAGTCAAAAGTCAATTGGTCATAGAGTAATAGGCATCTAACTGTACTTTTAATTCCCAATCAGGAAAACTCCATTGCAAAATAGCAATTTTCCACCTTCCCAAAATTGCCTGAACAGTGGATTGTCAGCCATGATGGTGACTGTGCCGCTGCCTATATTCACTGTGCCAAACACAACGCCATCTTTCAAATGCGCCTTCACTTTTGAGCCAGCAAAGCCTGTGATATAATTGTCTTTTTTCACTACGCCAATATTCCAGCCGTCTTTCAGAAATTCATACACAGCCGGGTCTTGTTTCAATGTGTAGTAAGAGCCTGAATAGCCAAAGGCCAATGGATGACTATTGTCTAACTGTATGTTGTAAATGGCTCCAGGAATGTTGTTGACGGCATTGTCCCGTTCACGGTTTTCATAGCGTTTTAGCAAGTTGTAATCAGTGGAATCTTTCTTATCGTCTTTGTCTTCTTTCACCTTGAAGCCCCAGTCTGCATTGGCTGCTATCTGCTGTGCTGCACCTTCTAAAGCAACCAGGTTGCCACCATTGCTCACAAATTGTTTCAGTTTCTCCATCACACTTTTGTCGGACAATATTTTGTAAGAACCATCAGGCATAATGATGACGTTGTAGGCGTTGAGGTCTGTCCTACTTATGTCAGTTGCATTGAGCAAACTGATGGGATAATTAAGTTGCTTGTCAAACAAATGCCACACCTCACCTGCTGCCAATGAAGAGGTTTGCTCACCCGTTATCAGTGCCACTTTAGGGGTTTTGAGAAACTTTATATCAGCCGAACCAAAGTCAGGTCCTTTGTCCATAAATCCGGTGGAAACAGCTTCAATTTCGGTTTCATTCTTTGCCGCTAAATCATTCAATATCCCGGGCAGATTTGTTGGGTTTCCTTTTTCCAAAACAATCATTGTACCTCTGTCATAAACCTGTTTATTGTAAGTAAATGCCTTTTCCGAGTACCTGATTTTGATATGTTGTTTCAGCAATTGAGAAATGACTTTTACGGTGTTTACCGAGTTGTACTTTATCAGGTAACCATAGTTTGAGAGTGGAATCATTTTTTGAACAACCGGATTTTGATAAGGCTGCAACTGCATAGTTGTGCTGAGCGCATAAGCATCCACATTGTAGATATAAGGAAGCGACCAGGCTGTTATGTCATAGGTCAGCGAATCTTTCAGATTGCTCTTTGGTTCCAGCAGAACCCTTGCCAGCACACTCTTTGGCTGGTTTGCGCTGATAGCAATGTTGAACGTTTTCAGCTTTACGGCAGCTTCTTTCCCAGTGGCATAGTCGGTACCCTTCAGGTTGGCGACATTGCCCGCTATGCCATATTCTATGCCGTTTAGCTTTAGCAAGTTTGCAACGCTGTTAATGGTTGAAGCATTGTTACTGGTTAGAATGTATGTCTTTGCCAAACTCCCCTTTCCTGCCCGGCTATCATCAAAAAAATGTTTGTATTCCGCAACCAGTTTGCCGGCATTTTGCGAAGCGACTTCTATTGTTGACAAACCTGTGGTGTAGTGATGTTGCACCCTGTCTTCCAACGTGAGGGTGTCGCCTGTGTTTGTTACCACTGCCAGCCCGCCACGGCTGTGCCCACCCTGCTCATAAGTCATGCCGATGGAGCCATTGTAAAGTGGATAGGTATCGCCATAAGACGGGTAGAACAAATCGAAACTTTCTTTGGTAAAATAGAGCCAGCCGTTTTCATCAAAATATTTGGCGTTGTTCTTCCCGATGGTGGTCTGAAACTCCCGTTGCCACGGCGTTATCACTTCGTGAAATGGTTCAGCAGCAGGAGCAAAATAATAGGGATTGTTGAAATTTTGTTCGTGAAAATCAACATGCACCTGTGGCAGCCATTGGTTGTATTTGACCATGCGCTGTTGGGTTTCTGTTTGTGTTTGCCATGCCCAGTCGCGGTTCAGGTCAAAGTTGTAGTGGTTACTCCTGCCGCCGGGCCAGGGTTCATTGTGTTCACGGCTTTGCAGGTCGGCGTTTCCGCTGCTGCCTTTCACGCTGTTGTACCAGTTCACATACCTGTCCCGCCCATCGGGGTTCAGGCATGGGTCAATGATGACGACCGTGTTTTTCAGCCAGTCTTTTGTTTTAGCATTCGCCGGATCAACCAATGAATATAAGGTCATCATCGCCGCTTCGCTGGACGATGGTTCGTTGCCATGCACATTGTAACTGAGCCACACAATAGCAGTTTCTTTTTCATTGCCACTATTGCCGGAAGCCTCAGCAGGCTTGTCTTTTAGTGTTCCCGACAGGCGCAGGTTATTGGTTCTTATCTCGTCTATCCGCTTCATATTTTGCGAAGCAGAAACAACCGCCAACAACAGTTCGCGGCCTTCGTTTGTTTGGCCATACTTCTCCACTTTCACCATGTCGGGGTAGGCTTGCGCAATGGCTTTTACATACTCAACAATCTTGTATTGAGGTGTAAATTGTGTACCAATTTTATAACCGAGAAAAGATTCCGGCGATTGGCAAAATGTGTGAGAAATGAAAAATAACAGGCAAACAGTAAAGACAGAAACACAACGAAAAATGAATTTTTTCATGATGAGAAATAGAAATGATGTTAAGAATCGTTTAGTTAATTATTGCGAAAGGTAGAATTTAGTGTACGGAATTTTCAAAAATTAAAAGTCTGAGGACTATTAAAACTTTTATCAAACTCCGCATTCAACTCTGTAATCAATCTTTAATGATTTACCTATACAACACCTGCACAGTATCCTTTGTCTGCTGTGTGAGCAAAACATTTTTGCCTTCAGTCATTTCTCCAAGAATGGCTGTGTTGTAATGCCGGATGGTTAGTAAGGTCAGGTCACGCTCCACCTGCACATCAAATATTTCACTGGCTTTGGCGGCGAGTTGTTCTATTTTTTCCGAACGGTCATCCAGGCAAAGTTGCACGTTGATGGCGGCTGTTTGAATCAGGTTGGGTTTTATGTTTAGTGTTGCCAGCAGTTCATAAAGACTGCTCATGGGCTTTTCACCAACAAAAGAAAAGTCCTGCGTTTGCAGGTTAATCAACACTTGCTTTTGTTTTAAAACAATGACCGGCGGCAGGTTTTTACTCGGCTTGCTGGTGATGGCTGTACCGGCAAGTGTGGGGTCAACAAAACTCTTTACCAGGAGTGGAATTTTTTTGTTTTGCAACGGTTTGATGGTCTTTGGGTGAATGACCTGCGCACCATAAAAAGCCATTTCTATCACTTCGCTAAAACTCAGTTCGCTGATAAGTGTTGCAGCAGGAAAATCCTTTGGGTCGGCACTCATCACTCCTTCTACATCTTTCCAAATGGTGAGGCTTTCTGCATTGAACAAATTGGCGAAAATAGAAGCAGTGTAGTCGCTTCCTTCTCTGCCCAGCGTGGTGCTTTCGTTCTGATCTGTACTGCCAATGAAGCCCTGAGTCACATAGATGTTTATGTCCTGAAAAGTCATGACCGATGCAGTTGTTTGGGCAGTAAATTCAAAGTCCACATTGGCATCCCGAAAGTTGCTGTCGGTGCGGAGAATGTCTCTTACATCCAACCATTTGTTCGCAATTTTCATTTCATTCAGATAAGCACTCACAATGCTTGTACTCAACAGTTCGCCAATGCAAACCACCTGGTCGTAGTAGTAGTCAAAAGGCTGCACTGGCTTGTCGTGCAGCAGCCATTCCACTTCTGTAAAAAACGAATTGAGTTGGATATATGCTTCGTTGTAGGTCGTAACAAGCAGGTATTTTGCCGTCGTCAAATGGCTTTCTTTGATGGCAGAAAAAAGCTGAAGCCCATCATCCTTCCTACCTTCATAAAATGCTTCCGCTACCTTCTCCAATGCATTGGTGGTCTTACCAATTGCCGACACAATGACCACCAATTTTTCCCCCTTAAATTGTTGAACAATAGAAGAGACATTTTTAATTCCGTCTACATTTTTTACACTGGCTCCGCCGAATTTGAAAACCTTCATTTGAGTGTTTTGGGTTTAATGTTTAGAGTTTAATGTTTAATTTAGGGTTGAGAGTTGAGGGTTTAGGGTTGAAAATTATGGTATGTTTCAAGTGGATAAGTGGGCAAAAATAAATAAGCAGTAAATAAGTTTTTAAAAAGAAAAACGAAAAGAGTAGCTCAGATTAAACCCTCAACTCTAAACCCTCAACCAAACAAACTATTGATAAAAAAACCTCGACCTGTTTATTTTTAAATCCCGCAAAATGCCCGACTTAGGATTGATGCTGATGCTGAACGAACGGTAGGAACCGATGGGCGTAATGTTGATGGCCATTTGCCAACAGTGCATCTCCCGGGTAATGAACATCGTGAGTACCTGCACCTTTTTTGTGGTGAAATCATAATAAGTATTGCCACCCATTTTCCAACGTGGTGTCAGGCTGAAATCGCCGTTGATACTTACATTGCTGTATGTTTTGGTGACATAAGAATAATCGCTTTGCAGCAAACGGGAAAAGCTTAGTGAATAGGAAAATTGCAGTGTCCAGGGAATGTTGAAATCGGTGTACTCTGCGGGATTGCTTCGCACATAATCCAGTTGCCGCTGCTGCTCGTCGGGTGTCAGGTAGTTGTCTTCTTTCATACGCTGTTTGTCGGTTTTCCCATCTGCGCTTTTGCTTTGCAGTGATGTGGAAATGGCAATGTTCCCGTTTGTTATTCTCCCCGGCAAATTGAGTTTCGGTCTTCTGATGCCGTATCGGTTCACAGTGTATGGATCTACATTTGCCGAAGCACTGATGTTGATTTTCTCAAACAAATTACTTCTAGCATACAGACTGAAATTGGACAAAGGGAAACTATCAAACTTGCTGGGAAATAAATTGTAAGAACCATTGAAACCGAATCCGTCAAGCAATCTTATTTTTTTTGTCCCGCCATCGGAAGTGTCTTTTTTATTCTTCACTTTCATTTCCAAAGTATTGTCTACACCGAACCCTACTCCGCCAAATCGCCCCTCGCCAAATGGCGATACCAGGCTGCCCTGAAACTGTGAGATACGGCGAAAATTTTTCAATGTATCTGTCTGCACATCGTAGTAGGTATTACGATTCATGTCGGGTCTGTAATTCAGACTGATGCTTGGTCTTATCTCGTGTCGGATGGCTTGTATTCCCGCTGTTTTTTTAAACTGGTAAGTGCCAAAAACCCTTGTGTTGGCCGAAATGCTAAAAGCCATTTGCCTCGCTGTATAAATGCCACGGGAAATAGAAGTATCCACTCTCTGTTGTAAAGGGTCCCATTTCAACAGCACCTTTTGCCCATACCAATGTTCTTCATAAGAAACTGAAGGAGCTATCTGCACAGGACCAAGTTGTGGCAGCGACAATGTAATGGGAATGCTGTGTGTAGCCCCATATTGCGCCGTATCTAAGAGTCTTTTGAGACTGAAAGCTGAGTCATAAAAATCCACTTTATTAATGAAATTTCCGCTGTACCCTACTCCAAGTTTCTCATACCATTTTGGCGTACCAGCCGATTCCTTTTTCTGGAAAGGATATAAGGTGACCACGTTGAAACTGGCTGTCGGCAGTGTCAGGTTCACCAGTCGAAGCACGTTGTTCTGGCTATGGTTAATGCCCAGGCTCAGGTTATATTTTCCACGCCAGTCGCGGCTGTATGTGATGGATGAACTAAGACTGTTCTGGAAATTTTGAATAGCATTGTTTGACACATACCTGTTAAACTGGGTACTGCCAAAATTGACATTAGCCGAAAAATTGGAACCCGGTCTGGCCTTTGTGTCACGGCTGTGACTCCAGTTAATAAGGTAGCTTTTGTTGGTAGTAAATTCCGTTTTCTCTCCGCCGCTGTTCAATATTTTAGTGTTTTGAACAGCAATGTTGATGTTGCCATTGTACTTGTACCGGCGCAAATAACGGCTGTTCAGATTCAGGTTCCAACCGCCATAGCTATAGAGGTTGGTGCGTACTGTAAGGTCTACATTTTCATTTAGCACTTCGTAATATCCCAACCCTTCCAGACCAATTCCGAATTGTTCGTTATTCGCAAACTGTGGAGGTAGCAGTCCCGAGTGCCTGCCTCGGTTCAATGGAAATATGCCAAAGGGAATGCCTATTGGAATAGGCACTCCCTCAAACTCAGGAAAGGTGGGCCCGGACACAGCCATCTTGTTGTTGATAATTTTCATTTTTCGAGATCGGAATGCAAAATGCGGTGTATCAAGATTGCACGTGGTGAAGCGGCCACGGTAGGCATACAATGTGTTGGCGTTGACTTTCTTGACCGTGCTTGCATACACAAACATTTCACCTTCCTGCAAATACGAACTTTTGGTAAGCCCCTTTTGTGTTTTGGTATTGAAAAAGATAGAATCGCTTATACTGCTCGATTCTCCCTGGACCAGCTTCGGTTTGTTCATCGGGTTTCCTGTCGTGTCGGTTGAGCCATAGGCTTTCAGCATTTGCTTGTCCTGGTTCAGTTCTATCGTGTTTGCCGTTACTTCTATGTCGGTGTATTTTGCTTTGGCCTTTCCATACAGTATGAACTCCTTTGTGGGAATGATCAACACACCACTATCTTCGGCAGTGTAATTGACCGGTGCATCCAGCGAATCTTTAGAAAGTTTAAGATTGAAGGAATCCACTTTTTGCACAAGACTATCTTTTCCTGTCGAATCATTTATCCTGTTTAATGTATCGGAGCTGGTGACCAATTTTGTTTTGTTGGTATCTTTTGGAACGAGCCGCCTGGGTGGTGGTGTGTCTTTTTCCGCCTTCGGCAAATGGTACGCATTAGCTTGGTGAAGTTCCGCATTTACATGGAATGTTATTATGAAAAGAATAGCAAATGCACTAAATGCCGAAAATCTTTTTACACTAACTTTACACCTCTTGTTCATATTAAGTATGCTGACAAAAGTAGTGTTTAAAGCATTAAAGATGTGTGAAGATTAACCCTTTAAAAATTCGACAAAACCCCTAAAGGACAAGTATGTTGCAAAGATTGAGTTCTCAAATAATGGTTTCCTTTTTTATACTTTTTTTGTGTTCATTTAAAACCAAAGATCTTCCTGCCACTCCTCCTGCAAAAAAAGAAGCTCTTAAAACAATCATTATAGATGCCGGTCATGGCTTGCCCGATGGTGGGGCTGCCGGCAAATACAGCAACGAATCGCAGATAACACTTGCTCTTGCTTTAAAACTGGCCGACAGGCTGAAAGAAGTTTTGCCAAATTCAAAAATTCTTCTTACCCGCACCGATGAAAACCTGCCTGCAGGCTACTCAGACAAGGACGAAGCTAACCGCTACCGTGCCCAGTATGCTAATGACAACCACGGCGATTTGTTCATCGCCATTCATGTGAATTCAATGGAAGACCATTATGCCCGAAAAATAGAAGGCTATCGCGATGAAACCTATTATGTGTCTGTGGGCAAGGGTCGCAAACGACATAAAGTTGAGAAAACCAGGTCTGTCCCCATTTATAAATCATACAAGCTGCCCTGCAACAACCACGGCACTGAAACCTACATTTGGGCAGTGAACAAGTATGACCAAAAACAACGCTCTGTCGGCAACCGCGGCGATGATGAACAATATGGTGAACACGCAGATTCATCCCTTTTTTACAACGATTCGCCGGAGGCGAAAATATTGGCATCGCTGCGAACCAAAAAGTTCTTTGACCAAAGCCTGACGATGGCAGGGCTGGTGGAAGAAGAATTTAAAAAAGAAGGCCGCAACAGCTATGGTGTGAAGCAACGAAACCACATGGGAATATGGGTACTCCAGGCCACCAACATGCCAAGCATACTGGTCGAAACCGGTTTCATCTGCAACCCCGAAGATGAAGACTATCTAAACAGTGACAAGGGGCAAAATGAAGTTACCTATGCAGTCATGAGAGGTGTATTGCGGTATAAGCAATTTTTGGAAACCGGTTCGGCTGCTGATAGCACTAAATAGTTTAGAGTTTAGAGTTTAGAGTTTATCACAAATCAGACATCACAAATCAGACATCAGACATACTTTTCATGATTCTAAAAAAGCCCTGGCGACTGCTTCTTTTCCTTACTCCATTGTTTCTGTTACCAGATTCTTCGTTTGCATTTCAAGGGAAAAATAAAAAAGCAAAACTTGCTAAAATCGTTATTGATGCAGGGCATGGCGGGCACGACGGCGGAGCTGTGGGTGAATTTTCCAAAGAAAAAGAAATAGCCCTGGCTGTAGCTTTGAAACTGGGCAAAATGATCAGGGAAGAAATACCAGGTGTAGAAGTTGTCCTTACACGCACACAAGACATATATCAATCGCCACCTACAAAAGCCAACATTGCCAACTACAACAAAGGCGACCTGTTCATCAGCATCCACTGCAACAGTGCGCCTGCTATCAGTCACAGCGAGGTGGTGGGTAACACCAAAGAAACCTACTACACCGGCAAAGGAAAGAAGAAAAAAAAGCAAACCCGAAAAGTCCCAAAATATAAAACTTGGACAACAGCAAACGAAGCAAAGGGAACCGAAACCTACATTTGGGGAGTACAAAAGAATGCCTCTAAAGAAAAAGCAATGAGGGAAAATGAATCGCTCTACCTTGACAGTGCTACAAAAAGATTTGTCAAAGATTTTAACCCAAACGATCCCAACAGGATGGTTTTGTATTCATTAAAAACGCAGCAATATTTTAACCGAAGTGCCAACCTTGCCCTCACGGTGGAAGAAGAATTTAAAAAAGTAGGCCGCATCAGCCGTGAAGCCCAGCAGAGACAGGTCGGCATCTGGGTATTGCAGGCAGTGGCTATGCCCAGCATCCTGGTCGAAACAGGCTTCATCAGCAACCCAACCGAAGAAAAATACCTGAACAGCAGCAAGGGTCAAACCGAAATATCGAAGTGCATTGTAAAGGCTTTGAAACGATATAAAAGTTCGGTGGAGAAAGTAAAGTAGGGGGAAATGCTATGC
This sequence comes from Segetibacter sp., assembly GCA_043733905.1. Classification (GTDB taxonomy): domain Bacteria; phylum Bacteroidota; class Bacteroidia; order Chitinophagales; family Chitinophagaceae; genus Segetibacter. Next base: position 12,711 of record JAYTGA010000098.1, read on the forward strand.
GTGTGCAACACTAAAAAAAAACTATGAGTAAAAAGAATATTGACATTTTGCAGTTCAAAACAAAAGAGGAAATTTTTTTTATAATTGAAAGACTTGGAAAAGAAAAATTAACTAAAACTGGACAGGGATTCAAGAACTTTGGACAAATATCTATTAGCGTTGCTGCAGAAAAATCAACAGGAATTTATTCAGACAGATGGAAAATAAAGCCTGCATTAGGTTTAATGTCAGTTGTATTAGCTGCAAACAGAAATTATAATAAAGCTGTCGAACCTAAACTCGACAAAATAGAAGAAGTACTACCGCAACTTAAAAACTTTGACCAACTTAAAGACTTAATTGATAGTAAGACAAAAGAAGAATTTTATGATTTTTGGGGACATAAAGATGATAAAAAATATAAAACTCTCAAAGCTCTTCTTTCAAAGATTGCCAATTTAAAATCATTATACCCTGATTATAAAAATGATTTTGACCTTCTAAATAAATGGGGTGCAAATGCGGACTTACAAAATTACAAACAGGACTTAATTGGAAGCATACCAAATATTGCAACTGCCACATTTCAACATTTGAGAATGGTGTTTGGTATAGATACAGTTAAACCGGATCAAAGAGTAAAAGAGGTTTTAGAATATGAATTTGGACTTCCACGACTTTCAGACAAAAAAACTATTCAAGTGGTTGAACAAATTGCAGATTTACTTAAAACGAGAGTAATTACTATCGACCAGATTTTTGTAAAATTTGGTTCAAGTTATTATAATCAAAAAGCGAATAAATTATCAATTAAAAAAGTGGCTCAAAATTTAAAGACACTCGGCGTTGACATTGAGATAATAAGCAAAGCAACTGCATTAGCTTCAAAGCAAATTGAAAAACTATAGAAGATGAATAAACAAATCTAACTAATCAATTTTTACATATACCCCAATATCTTCAACATGCTCTGCGCAGTTTGCTCTTTTGCATACACCCAGTCTTTCAGCTTTCCATCTTTATCTTGTCCTATCACAATGTGCTTTGGACTTGGAATAAGGCAATGCTTGATTCCTCCATATCCGCTGATTTGATCCTGGTAAGCTCCGGTGTGAAAGAAGCCGACATACAACGGTTCTTCTCCGTTGAGTTTGGGCAGAAACACTTCGTTGATGTGCTCTTCGCTGTCATAATAGTCATGGCTGTCGCAGGTGATGCCCCCCAGCACCACACGATGATATTCTTCGTCCCATTTATTGATGGGCAGCATCAGAAATTTTTCGCCAATGCCCCATGTGTCTGGTAGCGTAGTGATGAATGATGAGTCAATCATGTACCAGTTTTCCCGGTCGTTCTGCACCTTTTGGCCAATCACGCTGTAGATATGCGCCATGCTCTCCCCTACTGTGAAACTGCCAAATTCCGTGAAAATATTGGGCATGGGAACCTTCGCATTCTTGCAGGCCTTTTTGATATTACCCACTATTTCGTTAATCATAAACTGGTAGTCATACTCAAACCCCAGCGAATGTTTGATAGGAAAACCGCCGCCAATGTTTATGCTATCAAGTTCAGGACAAATCTTTTTTAGCTGGCAATAGAGGTTGATGACTTTGTTTAGTTCGCTCCAGTAATAAATATCGTCTTTGATTCCTTTATTCAGGAAAATATGGAGCATTTTGAGGGTGAACTTATTTTCATAACCCTCAATATTGTCCACATAAAATTCGAGGATGTCTTTTGGCCTGATGCCCAACCGCGATGTATAAAAAGGAAAGGATGGTTCCTCTTCCGCAGCCACCCTGATACCCAGTTTAAATGGGACTTTCACACTCTTTCTGTAAGCTTCCAGTTCCTCCACATTGTCCAATATGGGTATGACGTTCTTAAAACCTGTGTTCAGTAAATTGGCTATGCGTCGGGTATATGTTTTTTGCTTGTACCCATTGCAAATAATAAATGTTTCCTTGCTGATTTTTTTGCGTTCGTACAGCTTTTTCACAATGTCAATATCGTAAGCATACGATGTTTCCAGGTGAATGTTGTGCTTCAGCGTTTCTTCCACAATAAAAGAGAAATGCGAACTTTTGGTGCAATAGCAATAGTTGTATGTGCCCTCGTATTTATGCTTTTTAAACGCATTGGCAAACATTTGCTTCGCCTTATTAATCTGCATCCCTATTTTGGGCAGGTAAGTGAGCTTCAGTGGCGTGCCATATTTGTCTATCAATGCTTTCACATCCACATTGTTGTACTGAAGATAATTGTCTTTTAACTGAAACCCTTCCTGCGGAAAGTGAAAGGTCTGCTTCACCAGGTCGGTGTAAGAATTATTCATTGATATAGATCAGTTCGTGCTTTATTGTAAAAAAAGAGAAATGAATGACAAGCCAAAATTAATCGTTTGAAACAATAATCAGGCACAAAAAAACCAGGTCGTAAAAAACGACCCGGTATTCTATTTTTTTCAAGGAAAAATGTGCTGATTGGAAATAAAATTTCACCAAAAATTGCCTGCTTACAGCTAATGATATTAACCTTTTGCAGAAGCAACCAAAGCCTTAAAAGAAGCTGGTTCATTCATGGCGAGGTCTGCCAATATTTTTCTGTTCACATCAAAACCTTTCACAGAAAGTGCATTGATGAACTGGCTGTAAGTCATACCTTCTTCCCTCACGGCAGCGTTAATACGTGCAATCCACAATGTGCGGTATTCACGTTTTTTCAGCTTACGGCCTACATAGCTGTAAGTCATCCCTTTTTCTACAATATTTTTCGCAACGGTATAAACGTTTTTACGCTTACCATAGTAGCCTTTGGCCTGGTCAAGTATTCTTTTCCTTCTGGCCCTGGATGCTACCGCATTTTTTGAACGTGGCATTTCTTATTAGTTTAAGGTTAAGGGTTTATTGTTTATTACAAATTCCCTAACCAATTTTTTAAATAATTTTTGTTTCATTTTTTTCGCCTTCGGCAAATGGATCGCTTTCTTATTTCAGCCTCAATAGCCTTTTCACAAAATCAAGATTAGTCGGATGTACCATTCCTTTTTGTCGAAGACTACGCTTACGTTTTGTGGATTTTTTCGTCAGAATGTGACGTTTGAAAGCTTTCTGAAAAGTGATTTTGCCCGAGCCGGTTACTCTGAACCGCTTTTTGGCACTGGAGTTTGTTTTTACTTTTGGCATTTAATAATCTTATAGATTACACCCTGCTGGTGTTCCCGAACAGACGGGACTCTTATGGAACCTTGTGGGTAATGTCTCGCTTCATTTTTGACAAAGCGGCTGCAAAAGTAAGGGAAAAGAATGAAGATAGGTAGGGTTAATTGATTTTTCTTAATAGCATCAAAACCGTCTGGGATGACTCTGCTTTTACTTCCGATTCCTATTACTTCGCTTGGAATTACTTATCCGGCAACCAATACACAACTCTTCCATTATTTATAATTAAATAATAGCCTGTTGCAGTAAGATAATCGGTGTGCAAAATGTGTGCAGCTTCGCTAAAAGAACCTGCAAGAACGTATGGTTTACGGGCATAAAACTCAATTTGCTGGTAATATTTTCCTTCGGTATTGATAAAAACAATTTCTTTCCCGGAAGGAAGTACCTAAATTGTAATAAATAAAAAAAGTGCAGATTAAATTTGTAATTTCATGTTTACTTATTCGTGTGATAGCTAAATGAACATAAACGACAGAAATTTTATAACGTAATTATGGGCATCAATAGTGGGTGAGTACTATTTTTTGTTTAGAAATCTACCCAAGATGTTCACTTTTTGCGCCCCGGCTCTACCAAACAAAGTCATTTTGAAATTCTTTGTCCCTTTATATTTCTTTGTTTCTTTGTGCGAAATAATTATTCTTCATTGAAGACCATCCTCAACGAGCAGCAGATTCAGTTAACCATCAAACGCCTTGCCCACGAGGTGCTGGAAAATCATCCTGATTTTTCTGACACTGTCATCATTGGCCTGCAGCCACGGGGCATTTTTTTGAGTGATAAAATAGCACATGAAATACAACTAAACCTGCCCGGCCAAAAGATTCACTACGGTCTGCTCGACATCACCTTTTATCGCGACGATGTTCGCAGGGAAATAAAAGTACCCAACAAAACCGCCATTAATTTTACCATTGAAAATAAAAAAGTAATACTGGTGGACGATGTATTATTTACTGGCAGAACCATCCGTGCCGCCCTGGATGCACTCATTGATTTTGGCCGCCCCGCAAGTGTGGAACTTTGTGTGCTGATAGACCGCAGGTTCAGCCGCCAACTGCCCATTCAACCCGATTACACAGGCAAAGTGATAGACGATTTGGTCACACAAAAAGTAAAGGTTTACTGGAAGGAAAAAGATGAGAGGACGGAGGTGGTGATTACGGAAGTGTGAAGTGTAAAGTGTGAGGTAGGAAGTTTGAGGTTTGAAGTGTGAGATGTAAGGTGTTAGGTGTAATAGCAAAATATAAACAACGATAAACTTCAAACGATAAACAACAAACGGTAAACCCCAATTAACGAATAAACCAATAAACGAATTAACCTAATTAATGAGCCTCTCCACTCCACATTTATTGGGCATTAAAGACCTGCTGCCCACGGACATTAGGTTGATACTCGATACGGCTCAACAGTTTAAAGATGTGCTGCAACGTCCGGTCAAAAAAGTGCCGAGCCTGCGGGATGTGACGATTGTCAATTTGTTTTACGAAAACTCAACAAGGACACGCATTTCGTTTGAACTGGCGGAGAAAAGGCTGGGAGCGGACACCATCAATTTTGCAACAAGTTCATCTTCCGTTTCCAAGGGCGAAACGCTTTTGGACACTGTCAACAACATCCTGGCCATGAAGGTGGACATGGTTGTGATGCGGCACAGTGCCAGCGGTGCGCCGCACTTCCTGGCAAAGCACATTCCTGTGGCCATAGTCAATGCAGGAGATGGCATCAACGAACACCCCACACAAGCCCTGCTCGATGCGTTTTCCATTGAGTCTGCGGTGGGGAATTTGCAAGGCAAAAAAATAGCCCTCATTGGCGACATCATGCACAGCCGGGTGGCACTCAGCAACATTTATTTACTCAAAAAAATGGGCGCAGAAGTCATGGTGGCCGGGCCGCCTACTTTAATTCCCAAATACATTGTGGAAGCCTTTGGCATCAAAGTGACTTACAAGGTGAAAGAAGCCCTGGAATGGTGCGATGTAGCCAATGTTCTCCGCATTCAACTGGAGCGGCAAAACCAGCCATTGTTCTCTTCCCTCCGGGAATATAACCTTGCATTTGGCATCACCCGCAAACTGCTGGACGGGCTTTCAAAACAAATTGTCATCATGCACCCCGGCCCCATCAACCGAGGGGTTGAAATAGACAGTGATGTGGCCGATGGCAATGAAAGCATCATCCTGCAACAGGTGGAAAACGGTGTGGCGGTGAGGATGGCGGTGTTGTATTTGTTGTCGAATAAGGACAATTGAGAAAAGCAGTAGAATTTTATTTCAAACTCAGTTGTGCATAATACGGATGTTCAGGATTGACAATCAATTCCTGTCTGCGTGGATGTATCAAAACATCCATCTCCTCCATTGGAATAGCACCGAGCAATGGTTCATTGTTCCCTTTCAACACCATTGCACTGCATATTGCTGTTCTGTTTGCAAATTTTACATGAATAGGCCCAACCACCTCATATTCCTGCACAGTTCCGTCTGCAAGAACGGCTTTCCGTTTTTCAATAAAAGATAAGTCTAATTGTTCCTGTATGGTTTCATTAATGGCCATCATGTATGCACCGCTGTCCACCATCATGTTCACGGTCATTTTCTTAATCTCGTCTTCGCCAATAATATTACGTTTGGCCATTTCAATATCTCCGCCATTTATCAATGTTATATCAGCATAGACTAATCCCATAAAAAATATTTCTACAAACTTAGCAGAATTATCAGGTTTAAAATGATGCTTTTGAAGAAATTTCAAAGTTGCCTTTTTTCTGTTTATAACACCGGACAAGTTATAAAGTGCTAAGTTGAAAATTCTGTATTCTACATCGAGTTAGCTATCGATATGTGTGTCACCAACATACCATTTTCCAACTTTACACAACTTCTTACCCTCTGCAATTGTAATTTTGTACAAATCGAGTCTATGTTAGATGCTATTGAAAGTGCGGTAGAAGATATAAAGGCAGGAAAAATGGTGATTGTTGTGGACGACGAAGACCGCGAAAATGAAGGCGATTTTATTGTCGCTTCGCGGATGGTGACTCCTGAAACCATCAATTTTATGAGCAAAGAGGGCAGGGGTTTAATCTGCGCCTCGCTGGCCGAAGACCGCTGCGATGAACTGGGTCTGGAACTGATGGTCAATAGCAATACTTCTCTCCACGAAACACCTTTTACGGTGTCTGTTGACCTGCTGGGAAATGGCTGCACCACGGGCATTTCCGCACAGGACAGGGCCAAAACCATCCAGGCGCTCATTGACCCCAACACCAGACCCGAAGACCTCGGAAGACCTGGACATATTTTTCCTTTACGGGCAAAAAAAGGTGGTGTGCTGCGCCGTGCCGGACATACTGAAGCAGCCATTGATTTGCCCCGCCTTGCCGGGTTTGAACCTGCCGGGGTGTTGGTAGAAATCATGAACGACGATGGCACCATGGCCCGCCTGCCGCAACTGCTTGAAATAGCTAAAAAACATAGTCTCAAAATCATTTCCATTAAAGACCTTATAGAATATCGCCTGCAAAAAGATTCGCTGATAGAAGAAATTGTGCGGGTGGATATGCCGACCAAATACGGACATTTCAAACTGGTTGCTTTCAAAGAAAAACTGACCCAAAGGGAACATCTTGCCATGATAAAAGGAGAATGGGAAAAAGGTGAAGCAGTGCTGACAAGAGTTCACAGCAGTTGTTTTACCGGCGACATACTCGGCAGCCTCCGCTGCGACTGTGGCGACCAGCTTCACAAAGCCATGCAGATGGTGGAAGATGACGGCAAAGGTGTCATCCTCTACATGAACCAGGAAGGCCGGGGCATTGGCCTTGTCAATAAACTAAGGGCCTACAAACTGCAGGAAGAAGGTCTCGACACCGTGGAAGCCAACATACACCTTGGTTTTGGCAGCGATGAACGGGACTATGGCGTAGGCGCACAAATACTCCGCCACCTGAACGTGACCCGCCTGAAACTGATGAGCAACAACCCCAAAAAACGTGCTGGCCTCAGCGGCTACGGACTGGAAATTGTTGACATTGTCCCCATCCAAATCAAATCAAATCCGCACAACGAAAAATACCTGAACACCAAGAGGGATAAGATGGGGCATGAGATATTGTGAGTGATTGACAGTGAAATTTGCCCGGTAGTGTTTTTTATCTTTCCCCTAAAAAAAACAAGGCCGTCTCACTTTCGTTGAGACGGCCTTGTTTTGATAACTATTCTCGGTTTTTACCCGCTAATCTTTTTAATCAACTTCATGTTTTCTCTTTTGTGCATGAACTTATACACCATTGAATAAAGGATAGGCAGTATCAACAACGTAAGTATGGTTGATGTAACCAATCCACCTATCACAACGACTGCTAGCGGCTTTTGGGTTTCGCTGCCTATGCCTGTGCTGATGGCGGCTGGCAATAGCCCGATTGCAGCCATCAGGGCGGTCATGACCACAGGCCGAACACGGCTGATGACACCTTTGTAAATGGCATCGTTGAGTGTCATGTGGTCTTCGAGATTTTTTCTGAAAACAGAAATGAGGATGACCCCGTTTTGAATGCAGACTCCAAACAGCGCAATGAAACCAATGCCTGCACTGATGCTGAAATTGATGCCGGTTATGTGCAGTGCCAATATTCCGCCAATGAGAGCAAAAGGCACATTGAGAATGGTAAGTATTGAGTCTTTCACATTGCCATAGGTCACAAACAAAATGAGGAAAATGCCCAGCAGGCAAAGTGGCACGACCCTTGACAAAGTGTTGGATGCACGTATCTGGTTTTCAAACTCACCGTTCCATGAAGTGAGATAGCCTTTGGGCAGCTTAACTGCATCCTGCACCTTTTGCTGCGCCTCGGCTATGGTGCTGCCGAGGTCTCTTTCCCTTACGGAAAATTTGACTGCAATGTGGCGCATGTTGTTATCTCTATAAATGAAAGCCGGACCTGTCAGTGACTTAATGGAAGCTATTTCGCTGATGGGTATTTTGCTGCCGTCTTGCGATGGCACCATCAATGATTTTATCTTTTCTTCCGTGTCGCGAAAATCTTTTTTGTAGCGGATACGCACATCAAACCTCCGTTCACCCTGATAGAGTTGGGTGGCGGCTTTGCCTCCAATCGCCATCTCTATAACCGACTGCGCATCCGCCGTGTTGATGCCATACAAAGCCATTTTTTGCTGGTCAAGTTCTATTCGAAATTCGGGCTGCCCAAGGTTGCGTAGTACGCCCAGGTCTTCAATACCTTTCACTCCGGTGAGTGCTTTTTTTACCTGGTCTGCAAGGCTGTCCAGCACATAAAAATCAGGGCCGAAAATCTTGACGGCCATTGCTGCATTCACACCGGCCACGGCCTCTTCCACGTTGTCGCGGATGGGTTGTGAATAGTTGTAGGTGACACCCGCTATTTTGCGGAGCTGTGCATCCATGCTGTCTATGAGAGCGGCTTCTGTCCAGCCTTTGCGCCATTGATCACGCTGTTTCAAATCCACCTGTATCTGCACGTTGAAAAAGCCTTTGGGGTCGGTACCATCGTTCGTTCTACCCATTTGCGATAGCGTTTGTTTCACCTCAGGAAATTTTCGGATAATTGCAATCATCTTGTTGCTGATTTCCACCGCCTGCGGCAGACTTGCACTCATGGGGAGTTCGCTTTCCACCCATAGGGCACCTTCGTCCAGTTCGGGTAGAAACTCTGTTCCCAAAAATTTTGCTGAGAAGAATGTAACAGCCATAATACTGATGGCAACCAGCAAACTTGTCTTGGGATATTTGTATGTTTTTCTGAACATGGCTCCAATGCCTTTTTCAAAGAAAATGACAACCGGGTTGTGTTTTTCTCTTACATTTTTGCGAAGCAGAATACTGGACAATGCGGGTACCAGTGTGAGGGTGAACAGCAAGGCACCCAACAGCGCAAAACCCAGTGTGTAAGCCAGCGGAGAGAACATTTTGCCTTCCACTTTCTGAAAAGCGAAGATGGGGATGAGGCAGGTGAGAATGATGACTTTGGAGAAGAAAATAGCCTTTCCCATTTCGCTGCCGACCTGCTTGAACAAGCCAAGTTTTGCCAGCTTGTTGAACCGCTCCATGCCCACCTCTTTTGCCCTGTGGTCAAGGGCTACAAACAGACCCTCTACCATGACCACAGCACCATCTATGATGATACCAAAGTCAACAGCACCCATGCTCAGCAGGTTGGCGGTCATGCCTTTAATGCGCATACACATGAAGGCAAACAGCAGTGACAATGGAATAATGATGCTAACCGTTAGAGTTGTCCGCCAATCGGCCATGAACAACAGCACAATGACCGTTACCAATATGATGCCTTCGAGCAGGTTGTGAATCACCGTTTCCTGTGCAAAATCCATGAGGTTGGTGCGGTCATAGAAGGTATCTATTCTTACGTCACGGGGCAAAATGTTTTCATTCAGGTTTTTCACTTTCGCCCTGATTAAGTCGAGTACCTCGCTTGGGTTTTCGCCCTTGCGCATCACAATTATTCCTTCCACCACATCTTCCTGGTCGTCCCTGGAAACCTTGCCCAGCCGTGGTTTTCCGGTTTCTATCACGTCTGCCAGGTTGCGAACCAGTATGGGTACACCGTTCACTTTGGTTACGATGATGTCTTTGATGTCGTCAATATTATTGAGCAAACCAATGCCCCTGACAACATAAGCCTGACCGTTTTTTTCTATCACATCGCCACCCACATTGATGTTGCTTTTTGCAACTGCATTGTACACGTCAAGCGATGTGAGGCCATACTTGGTGAGGTATTCTGGATTGGCACTGATTTCATAGCTTTTTTCTTCGCCTCCAAAACTGTTCACATCGGCCACACCCGGCACGCTTTTAAACTGCCTGTCAAGCACCCATTGCTGAATCGTACTCAGCTCACGAATGTCTTTTGTTTTGCTTCGCAATGTGTAGCGGTAAATTTCTCCCGTTGGCCCATAAGGCGGCTGCACTTCTGGTTTAATTCCTTCAGGAAGGTCTGCATTGCCCAGGCGACTAAGTACCTGCTGACGTGCAAACGCATCGTCCACATCGTCGTCAAAAATGATTCGGATGTAGCACAGTCCAAACGCCGATGTGCTGCGGAGGTTCGACTTTTTTTGCACACTGTTCAACGTTGTTTCCAGTGGGATGGAAATGAATTTTTCCACCTCTTCGGCACTGCGGCCCGGCCACTGTGCAATGATGATGATTTGTGTATTGGTCACATCGGGAAAGGTTTCTATCGGCGTGTTTTTGTAGCACACAAACCCAATGACAGCCAGCACCGCCGTCAGGAAAAAAACAAGATAGCGGTGGCGCAGTGAAAAGTGGATGATGCCCTTTATAAATTTGTTCATTTGAAAACCGTTTTGGGTTTAGTGTTTAATGTTTAAGTGAAGAAGTTTAATGTATTGTTGAGAGTTGAGGGTTTAGAGTTGAGTCTGTGTTTTGTTATGGTTTGAAGGTGTCATCAGGGGCTGTTTATAGAATTAATTTGATTGGAATTGTATAGCATAGTAGCACAACCCTAAACATTAAACCCTCAACCCTAAACTCTCAACCTCCTTACTGATTATCCGTAAACTGGTCATACAGCAGCAGCGCATTTCTGCCTATCAGTTTCTGGCCCGGTTTCACGCCGCTGTTGATGAATGTTTTGTCGCCCACTTCTTTCAACACATCTATTTCCTGCACACGCAGGTCGCAGTCGCTGTTGTAAACCACCACATAAGTTTTGCCGCTTTCTTCTACCACAGACGAACTGGGAACGCAGGTTGATTTGGCTGCTTCGGTGTTGGTGACGGTTACCTTTGTAAACATTTCCGGCTTTAGCATCAGGTTGGGATTTTCCAGCCTGATTCTCACTTTCATCGCCTTGTTTTGTGGGTCAAGCACTTCACTTATTTTCTCCACTTTTCCCTTGAAAACTTTATCAGGATAAGCCAGCGTGGTGACTGCTACAGGAAAGCCTTCTTTTACTTTTGGGATGTCTGCTTCAAACACATTTGCCATCACCCACACGTCTTTCATGTCGCTGATGGTAAACAGGTTGTCACCCGCATCGGGTCTGATAAAGCTGCCGGTGTTCACTTTCTTTTCTACCAGATAACCCGAAATAGGAGCGGTGAGAACATAAGTGCCGCCAGCCGTGGTGTGGCTGCCCCCATTGATGTTCAAGGCCACTTGTATCTTGGCCCGGGCTGTTACGGCCTTCTGATAATTTTGTTTGGCTTCGGTATATTCCCTTTCGCTGGTGATGCCGTTTTTGAAAAGACTTTCCGCATTTTCCATTTGTCTTTTGGCAATGGCAATGTCCGATGCACTTGTACTCAGGTCGCTGTAGCTGCCGGCCACATCTGCGCTCTTGATGACCGCAAGCACCTGTCCCTGCTGCACTTTGTCGCCAAGCGATACTTTGCACTCCACCACTTGCCCGCTGCTGCGTGGATAAATTTTGATGACTTTGTTTTCGTCAAAACTCACTTCGCCGCTCAGGGTCACTTCGTTGGTAATGTTGCACCGGCTTGCACTGTCAATGGTTATCATCTTGGCCATCGTGTCGCTGATGCAAAACTTTGTTGGCTTTTCTTCCGCCGCTTCTTTCTTTTTGCACGAAGTAAAAAACAGGAAGAATGATATAATTGCTAAAGGAAAATGTATTGCTTTCATGTTTTTATTTGTTTGTTTGGAGTTTGGTGTTTGGGATTATTTGTTAGGCTGTTGTCTAAAATCTTACTACTAATATCTTGCTACAACTTTTAGGTTTTTACCTTTTACCTTTTGCCTTTACTTAACCACTTCCGTTCCGGTTTGATAATTCAATTCTTCTTTGGCAAGAAGCAGGTTCAATTGCTGCTGTCTCAGCCTGATGTTGGCATCTTTATAGGCATCAAAAAAGTCAATAAATTCAAGCAAACCGAGCTGCCTCTGGCGGTAACTCTGCATCATGCTTGCAAACATTTTCTGATAGTTTTTATAAAATTCCGTCTGGGTAGAATTGTTTTGTTGCTGTGTCAGCATTAGTTTGGAATAGGCATTTATCACATTGTTTCCCAACTCTGTTTCCAATTGCTGCAATACGGTCTGCTGCTGCTTCACAGCTATTTCTGCTGATTTAATATTGCCCTGATTTTTATTAAGTATTGGCAATGGCAGCGACACAGTCAGCCCTACATAATTAGGAGCGTAGTTGCTTGCTGCATCATACTCTGGCCCAATGGTAATGTCGGGTGCCTTCAATGCTTTTTGATACAACACATTTTGCTGCTGGTAAATGATTTGCTTTTGCTGCAACTGGTAAGCTGTGTTGGAAGCTTTTGCCAAAGCGACCAACTGGTCAATGGGTGGTGTGGTGTAAGTGGCAAAAGCCAACGCGTCTGTTGGTTTCACAAACACATTTCCAGTTACTTGCAGCAATGTTTTCAGTTCAGTTTCCTGGTTGCTGAGGGTGCGGTAGTTTTCAGTGATGTCCTGCTGCAATGCAATGACAGCAGCCTCGATGCGCAGGTAATCTTTCTGGGCAATGTTGCCAGCTTTCAACTGTGCTTCCATGCCGGTAAGCAGGGTGGTCAGTTCTTTCAGTTCCTGCTGGTAAATGTTTTGGATGGACAGCAACTGCGCCACCGAATAATAATCGGAGCGGAGTTGATACTTCAGGTTGCGAATCACATCCTGCAATTGCAGTTCGCTGATGGCTGCGGAAGTGGTGGCGAGATCAACCTGTTTGCTTCTCTTTCCGGCAGTTTTTATTAACTGCTGCACTTGCACAAACACTTGTCCGTTTGGTTGTCCGTTCACTGTTTTGCCGTGGCTGAAAAACTTGCCATCGGCATAAATGTTCTGGTCTGTTACCAGCACGGGATTGTCCCAGAGTTTGGCCTGGTCTATCAATGCCTTGTTGGCATCTACATTGAAATGTCCTGCAAGAAGTGTCAGATTTTTTTGCAGGAACTGTTGCTCGGCCTGTGGCAATGTTAGCCGTAAAGTGTCTGCAGACGGGGCTTGCGCCAGCATGTGCAGCGATGCAAACATGGCACAGCCGATCAACATCCATCTGCATAAATATGCAGACTTCTCGTTTAAAAACTTAAACATGAGTTGGGTTTAATAAATAAAAACGGTTAGGGAAATTGTTGGCTTACAATCGTTTTATTCATTAATACAATAAGGAGTATTAAAGAGAAGAGGAGTGATTATGCCGATGGGGGTTGCATAATTTCTTTGCAGAACTGAAACTGGTAATGATTGGTATAAAAAGCGTTCAAAGTAACAAGAGACGTTTCCGGGGGAAACAATATTTTCTCCTGTTTCAACTCCACCATTTTTAGGGTAAAATGTTTGTACTGTTGAAGGTCGTGATTATTTTTTCCGTGGCTTTCGGGAACAGCGTTTACTTTTTCTAAAACAACTTCGGACACATATTCCACAACCGAGTTGATGATGTTATTGTCAGAAATAGAAGCAGGTGTTGCAAGGTTCTCAAAGCCTTGAAAAAACAGACCCACGTTTAGCATCTGCAATGCCACCAAAAACGTTGCAAAACGGGCGATATGTAAACGTAGTTTTTTCAATCTCTTATTTAGACGGCAAATATCCGATTTAGAGATAAACGGATTTTGTTAAAATAAAGTATTGACAGAGGATGAACAGTGTGTTGTGGAAATGTTATTTCGTTTGCGTCAACTAAATTTTTGAATGTTTTTTTGCAGGAGCAGGTTATTGATAAAAACTAATTTCTACAGGAAAAAGAGGATCAGTAATGCCTAGGTATGATGCTGCTGCATTGCTGACTCTTAGCAGCAATCCATTGTTTTCTTTCATTTCAGGAATACTGCCCAGCACTTTAGCATACACCACTTTACTATTTCCGGAATTGAGTTTCACAATAGTTCCAGGTGTTACATCATTTATCAGCACATAATATTTTTTGTCCTGCCAGCCGCTGGTGGACTTAAACGTGGCTGCCTGACCCTTTTTTGTGTTGATTGTTTTGTGGGTCAAATCGTTGGAATAAATGGAAGCAAACGCCCCTTCTGCCGCACTGGCTGGCGTGTTGGAAAGGTCAATATTCTTGTTCTCAATTTTAGCCTGAGATGGTTGTTTAGGCTTGGGTGCAGGTTCGTTTTCCGGATTGTTTACGACCACTTCTTTTGCAGAAACGGGGGCGGGAATATTTTTTGTTTCAACGACAGCTACCACTTTCTTCACTGGTTCTTTTGCAGGTTCAGGCACTTCGGGCTTTTTGACTTCTATTGTTGAGAAACCGCCCTCTTTTTTAGGAGTTGTACTGGCTACTTCAACAGGCACATCTTTTACAGTGGCAGGGGCAACCGGTTTGGGAACGGCGACCGGGACAGATTTTACGATCACAGATGGTTCAGTCGCACTTTTGCCCGCTGCCAGTTTCGATTCAGAGCCTTTCACTTTCAGATGCCCAACCACCAGCGATGCGCCAACAGCAACTTTGTCGGAGGAAAGCAGGTTCCACTGCCTGATGGATTGTGCGGTCACATTGCAGGCTGTTCCTATTTTAAAAATGTTTTCGCCCTGGGCTACTTTATGGGTCACCGGCACCAGTTTTTCGCCTTCACCGGCTTTGTCATCTGTCGAAAAATTTTGCTCGTTCAACGGAATTTTGATATGCTGACCAATGGACAACCCTTTCTCCATCGTGATATTGTTGAACGTAGCAATGGCCTTGGGAGATTGATTGTAAAGCCTGCCGATACTGTAAAAATTTTCTTTTGCAAAGACTGTATGGCTGACAAACAAATTTGGCGCAACACCTTCTACTACAAGGTTTTGAGCCATTGCAGCAAGAGTCATGTATAGGGAAATCAGTAAAAAAATCAATCGTTTCATAAAGGTAGGTTTCAACTTAAATATTGACAAATTGAGTGAAAAACAAAGTTATTGTTTTAAGATTCTCCAGTTGAGCGGATAGTAATTATTAACACGATTGGGTAAAACTTTCATCCACCCGAGGTTGATATCCTCATACCTGCAAATAGTCCATCCTTTGTGCGACATTTCAACAGTCATATCCTGCCGGCGCAGATAGTTCAGGGAGTTTTCTTTGTTTAACACCTCCACCGGAATTGTATCAGCCGCCAGGTGCGACAAAGCCAGTTCGTGATGCGGTATCAAATCTTTGCCTTTCACCTCACCAACTGCCACGCCAGACCGGCGCAGGTTTAGCGTTTTAGCAATGGTTGCAATTTCTTCTTCCCATTTTTTTGGCGAAGCAATGATGATTTCTTTATGCCCGGTTAAAATATAATCCCCCGGATGATTGATAAACGTTTCGGCCAGCAATTGTTCCTTTTTGGTGATGGAAGTCAGCGTAGTTTGATAACCAGAATATTCATCCACCAGATTGGGCTGCCTGAAACAGGCCACGAAAAATCCTTCACCTTCCACCTTGTCGGGGTAAAAGCGATACCCAAAACAACCTTGTTTGCTCACCGTTTCCACAATACTCCATGACGGTTCAAAAGGGATTTTGACAGGCTCAAGATGATGTTGGTTTGCTATCCAATCGCAAATGTCTTCGTCCTCCTGCACACTGTAGCTGCATGTGCTGTAGATGAGATAGCCATCCTGTTTCAGCGAACCGATGGTGTCGGCTGTAATCCTTTGCTGGCGGAGGCTACAGAGTTGCACATTGGCTTCGCTCCATTCGCTGATAGCATCATTGTCTTTTCTGAAAAGGCCGCTTCCGCTACATGGCGCATCTATGACCAACAGGTCAAAATAGCCGGGAAGCCGTTGAAAATCCCTCGGGTCGTTGTTGGTGATGACCACATTTTCATTGCCCCATTTGGCCATGTTTTCGGCAAGGATGTTCACCCTTGTTTTAATGACTTCGTTGGAAACAATGAAGCTGTCGGGCAAAGCTGCGGACAACAAAGTGCTTTTCCCACCGGGTGCAGCACAAAGGTCTAAAACCCTTTGTGGCATTGGTTTTTCGTTGTAAATATGTTTCAGGATGTGGTCAATGAACATACTGCTTGCTTCCTGCACATAGTAGGTTCCGCCATGAAAAACAGGGTCTAAAGTAAACGATGGCCTTTCAATCAAATACCTGCCCGCAGCACACCACGGTACAATTGATTGGATGGATAAATGCCCGTCTGCAGTTGTCGGTTTCCGTGGATTGAACCGGATGCTTGTCACCTGTTTTGCGTCCTCATGGGTTTTGATAAATTCAGCTTCATCAAAGCCGGGAGCGCCTTGGAGGGAGTAGAGGAAAGTTTGGGGTAAATGGGTGGGCAATGATGTAGAATTTATTTTTGCGAAGCGAAAAATGGTTTTAAAATTATAAGAGCAACAAAGTCTTACCCACAGCATCCCTCAAATCTGCCTTTACATTTGTTTGGGCTGCAAAATCGTTCCATCTGCTTATAACAGCATTAACCTGGTTAATGATTGCATCTGCTTTTTTAATGTTCATATTTTTGGCAACTTCCAGTAAATCATCACGGGTAATATTTTTCCGCTTGCCATTTATACTTAAAGAGTGCTGGCTTACCCATGTACTGCCCGGACGATAAGAATGGCAAACATCAAAAGCCGGAGCCAGTTTCCATTGGCCGGTTTTGTCCATACTGAATGAAAAATTCTTTGTATGGTCATCACAGTTTCTTGCCATTACATTAAATACCATTCTTCGGTATAACTGTTCCGCATCGGTGTATGGCAATAACATGCTACGCATGGTTTCAAATAATTGTTCGTAGCTAAACGATGTAACCTCGTTAAAATCATAATGAGCAATGGCACAAAAACTTTGTATATGCAGTTTACTTTTGCCTTGTTCTCTGTCAAAACGCCGGGTCATAAAATGAGCCCTTCCGTTTTCTTCCAGTAACCTGCATTCGGTCATTTCTATTTCGGCTTTTTTTGCCATCAGGTGGTAAGCCATTTCAACACGGCCATACCCGGATGATGTACCTAACTGCTGGTCTGTAACACCGTCAAATTTCAGCAGCCAATGGGTGAACCCTTTTGGTGCATCTGCCTGCCCGGAACGAATTTCTTTTGTATCGGGCTTAAACGCTATCACTGCCTTAGCCCTTGCACCACCGGCAGAGGAACCAATCTTTAAAATATCACTCAATGCTTTTGCTTCCTCGCCTGAAAGATTGGAATTAAAATCCTGCCTTCCGGAAAGTATTTCCTGTGCAATATGTATCAAACTGTCTAACTCAATTTTGGTAGCACCATTGTTTGTTTTGGGAACGATGGGTTCAAATTCTAATGCTCCCATACCTCTTTTGCCGATAAAACAAAGCAGTTCTACCGGGTTCATACTATCGGTAGGGCGGCCATTTCTTGAAAGCCAGGCATTAATCAGGCTGTTACCATATTTATCCGGCAATACATCAGCCAGCAAGCCCGGTAAGCCTTTGAATGTAGTTGTGCCTCTTAATTCGGGAAAAGAAAACACCCGTCTTTCGGCTCCTGCAATCGGCATTTTCAATGGCGATAAATCCCACTTATTTGTAAGAAATGAGGATTCAAATTCAAAGGAAGCCAACTCCGTGTCCACATCCCATGCAATGGCTCCAACCCGTTTGTTCCAGATGTTGATGAATGCTGTTGTTATCATTACCAGTCGCTTGTAGGTTTTTCGATTGGGGTGGCTTTTTTATTGCTTGCTCTCTGTCGCTTTTTCTGGTCAATTTTAGCCAATTGCAGCGGACTGAGCTGTTGCCTTATCTCAAAACTTTGAAACAGTTGTAGCTGCTCTAAAGCCCTTAGTATTTGAATAAAAGAAAGCAATGTACCGCCGCCGCCATTTTCAACCTGCACCATAGTGGAACGGTTGATGCCCGCCGCCGCCGCCACCTGCTGTTGCGTTTTGTTTTGCTGTAGCCGGGTTTGTTGAATAAAGTTACCCAACACCTCTAAAATTGCCGGGTCACTCATTGCGTACCAGTATTTGACGGCTTTTTCCATCGTTAAATGTATTATTGCTGAATAATGTTGGCAAATTCCAACAATTTAATTAGTCTATTTTGTTGGCAAATTCCATCACAAATATACTAAATTAGATTTAATGATGGAAATATCCGACATTTTTTGAAAAACTAAAACCTCACCGAAAAATGCTGCGCCACTTTCTGTTCTTTTCTAAAAAAAACAAGCCCGATAAAAAACAGGTCAATGGTCAAAGTCACATCAGGATGTTGCTGAATTTGCTGCCAGGCTTCTTCCATGCCCTTGCTCCAGTGGATGTCATCGAAGATGAAAATGGACTGCTCGGTTTTCTTTTGCAAAAGTTGGTTGAAATAGGCCAGTGTAGGCTCTTTGCGGTGGTTGCCGTCTATGAAAGCGAGGTCAACGGTAGGTAGGTTTTCCAGAACTTTTGGAAGCGTATCATCAAAGTTTCCTTCTATTATTTCAATGTTGGGAAGCTGTAGTTTTTCAACATATTTTTTGGCAATGGCGGCCACTTGTTCTGCACCTTCCATGGTGCAGAGTTTGCCCTTCACATTGCCTGATGCAATGTAGGCGGAGGTCACGCCAAAACAGGTACCCAACTCTACCGAAGTTTGCAGTTGGTAGTAGTTCACAATCCGCATCAGCAGTTGGCCAAACTTCATTGGTTTTAGTGCAGACTTAGCAATACTGCTCACTTTTCGTTCAGTGCTTTTGGTAATTACAGAACCCGCACCAAAGTCTTTCAGTTGCAGCACAGTATCATTGCGAAGCAAACTTTCCCTAACCCGCTCCACGGTGTCATAAGCATAAAAATGGCGGTCATCGTTCAGCACATTTTTAATGAAATCAAACACAAACGGCGAGTGTACGCCATGCCCTTTTCCATTGGAAGCCGTGAGATAATACCGCAGATATTTAATAGCAATTTTTGGGAGGGAATACATTCGTTTCTCGTTTCTTGTTTCTGGTTTGTCGTTGTTTAGTTTTTGCTTAAAGGTTGTCGTTATCTTTATTTGACAAATGGCTAATTGACTTTTTGACCATTGACTATTTCCTCTCCCACGTTTCAAAAGTGAAATCGTACTTGTGTTTTTCATCGGCTTTGTAAAGGCGTTGATTGGTTAGTTTCCAGACAGATTTATCTATTTCCGGAAAAAAAACATCGCCGTCCACAATGGCGTGTACCCGTGTAATCAGCAGCCGGTCAACTTTGTTTATGAGGTCTTTAAAAATTTCGCCGCCGCCAATCACAAAGGCTTCTTTGCAATCTGTTTCTGCGGCCACAAACAAGGCATCTTTGTAGCTATCCACCACCACGGCACCTTCGGGTTTCCAGTCTTTTTGGCGGGTGATGACAATATTCATCCGCCCCGGCAGAGGATTGCTGTCCATGGACGTAAATGTTTTGCGCCCCATAATGACAGGACTTCCCCAGGTGGTGTTTTTGAAAAATTTCATGTCCTCCGGCAAATTCCAAGGTAACTTGCTGTTGATGCCAATCACATTGTTGTCGGAAGCTGCTACTATTATACTTGTTGTCATGAAAGAATTGTTTGGTTCTATTTGTTTGGTGTTTAGAGTTTGGTGTTATTTGTTAGGTTGTTTTTTATCTAAAACTCGATACTAAATTCTGAATACTCATACTAATCCGCTGGCTGTTAGTCTAATATCTTGCTACTAACATCTTGCTACTATATCGCTACCGCCGCTTTTATATGCGGATGAAACTGATAATTTTCCAGCGCAAAATCTTCGTATTGAAAGCTGAAAATGTCTTTTACCGCGGGGTTTATCTTCATGGAGGGCAATGGGAAAGGAGTGCGGCTCAGTTGCAGATTGACCTGCTCTTTGTGATTGCTGTAAATGTGTACATCGCCAAATGTGTGGATGAAATCGCCGCAGTCGAGGTCGCAAACCTGGGCTATCATCATGGTGAGCAAAGCGTAGGATGCAATGTTGAACGGCACACCCAAAAACACATCGGCACTTCGCTGATAAAGCTGGCAACTAAGTTTGCTTTTCGTTTCTCCTTTGCTTTCATTTGGCGGAGCCACATAAAACTGAAAAAGCGCATGGCAGGGCATCAGAGCCATGTCGGGCAGTTCAGCCACGTTCCATGCACTCACAATCATGCGGCGGCTGTCGGGGTTGGTTTTAATCTGCTTTATCACATCGCTTATCTGGTCTGTCACCTTGCCGTTTGCACCTTGCCAGCTTCGCCATTGCTTGCCATACACAGGACCCAATTCTCCATTTTCATCGGCCCATTCGTCCCATATTTTCACACCGTTGTCGTTCAGGTATTTGATGTTGGTATTGCCCTGCAAAAACCAAAGCAGTTCATAAACAATGCTTTTTAGGTGTAGTTTTTTTGTCGTCACCATGGGGAAACCATCATTGAGATTGAACCGCACCTGGTAGCCAAAAACACTGGTGGTGCCGGTGCCGGTGCGGTCTGTTTTTTCCACACCGTTGTCAATGATATGTTTGAGTAAGTCGTGGTATTGTTTCATAAAGACGCAATTTATTTTAAAAAATAAACTTGTAGAAAAGTAAATCGGTTTTGCCTTTGTTAAGGCTTATACTTTGCGCCGTCGAAAATGGTTTTAGGATTTGTATTCATTAATTCAGTAAGTGTTGTTTTATCGTTCTTTTTCATCCATTTTTTTACAATCTGCCATCCTGTAAACTGCCCTATTAATCCGGGTGCGGCTTCGCCAAATACCTGTGTTTTAGGTGCATCGTTCATGTAATCTCTTGTAACAGATGGATCAGTGGAATAGAGCAGATCATTCTGCACAAAAAATGACCAAATGGTTGATTCGTTGCTGTAGCAGCCGTCTAATTGTACTTTTGTATAACCGGTTTTAATAGTGTCAGAAGTTTCCGGCAGAATCTGGTCAAGCAAATAGAGTCGTTTGCCCGACTGCACCATTTGTTCTATCAGCGGCTTACCAGTTGTGTTGTCGGGAAACATGTCGTCAATAATGGTTTTCATGCTGTTGACTGCAATGTACTCTTTAGAAAACCTTCGGGAAATGTAGGCCGGGTATTGTTCCTGCACGGCATCATTCATATAAAGCGAATAGCCACTGCCCATGTATAATTGCAGGCCAACGGCCAGTGCATCTGTGGTCAGAATATTTCCATAGCTATCAATGGGGCCGAGAAAAGCGACCAGTCTTTCAGGCAATTTGTAATCCGGAAAATAATATTTCATAAACTGGAAACCCTTCTTGATTTCATGTTGCACACCGCTCATATCGGCAAACACTTTGTCCGCCGAATCTTTCACAGGTCTGTAAGTTTCTATAAATCGCTTGACCTGCCTGTTCACTATTTGATTACTATCAGGCTGTGGAGGCAAAGCCAGAATATTAAAGATAAAGTCCTGTAAAAATCCGGGATATTTTTGATGAAGCTGTTGCAGGGACAGGTCTAAATGGCTGGTATCCAAAGCAAAAAAATCCTGGTCAAAACGTTGCAGTTGCAGGTCAATTTTTATTCCGGAAACATCAGGGGTTTTCCTGCTGTTGCAGCTTGAAAAAAACAGGATAAGAGCGATACATGCAACAACTTTTTTCATGAAAATATCGTTTGAGATAGAGTAAGGATTAATGATGAAAACGATTGTAAAACTCTGAATTTTCAGGCTAAAACAAACTTATTCTTTTAAAATAAAGTTTTCTGAAAATAGCAGCAGGTTATGGAAGTCCAACAAAAAATTATTTAATTTTACAAAAATATCTCTCTATGGTATCTAAGCTTTCTATGGGTGTGCAGGTGAGTGTTGAGACTTACTACCAGCCAGACTACAGCAACCCGGTAAATAATGAATACATGTTTGCTTACAAAATAACCATAGAGAATCACAACGACTTCGCTTTGCAGGTGCTGCGCCGCGAATGGCATATTTTTGACAGCAATGGCGAATACCGGGAGGTGGAAGGTGAAGGTGTAGTGGGGCAGCAACCTGTTATTCAATCCGCCGACTCATTTCAGTATGTCAGCGGTTGCAACCTGCGCACAGAAATGGGGAAAATGTCCGGAAAATATGTTATGGAAAATGCCAGCACAAAAGAAATATTCCACGTCAATATCCCTGCATTTGACATGATTGTTCCATTTAAAATGAATTAAGTTTTGAACCGAATGTAGCTTTCCAATTTCAATCTTTTACACCCGGTAAACAGATTATACCCGAACTCTTTACAAGCTTTAATTTCCTTTCCGTCTTTTTATTTCTTTATTAATCAATCCCAGTTCACGGCCTGTTTGTCCGCTTACGCTGCTGTTTTCCTGGGCACGGCGCATGAGGTATGGAATCACATCTTTAATGGGGCCAAACGGAAGATATTTACTCACCGATAAACCCGCTTTGGCCATATTGAAAGTGATGTGATCACTCATGCCGTAAAGTTGTGAAAAATGAATGTGAGAATGATTGAAAGGCAAGCCTTTTTTCTCCATCAGTCCGGCAGCCAGCAGGTTGCTATCTTCATTGTGCGAAGCAACAATGCAGGCAATACGATCTATGTTTTCAATGCAAAATCCGACTGCGGCATTGTAATCTTTGTCTGTATTTTCTTTACTGGACTGAATGGGAGATTGAACTCCTTTTTGCGCAGCCCTCGCTCTTTCCTTTTCCATGTAAGCACCACGAACCAACTTAACACCCAACACAAAATTTTGCTGCTGTGCAATGCGGAGCGACAGTTTTAAAAAGTCGAGCCTATCGTGGCGGTAAAGTTGAATGGTATTGTAAACAATGGCTTTTTCTTTGTTGAATTCTTCCATCATTTCCATGGTCAGTCGGTCAACCGGGTCTTGTATCCAGCTTTCTTCGGCATCCACCAGCACACCAATGTTTTTTTCGGCTGCCTTGCTGCATATCTGGTACATGCGATCCTTTACCCGCTCCCATTCTTCCTCCTCCACTTCATTGTCATGAATGCCTGAGCGAATGCGTGGAGCCTCATGCAATGTTTCAAGCAAACCAAACCTTGCCAGGCCGGTCACTTTGATACTGATAAAAGGAATGTTCGGTTGAGTGGCAGCATATTCTATCACCTTTATAAATTCGTCGGTTGCATGATCAAAACTGTCTTCGCCTTCCTTGCCTTCCACGCCATAATCAAGAATGACCTGCACACCAAATTTCCCCAAAACATCGCCTACGGTTTTTGTTTCCCCCAACGTTTCGCCGCCTACAAATTGTTTAAAGATGGTGTTGCGGATCAGGGTTTTTACTGGAAACCGCATTTTCAAAATCAGGGGCGTAAGGCGCACCCCGGCATCTACCAACAATTGATAGCCCATTGTAGAAAAAAGGAACCTGGCACGTTTCAGTTCTTTGTCGGACTTGTAAGCGAAGGCATTTTCAGAATTATCGAAAGAAATATTCATATTGGCAAATTCTTTGCGAATATCGGAAAGGGCTTTAGAAGTAAAAAATTATCTCCGTTTTGCTTCCCAATACATTTGAAGGAATACTTTTTACAACGTGTATTATGAAAGTGTTATTGCATCAAACATTCAGGCACTTTCCTAATGTTTTTTTTAAAAGACACATGGAAAAGACAAAGTACTTTTACCCTAAAAATTATCACGCATGCCCACCGATCCCCTCCACGGCAAAACACTGGAAGCAATTTTAAATCACCTGGTTGAGCATGTGGGCTGGGAGGAACTTGCTCAACAGATTAACATCAATTGCTTTAAACTTAATCCAAGCATAAAATCAAGTCTGACCTTTCTGCGAAAAACTCCATGGGCACGCAATAAGGTTGAACAACTGTATTTGCAAGTTTTGTAGCTGGCATTAAAAAAAGGCTTTCTTCTTTCCACTTTAACATGCTCATTAGTTTTCTGATTAAACTAAATATTTTCAACTCATTCTAAAGAAATTGCAGAAAGCTCATGATTGCATAGATATTTGCAATCAGAAAGTGGAATGACAGAACCTTTGATTATGAAGTTAAACAGTATCGTAAACGGTTTATCAAAACCTGAATTTTTAATAGACGAAACATTGCCGGACATTTTCAGGCAAACCGTTCAAAAATTTCCTTCTAAGATTGCACTCATTTTCCAGGATGTTCAACTGACCTATACAGAACTTGATAAATGGAGCGATGAAATAGCTATGCTTTTGATTGAAAATGGCATTGAATCCGGAGACAAAGTGGGAATTTGGTGGCCGCGTGGTGCAGCACTTCATGCGGCCATTCTTGGCATCAGCAAGGCTGGTGCCGGCTATGTGCCACTTGACAGGGAAATGCCCGCCGAACGTGTGGAAAGAGTGCTGAACGAAGTAAGTGCCAAGGCATATTTTGCAGAGCAGGAACTGAACTTAAACGCTAAGTTGCTCCCTGTTCCAAGCTTTAAAATTAATAGTAAAACGGAGTTGCCACCTATAAAACTCAATCCGGATGACGATGCTTATGTGTTGTACACATCGGGCAGCACGGGCAATCCCAAAGGAATTCCTATTACCCACAGAAATATTTGCCACCTCGTAAGGGCTGAGCAGAGTGTTTTCAACATTCGCAGCGAAGACAAAGTGTACCAGGGTTTCTCCGTTTCGTTTGATATGTGGTGCGAAGAAACATGGGTCAGCTATTTTGCCGGGGCAACCATCTGGGTGGCGGACAATGCAACGGCGAAAGCGATAGATGAACTCAGCGATATACTGAATCAGCAAAAAATAACCATTCTTCATGCCGTGCCGAGCCTGCTGGCTGTGATGGATGAAAACGTACCGTCGCTCAGGCTGGTGAACGCAGGTGGCGAAGCCTGTACCACACAGGTGCTGAACAAATGGGCAACTCCGGGCCGCAAGTTTTACAACAGCTATGGGCCTACTGAAACAACCGTAACGACGACCATTGCCTCGCTGCAACCCGGCGATGCCATCACCATTGGTGCACCATTGCCCAATTATGACCTTGCTGTGGTGGATGAACACCTAAATGTGTTGCCCCGTGGGGAACGTGGCGAACTGGTCATATCTGGTCCCGGATTGTCTGATGGTTACATAAATTTACCGGAACTGACACAGCAGAAATTTGTCACGAAACCAGCTTCCCTGGCTCAATTGAATGGAGACAGGATTTATAAAACCGGCGATGCCGCTATCATTAACGAAGATGGAACAATAGATTTCCAGGGTCGGTTTGATGACCAGATTAAACTGCGTGGCTACCGTATAGAACTTGGCGAAATAGAAAGCCGACTGGCAGGATTAACAGGTATTTCTGCGGCAGCAGTAGCAGTAAAAAAAGATACACTGGAACAAGAGCAACTGGTGGGCTATGTCGTTGCCAAAGATGCATTATGCATTGATGAAAATGTTTTGCGCATGGAGCTGGCAAAAGTGTTGCCGCCCTATATGGTTCCCGGCATTATTATCAGCCTGCCGGAAATGCCACGCATGCCCAGCGGAAAAATTAACCGCAAAGCATTGCCTGTGCCCGATGCGCTGAAGCAACCCGTGGCTGATTATACAGAAGAAGCACTTGATGCCAGCGAACCTTTGGCAAACAGAATGTTGTCAGTGCTACGCAAAACATTTCCAGGAAAAACTATTGATTTGTCAATGGATTTCTTTACCGACCTGGGCGGGCATTCGTTGCTGGCAGCGGGTTTCACATCCCGGCTGCGCAGGGAAGGCGGGGTAGCTCAGGCTTCGCTCAAAGATGTCTATTTGCATCGCCCATTGCAGCAACTGGCAGACGTTTGGGATGCCGCTCCTCAAATGAAAGCAAAGCCCAAAAGCGGCTTCAAGCAGATTTCTCCTTTGAGATATTACCTGTGTTGGATAGCGCAAACCATTTCGCTCTTGTTCATTTACGGTGTTTTTGCGGTGCAAATTTTCATCCCCTTTCTGGGCTATTATTATGTGAAAGAAGAAACAGAAAACCTGGGCTATGGATTGCTGACAGCGTTTGGATTATTCTGTGTGTTGCCGCCTCTTTTTGGACTATTGATCGTAGCTGTAAAATGGCTGGTCATCGGCAGGTTTAAAGAAGGCGATTATCCGCTGTGGGGCATGTATTATTTCAGGTGGTGGTTTGTGCAAACAATGCAGCGGCTACTGCCTGCACAGTTCATGAATGGTACGCCTTTGTACCCGCTCTACCTGCGGATGCTCGGTGTGAAAGTGGCCCGTGATGCACAGTTGAGTTCATTGACCATAGGTGCCGAAGACCTGGTGA
Organism: Segetibacter sp.; assembly: GCA_043733905.1. Taxonomy (GTDB): domain Bacteria; phylum Bacteroidota; class Bacteroidia; order Chitinophagales; family Chitinophagaceae; genus Segetibacter. Next base: position 39,085 of record JAYTGA010000098.1, read on the forward strand.
CCATAGGCAGCGATGTAAGCATGAGTTCGGCAGTGGTACTGGACAATGTGACAGTGGAAGGAGGAATGCTGAAGCTGCGCAAAATAGTCATTGGCGACCATGCTTACATTGGCAGCAGTGCAGTTATTTCAGGAGGTTCTGTGATAGAGGAATGGGGCGAACTGCAGGATTTAAGTTCATTGCCAACAGGCAAAATAATTGCCCCAGGCGAAGTTTGGCAGGGGAGCCCTGCACAACTAAAAGAGAAAAAATCTATTGAGTCATTGCCTCAGCCCATATTTGTTTCTGAAGCTGCAAGGGCAAAGTATTCGTTTATTTTTGTGGTTACGCTTATTGTTTTCCCGGTCTTCATTTTGTTGCCGTTGCTACCTGTCATCACCATCCTTCATGCGCTTGACAATGCCTCTCCTGATTATGACTTTACCTATCTTTTAGTAGTGCCTTTGCTGGCGGCACTCTACATCTTCTTGTTTGCGGTCGAGACAATTTTTGTTACACGGATTTTACAAAGAGGCATCAAGCCCGGCACATATCCGTTGTACAGTTCTTTTTACCTTCGGAAATGGCTGGCCGACCAGTTGATGTCGCTGAGTTTAATTGTTATGCACCCTATTTATGCAACCGTTTATGTCTCTTCTTTTTTCAGGGCATTGGGTGCTAAAATCGGGAAGAATACAGAAATATCAACTGCAAGCAGTGTCACCCATCCCTTGCTGGAAATTGGCAGCGAAGCCTTTGTGGCCGACGCCGTTACCCTTGGCGAAACCGATGTTCGCGGACAGCAGTTAATACTGGATAAAACGACGATTGGTAACAGCAGTTTTGTAGGCAACAGTGCATTGATACCACAAGGATATCACCTGCCTGATAATATGCTGATAGGGGTATTATCAACCCCTCCCAGCAAGCCGCAACTGGAAAATGCAATAGTGAGGGATTGGTTCGGTTCACCTGCCATTGCATTGCCTTCAAGGCAGCAGAGCATGTCATTTCCCGAAGGGCTGACAACCAATCCATCACACAAAAGAAAGCTGGCAAGAAGTGTGGTAGAGTTCATCAGGATCATTATTCCCGAAACCGCTATTATTTCTTTCAGTATCCTGTTCATTGCCTACACACACGACCTGGTAATTGATAAGCCGTGGTGGCAAATTTTAGTACAATTCCCTTTTTATTATTTATTCTACATGGGTCTTCCATCTTTCATCGTTCCATTAGTTTTGAAATGGGTTTTTATCGGAAAATTTAAGTCTTTTCAAAAGCCAATGTGGACATGGAAAGTATGGCGGAGCGAGGCTATTACCACCACTTATGAATCACTTGCAATTCCTTTTCTTCTTGAGTATATGCAGGGTACTCCGTGGCTGCCGGTCATGCTGCGGATGATGGGGGTAAAAATTGGTAAACGGGTTTACCTGAACACTGCCGACATCACGGAATTTGATATGGTGACCATTGGCGATGATGTGGCACTGAACGAAGATTGCGGCCCTCAGACACACTTGTTTGAAGACCGTGTCATGAAGGTGGGGACTGTCAAAATTGGCCATAGGGTTTCCATTGGTTCCCGTTCCATTATTTTGTACGATACCGAAATCGGAAACGATGTCAACCTTGATTCTTTATCACTTGTCATGAAAGGTGAGGTGCTTTCGCCTGGTACGAATTGGGGAGGAAGCCCGATAAGGCCAGTTTAGTCTTTTTTTGTTAAGTAAAAATAGAACCTGTTAAAGTGATTTACTCTTCAAATAGTGAGTCACTATTTTCTCTTAAAATGAAAAGCAGACATGATAAAAATTCAGCCAATTGATATTCGCAAACACTATTCGGAAGTGAGTGAACTGATGCGTTTGCTACATGAAAGCGAACACGACATGTTTGACAAAACTGCTGCCTGGAATGATATTGAAGCTTCCTACATGCGCCACTGCATAGCTATGCAAAATGAGTTCGACGGAACATTGCTGATGGCCTATGACGGAGAGAAACCGGTGGGCTTCATTTTCGGTTTTGTGGAGGAACAGGACGACAGCAGGATAGAGATTTACAAAGGCGATCAGTTGTATGTTTCAGACGGATTTGTAATGGCCGAATACAGGCGGCAAGGCATTTACAAACAGATGAATGAAATGCTGGAAGGCATCTATGTAACCAAAGGCATCAAACGCATCACCCGTTTTGCGCAAATTAAAAACAACCGTATGAACGGTTTTTTAGAAGGTGCAGGATATGTGGGGACACGGATTTTGTTTGAGAAATGGTTGGAGTAGGCTCTTAGCTTTTTTGCAAAAAAAACTTGCTCTTCTTTAATGTTAACGAGAATGATAGATTGGATAGTTCCTTTCTGAATTTCAGTTTTTTAAACTTGATGTGTTATACCCTTTGTCCAAATGTCAGCAGGTTATTGTCTGGGTCAAGCAGGGCAAATTCTTTTTGTCCCCACGGCTTTGTTTCCAGTGGGCCTGCGGGATGAATGGCTACATTCCTGTCCAGCATTGACTGATAAAGTTTTTCAATCTCATTCGTCCGCACATATACGCCACTATAATTTTCTTTTGGATCCAACTCTTTAAAAGTAAAAAAATGAATTTCTATATCGTCTTTTTTCACCATCAGGTATGCTTCAAAGTCTGTGCTGCCCAATTCACTAAACCCTAATTGTTTGATGTAATAGTTTCGTGTAGCTGCCTTGTCCCGCATGGGCAATTTTGGATGAATGTGTGTCAGCATATTTTTGAAAAAAAATTGTGAATGCAAATATAATCATAGCGCATAGTTGCAGTGCTGTAAAAAAAAAATCATGTCAGTTTTACAGCTTCATACACTGAACCCCAAATACGACCCAATAATTACTTCCTTTATCCTCTATTATTATCCTAATCTTTGATTTCTATTTTTTTATTCCAAGTTCCTTTTCTCCCTACCTTGCAGTCCGTTTACAAAAAATAGCAATGGCAGATTTATCACATTTCGACCACAACCAGGCAGGCAACCCCAACAACAACATTTTTGGATTACCCTTTACGGAAGACGATGCAAAGTTGGTTTTGCTGCCGGTGCCATGGGAGGTGACAGTGAGTTTTGGCGCAGGCACCAGCCGTGCCGCTGACCACATTTTTAAAGCTTCTCTACAGGTGGACTTGTACGATCCGGACGTGAAAGACGGATGGAGGCATGGCTACTACATGAAGCCAGTTGACCGGAAAATATTGCTCAAAAGCGACTACCTGCGCAAAGAAGCAGAGTTATATATTGACTACATTTCCAAAGGAAATGATGTGCTGGCCAACAAGTTTATGTGCAAAAGCCTCCGCGAAATAAACGAAGGCAGCCTGATGCTGAACGACTGGGTTTATGAGCAGACAAAAGCCCTTTTGGAGAAAGACAAATTGGTAGGACTAATAGGCGGCGACCACAGCACGCCATTTGGCTTCTTCAAAGCCATTGCCGAAAAATATGGCGACTTTGGCATTTTGCAAATAGATGCTCATCTTGACTTACGGGTTTCCTACGAAGATTTTAAATATAGCCACGCATCGGTCATGTACAATGCGCTGACGGAGATACCGCAACTGACCAAACTGGTGCAGGTAGGCATCAGGGACTATGGCGAAGATGAGTACCAGTTCATCCAGGACAACCAGCCCCGCATAACCACCTATTTTGATAAAGACATTAAAGAACGGCAATACGAAGGCGAAACCTGGAAAAGCATTGTGGAAGATATTGTAAGCCAACTGCCTCAGCAGGTCTTAATCAGCTACGACATAGATGGTCTTGACCCCAAACTGTGTCCGGGCACAGGAACTCCCGTTGCTGGCGGTTTTGAAGCAGAGCAAATCAATTATCTTTTCAAAAAAGTAGTAGAAAGCGGCCGCAAACTCATTGGCTTTGACCTTAACGAAGTGGGCGTAGGAGATGGAGGTGCAGATGCAAACATTGCAGCCCGCATCCTCTTCAAACTTTGCAATTTGATGGTGAAAAGCAATCTTTATTAAGTATGAGCTATTAGCTATGAGCTATAAGCTTTATAGTTCATAGTTCACTTCATAGCTTATACTTCATAGCTCATACTTCCTACCGCATGACCTACGACTACCTCATTACTCTAAAAAAAACCGGGCATAGCTTTGCAGACCAGGTCAGCCTGCTGCTGTATGTGTTTGCTATAGCGGCTTTCGGATTTTTTGCTTATCAAAATCCACGGCAAAGCCTGGTTTACATCGCAGTCATCATTTCCATTGTAGCCACCTTGATTCTTGCTTTAATAAAAAAAAGAAAAAAAGGTGAAGCATACTTTCGGCTGGGTTTGTTCATTGCAGTTGTTGGCTGGCTGGCAGCCCCACAGCGAAATGTTTGGATGGCCACTCTTTATGCTATTGCCGGTATATTGGAAAAGCAGGTTAAGTTTCCACAGGAAATAGGGTTTACTGAAACAGAAATATCCTTCAATTCATTTCCGGGAAAAAAACTGAACTGGAGCGAAGTCAGCAACATCATTGTCAAAGACGGGCTTATTACCATTGACAAAAAAAACAATCAGCTTTATCAAAAAGAAATAGAGGGCTATGTGACAAAAGACGTTGAAAACGAGTTCAACGAATTTTGCAGGAAGCAAGTAGAGAAGTGTTAGGTGTTAAGTGTTAGGTGTTAAGTTTCAAGCAGGAGGTATGAAGTAGCAAAATATAGACAACGAAAAACGAATAACAAGAAACGAGAAACGTTCCTATACTTTTAAAATCCTTGTGAGCACAGTATTTACAACAAGATGGATGACATCGTCTTTGAACTTTTCTGCCTTAATCTGGGCGATGCCTATGTTGGTCAATACTTTCATTTCTCCAAGGCCAAGCTGGCTGTTGACAAGGTAGCCAAACTCATCTCCGTCTATTTTTTTATCTACCAGAAGAAGAGTCCATTTCTTTAATTTTTCCTTGCTTGTCTGCAGGTATTCGTTGGTGTCTTTTACCGCATTGTCTGCATAGTCTTTCACTTCTGTTTTTGCAAGGTCAACCACCTGGGTTTTTATGTCGTTGAAGATGTCTTCGAAATTTACCATAAAATAGGAATTGAGTTTTACTTTCTTAATTTTTTATCTTCCAGTTTCAGTATTTCGTCAAAGGCGGCTCCTACCTGGTCCCTGGCTTCGTCTATGAAGAAATCGTTGAGCTTACCTTTCTTCTTCCACATGTTGAAGAATTCGGGCAAAATGGACTTTGAACCGACGCCTGTTCCTTTCATCATAATGTCCCATTGCTTCACGGTCAGGTAGTTGAGTTCTCTTGCTTTTTGCATGGCATAGATGGTTTCGGCCATCACCATAATATCATCTACCTGTGTCCGGTAGTCTTTGAATTCTTCGTTGGCATGTGAAATTAAAACGAGTGATTTGGCTTTTAGTTCAGCGGTTTTGACAAACGTTCCATCGTCGTAGTAAGCTATGGTTTTGCAGGATGAAACGGAAAATGCCAGAGCAATGAAATATAGCAGCAACCGGCGGTTGGGTAATAAATAAAGATTGAAGCGGGGCTTTGGAGCAACGGAGGTGACAGGGGTGTTGTGCATGTGTCCGGTTTGTTCTACAAGGTAGGGAATTCTGAGTTCTGAGTTCTAAGTTCTGAGTTCTGAGTTATCGGTTATGGGTTATGGGTTATGAGTTATGAGTTCTGAGTTATGGGTTCTGAGTTACAGCATCCTTTGGACAACCGGAGCAGAATAAAGAACTAATACCCGTTCCCAAAAAAACTTTAGTAATGGCATTGATTACATGAGTAAACTATTGGGATCAGCGGTCAGGGAACTACGCCATCTTTTTGAGGATAACAGAGTGACTTGCGTAGTAGCGGTCGGGGCTGTAGAGGAAGAGGCAACTGCCGTTTTTGATCTTTTCGATGATGGGTTTGTTGAGCGCCTCGGGCAGGGCGGGACAGCCAAGACTGCGGCCTGCAAAACCCTGCATGCGGATGGCTTCTTCGCTGACATAGGCGGCACTGTGCATGACAATGGCGCGGCTGTTTGCATTGTCGTTAATCCCTTTTTCTTCGCCCAGCAGGCGGAGGGAAAAACCGTGCTTGCCCAGGTATGTGTCGCCGGTTAGAAAAAAACCGAGACTGCTTTTGTTGCTCTCTGCATCGTTGCTGAATTCTTTCGCCATTTCGCGGCCAGAGTTGCGGCCATGAGCCACGTAGGTATTGAACAATAATTTGCCATTTTTCATGTCAATGACAAACAATCTTTTGCTGGCCGAAGGCTTGCTGAAATCTATGATGGACAGAACATTGCTGTTGGCTAAACGACCGGAAACGAGCAGGCTATTGTATCCTTCGACACCCTGGGTGAAGGCTTCTATGCTGAGACCTAACTGTTGCAGGTGGAGGGTTTCGTAAATGTCCGCAGTGCTGTTTGCAGGCTTCTCATTTTTTTCAATGCCATCGCACACATCGTATGCATTGGCAGACACTGATGATGTGGAGTTCGCAGGTTTATTTTTGGCAAAAATGAAAAGGGAGTGAATAGTGAGAACGGCGGCAAGGGCAAAACATAGATTTTTACGGTTGGGCATCGGATATTTTTGTTTTAATGAAGCAAAAAATGTCTTCTTATTCTCAACAACTCCTTTCAGGCAATTGCTACAGTACGGCAAATTACACGAACCTGTAGAGAAAACAAGCAATAGTAAAGGAGTTGGATTATTCTTAACTATTTAGACAAACAGCCAGGAATAGTATTGAGTATTTAGTATTGAGTATT